>JBGUIY010000200.1:0-15910 GCA_045113475.1 Christensenellales bacterium | reverse complement strand
AACAGATGACAATGCTGGGCAAAGCTAACGATAACCCGTTTACGGGTAGCAAGTAACAGCCTACGCAATTGGCAGATCGTACATGCGTCTGCGAGGGCGCAAGTTAGTAGTCTATGATTATGCCCGCATATGAAAAGCCACCGGCTATGCCGGTGGATAGTTACTCTTGGGCCGGTGCGGCGCGTCTGCCCGAACATCCGATTGCGAAAGCGGTACGGATGTGGTATGATGCTTCGGGATAAGGGTCCGGGGCGTCCCGGAACGCTGAAACAGAAGAGGCTTTTTATGAAGGCACATTACGAAATGAAAAAGGCGGCATGCGTAGGCGCGGTCTGCATCGCGACCTATGCGGTCGGCTATTTCTTTCGCAGCATCCTGAGCGTTTACACGCCGCAGATGCTGGCTTCGACCCTGTTCACCAAGGAAGGCATCGCGCTGCTCTCGTCCGTATACATGATCTCGTATGCGGCGGGGCAGCTGGTGAACGGGGTGCTCGGCGACTACATCAAATCAAAATACATGGTGCTGATGGGGATGCTGACCGGCGGCAGCGGGCTGCTGCTGTTTGCCTTCGTCAGCCCGGGCATACTGCAGGCCATGTGCTTCTTCCTGGTGGGCTTCGGGCTTTCCATGCTGCGGGGGCCGCTGGTCAAGATCATTTCGGAAAACAGTCTGCCCCGATACGCGCGCATCAGCTGCAGCCTGCTGTCCATGTCCCCGTCCCTGGGCGCGCTGACGGCCAGCGTGGCTTCCCTGTTCATCCGCTGGGACCGGGTGTTTGCGGCCGCGGGCATCACGGCTTACATCGCCGCGGCGCTGGGTTTCGTCCTGCTGACCGTGCTTGAGAAACGCGGGATGATCGTTCAGCTGACCGGGACCCGGGACAAAGGGCATCGCCTTGATATCCTCGGCGTGTTCCGGCTGCCGGATTTTGTCCGGGTCTTTTTTCTCATGCTCATTACCGAAGTCACCGGCACCGCCATCGGCTTCTGGATCCCGACTTATCTGGCGGAGCGGCTCCAGTTTCCGGAAACTGCCGCGAGCATGGTGTATTCCGGCATGTCGGTCGCCAAAGTGTTTACGCCGGTGCTGTGCCTGATCCTGCTGAAATTCTTCCGTGAAAACTGGCTCAGGATGATGGGCAGCATGTTTATGGCTGCCGCTGCGCTGACGCTGGCGATGATCCCTGTCGGAGCTGCGTGGCCCAACGCGCTGCTCTTCGCCGTTTCCACCGTCGCGGCAGGCATTGCCTCCTCCGTGGTCTGGTGTGTCTACATCCCGGGCCTCGCGAAGAGCGGCAAGGTTTCCAGCGCGAACGGCGTGCTGGACTGCATGGGCTACTGCGGCGCAGCAAGCGCGAATATGCTGTTCGCGGTGGTGATCACGAACTGGGGCTGGAACGCGGCGCTGGCGGTGTGGGCGGCGATCTTCGTGGCCGGCGTCGTGATCACCGTACTTCCGGGAAAGAGAAAGAAGGCTGGAAAATAACGTGTACATAATGGACGACGGGATCCGGCTGAGCGCCGTGCTGGAAAGGCCGGACCGGGAACGCGGGCCGCTGGTGATCTTTATTCACGGGTTCACCAGTACTAAGGACAGGGCGCACAATATCGCCGCCTGCGAAGCCATGCGCGAAGCGGGGTTCGCCACGCTGCGGGTGGATATGTACGGCCACGGCGAGAGCGGCGGCGAATTCAAAAAGCATACGCTGTACAAATGGATCGGCAACGCCATGGCCGTGATCGATTATGCCAGGAGCCTCGATTTTGTGACGGACATCTACCTGTCCGGCCACTCCCAGGGCGGCCTGACCGCGGCTCTGGCGGCGGGCATGGAGCCGGACCGGATCAAAGGGCTGATCCTGCGCGCTCCCGCCTTCGTGATCCCGGAAGGCGCGAGGCGGGGAGACCTGCTGGGCTACAGCTTTGATCCGGATCATATCCCGGATGAAACAGAGGTCTGCGACGGCGTGACGCTGGAGGGGAATTACATCCGGGTCGCGCAGGCGATCCGGGTGGAGGACGCCATCGACCGTTATACGGGGCCGGTGCTGCTGATCCACGGGGACCGGGACGACGTGATCCCGGTACAGGGTTCTGTGGAAGCTGCCAAACGGTACCGGAACTGCCGGCTTGAGATCATTCCCGGGGAAACGCACCATTTTAACCGGCATCCGAAGACGATGAAGAACATTATCCGCGGCTGGCTGGAGGAGAGGGTCGCCGCGCGGGATGATGGCGGAGGGGATGACAGCCGATGAGGACAGCCTATTTTCGCGGCCGGGTATACACTGGAGATCTTCCCCTTTGCGAGGCTTTTCTCGTGGAGGACGGGCGCTTCCTCATGGCGGGGAGCGACAGGGCGGTGCTGACGGCGCTTTCGGCGGAGGACAGGCGCGTGGACCTGGGCGGGCGCTTCGTCTGCCCGGGCTTCAACGATTCCCATATGCACCTGCTGGGTTTCGGCAGCGGCCTGCGCATGGCGCGGCTGGCCGGACACACGGGCAGTCTTGCGGAGATGCTGGCTTATGTCCGGGCGTACCTCGCCGAAAACCCGCCGCGGGAGGGACAGTGGCTGCTGGGCCGCGGCTGGAACCAGGATCTGTTCGCCGACGTGAGGCGGATGCCCGACAGGCGGGACCTGGACGCTGTATCCACGGAGATCCCCATCATGCTGACCCGGGCCTGCGGCCATTGCTGCGTGCTCAACACCAGAGCGCTGGCGCTGGCCGGGATCGGCGCGGATACCGCCGCGCCGGAGGGCGGGGCTGTCGGCATGGAAAACGGCCTGCCGGACGGGCGGTTCTACGACAACGCCATGGAACTGGCGCAGCGGGCCCTGCCCCTACCGGGCCCGGAGGAGATCCGGGACATGCTGCGCGCCGCCTGCCGCGAGGTGAACCGTTACGGCGTCACCAGCGTACAGACGGACGACTACCAGGTCTTTCCGGGTGTGCCCTGGGAAACGGTGAACGCGGCATACCGCGGGATGGCAGCGGCGGGGGAACTGACCGTCCGCGTCTGCGAGCAGGCGCAGTTTACCGGGCCGGCGGAACTGCGGCGGTTTATCGCCTCCGGATACAAGACGGGTGCCGGCACGGAGATGTTCAGGATCGGGCCGGTCAAGCTGCTGGGGGACGGCTCCCTGGGCAGCCGCACCGCGCATCTGTCCCGGCCGTACGCGGATCAGCCGGACACGCGGGGCTTTTCGCTGTATTCCGGCGAAGCCCTGAACGCGATGGTCGCCTGCGCCCACGAAAACGGGATGCAGCTGGCGGTTCACGCCATCGGGGACGCCTGCCTGGATCAGGTGCTGGACGCCCTGGAGCGGGCGCTGGAGGCGCATCCCCGGCCTGACCACCGCCACGGCATAGTGCACTGCCAGATCACCCGCCCGGAGCAGCTCAGGCGCATCCGGGAACTGGGGCTGCACGTATACGCCCAGTCCATCTTCCTGGATTACGACAACCATATTGTGGAAAAGCGCGCGGGAAAGGAACTGGCGGCGTCCAGCTATCACTGGAAAACGCTGATGGACGCGGGCGTCAGCGTTTCCAACGGCTCGGACTGCCCGGTGGAGCTGCCCGACGTGATGGCGGGCATCGAATGCGCCGTTACCCGCACGTCCCTGGACGGCACGGGCCCCTACCTGCCGGACCAGGCCTTCTCCGTGCGGGAGGGGCTGGACAGCTTTACCCTGCGCGGCGCGGAGGCGAGCTTCGAGGAGCGGGTCAAGGGCCGGATCGCTCCGGGATATCTGGCGGATTTCGTCGTCCTGTCGGAGGATCCGTTCCGGATCACGCCCCGCAGCCTGCACGGGATCAGAGTACTGGAAACGTATCTTGCGGGAAGGCGCGTATACGCCGCGGACGGTCTGCCGGCCTGATAGCGGGCCGCGATATATGGCGCGGAGCCGCGCCGGATGATGAGGAGGAAACGCCGTGATCTGGACGCCCGGGCAGGTGGCCGCCATGATCGACCACACGAACCTGAAGGCTTACGCTACGAGAGAGGATTTCCAAAATCTCTGCGGCGAGGCGAGGCGGTACGGCTTCAAGTCGGTCGCCGTCAACACCTATCCGGTGAAAATGTGCCGGGAGATGCTGGCGGGCAGCGGGGTGCTGACCGGCGCGGCCGTCGCCTTCCCCCTGGGCCAGACCACCGTGCGCACCAAGCTGGCCGAGGCGGCAAACGCCATCGCTGACGGCTGCCAGGAGTTCGATTACGTGCTCAACGTGGGACGGCTGAAGGAGCACGACTACGCCTATATCGAAGAAGAAATGGCCACCATGACCGCCCTGGCGCGCGGGGCCGGCGTCTGCTGCAAGGTGATCTTTGAAACCTGCTACCTGACGGAGGAGGAGATCGCCGAAGCTGCGAAGATCGCCTCCCGGGTCAGGCCGGACTTCGTAAAGACCAGCACAGGCTTCGGCACGGCCGGAGCGGCGGCGGAGCACGTGGCGCTGATGAAGCGGTTTGCCGGTCCGGCGGTGCAGGTGAAGGCGGCCGGGGGCATCCGCTGCTGGGCGGACGCCAAAGCCATGCTGGAAGCCGGCGCCACGCGCCTGGGCACCAGCAGCGGCGTCAGGATCATTGAGGAGTTGAGGGCACAGCAATGATTTGGGTCAGGAAAAAGGACGTCCCCGTCCAGGCATGGCAGCTGGGCGAAAACACGGAAATGGAAAAGAAAATGATCCGGGAAGGGAAGATCGTCCCGCGGGAAGACGGCAGGTATGAGGTCTTCTCCCTGGAGGCGGCCGGCGCCACCGGCCAGATCGCGGCCAGAGGCGATTATTTCAAGGTCGACCCCGGCGGCTATCCGTATCCAAACGAAAAGGCGGTTTTTGAAAAGAAGCATGTCCGCCTGAAGGATGACTGGTATCGGCAGATCACGGAGCCTCTGCGCGCCTGGACGTGCGCGGAGCCCGAAAGCGAAGAGATCAGGTATCTACTCGACAGCGGTATCCTGCGCGTCCATCCTGACGATCCCGGGCATTATTATTCGGCAATGCTTTGGGGCACGGAGGAAACGGCAGCGCAGACGGCAGTCGTTATGTTCTATTCCGTGGAAAGAGATGAGGACGGAAGGATACGGCATATAGATTTCAATTTTGTCGAAAGGGAATATTTTGACAGAACCTACGAAATCATCGGCGGCCGGTAAAGCCGCGCCCTTGTTTCGGAACAAAAGTATTATGCGCAGCGGCGGCCCCCGGGCCGCCGTTTTCGTGGCAAAAATGCCGCTGCGATAACAAACAGGACACGGAATGGTATAACAATCTCATTTTTCTGCGTTCGTGTGTTTTGCCGCGCCGGTAACGGCTTCTGACGGTTTTTAAACAATATTATATGTAATTTGTTTTAAACTTTTTGCTTGACATACGGAACTTCATATGCTATCATTTACGATTGCATCAGTGTCGACTTGATGCCGGGTTTTTATTGCCTTCCCAAAGCCCTGTCAGCTCAGGAGGCCGATGGGGTAAAGGGTTGCACTGAGCAGCATTAAAGGAGTGATTCGTATTATGGTGCACGAGGTGTCGATGGGAAAGCTGCGCAAGCGCATGAGCTTCTCACGCATTGACGAAGTCCTGGACATGCCGGATCTGATCGAGGTGCAGAAGACGAGCTACCGCCATTTTCTGCAGGAAGATCTGAAAGAGGTCCTGGCAGACGTGTCCCCGATTACCGATTACAGCGAAAATCTGGTATTGGAATTCGTCGATTACTCGCTGGACAGCAAACCGAAAAACGATGTGGAGCGCTGCCGGGAGAGGGATCTGACCTACGCGCCCCCGCTCAAAGTTTCCGTGCGCCTGAAGAACCGGGAAACCGGCGAAATCAAGGAATCCGAAGTGTTCATGGGCGATTTCCCGCTCATGACCGAACACGGCACTTTCATTATCAACGGCGCGGAGCGCGTCATCGTGAGCCAGCTGGTGCGTTCGCCCGGCGCGTATTACGACGTGCTGATCGACAAGGCCGGCAAGCGCCTGTACAGCGCGCAGGTCATCCCGAACCGCGGCGCGTGGCTGGAGTACGAGACGGACTCCAACGACGGGCTGTGGGTGCGCATCGACCGTGCCCGCAAGCTGCCCATCACCGTGCTGCTGCGCGCGCTGGGCTACGGTTCCGACAACGATATCACCGCCCTGCTGGGTGAAGACGAGCGCCTGCTCGCCACCATCCAGAACGTGGACACCACGAAGAACCAGCGGGACGCCCTGCTGGAGATCTACCGCCGCCAGAAGCCGGGCGACCTGCCCAGCGAGGACAGCGCGCGGTCGCTGCTGCGCAGCTTTTTCTTCGACCCCAAGCGCTATGACCTCATGCGCGTGGGCCGCTACAAGTTCAATAAGAAGCTCGGCATCGCCGCGCGTATCGCGGGGCATCCGCTGGCGGCCAACGTCGTGAGCCCGCTCACCGGCGAGGTGCTGGCGAAGGCCGGCGACGTGCTGACCCGCGAGGAAGCCATGGCGCTGCAGAACGCCGGCGTCAACAAGCTGGACATCCTGGTGGACGGCGAAGCGCACACCGTCGTGGGCAACAACTTTGTCCGCGCCGACGGCTACCTGCCCTTCGAGCCCAAAAAGGCCGGCATCGTGGAAATGGTCCACCTGCCCACCCTGCTCAAGCTGCTGGAGGAGACCCCGGAAGAGGACCTGCTGGCGACCGTCAGGGAGCATGTCAGCGAGCTCGTGCCCAAGCACATCATCATCGACGATATCGTCGCCTCCATGAGCTACCTGCTGGGCCTGCCCTACGGCATCGGCGTCACTGACGACATCGACCATCTGGGCAACCGCCGCCTGCGCTCCGTGGGCGAGCTGCTGCAGAACCAGATCCGCATCGGCATGAGCCGCCTGGAGCGCGTGGTGCGCGAGCGCATGGCCATCCAGGACGCCAACGACGTGAAGCCTGGCGACCTGATCAACATCCGCCCGGTCTCCGCCGCCATCAAGGAGTTCTTCGGCTCCTCCCAGCTGTCCCAGTTCATGGACCAGCCGAACCCCCTGGCCGAGCTGACCCACAAGCGCCGTCTGTCGGCCCTGGGCCCCGGCGGCCTGAACCGCGACCGCGCCGGCATGGAAGTCCGCGACGTTCACTACAGCCACTACTCCCGCATCTGCCCCATCGAGACCCCTGAAGGCCCCAACATCGGCCTGATCGGCTCCCTGGCGACCTATGCGCGCATCAACGAATACGGCTTCATCGAAGCGCCCTACCGCAAGGTGGACAAGAATACCCACTGCGTGACGGACGAGATCGTTTACATGACCGCCGACGAGGAAGACGAGTACATCATCGGCCAGGCCAAGGAACCCCTGAATCCGGACGGCTCCTTCGTGAACGACACGGTGGTTGTGCGCTGGCGCGACGATACCCGCGCCGTGACCGCGGACAAGGTGGACTTCATCGACGTGAGCCCCAAGCAGATCGTCTCCGTTTCCACCGCCATGATCCCCTTCCTGGAGAACGACGACGCCAACCGCGCCCTGATGGGCTGCAACATGCAGCGCCAGGCCGTGCCGCTGCTGGTGCCCGAAGCCCCCTTCGTCGGCACCGGTATGGAGTACAAGGCCGCCCAGGACTCCGGCGTGGTCACCAAGAGCAAGCACAGCGGCACCGTGGTGGCCGTTTCCTCCGACCACGTGGTCGTGCGGGAAGACAACGGCACCGAGCATGATTACCACCTGACCAAATTCGCCCGCAGCAACCAGGGCACCTGCATCAACCAGCGCCCCCGCGTGAACCGCGGCCAGCGCATCGAGGTGGGCGACCTGATCGCCGACGGCCCCTCCACCGACAACGGCGAGATCGGCCTGGGCAAGAACATGCTGATCGGCTTCATGACCTGGGAAGGCTACAACTACGAAGACGCCGTCCTGATCAGCGAGCGCCTGGTCCGGGAGGACAAGTACACCTCCATCCACATCGAAGAGTACGAGTCCGAAGCCCGCGAGACCAAGCTGGGCCCGGAAGAGATCACCCGCGACATCCCCAACGTGGGCGAGGACGCGGTGCGCGACCTGGACGAGAACGGCATCATCCGCATCGGCGCGGAAGTCCGTGCGGGCGATATCCTGGTGGGCAAGGTCACCCCGAAGGGCGAGACCGAGCTGACCGCCGAAGAGCGCCTGCTGCGCGCCATCTTCGGTGAAAAGGCCCGCGAAGTCCGGGACACCTCCCTGAAGGTGCCTCACGGCGAGGGCGGCATCATCGTGGATGTCAAGACCTTCACCCGCGAGAACAAGGATGAGCTCTCTCCCGGCGTCAATATGATGGTGCGCGTGTACATCGCGCAGAAGCGCAAGATCTCCGTCGGCGATAAGATGTCCGGCCGTCACGGCAACAAGGGCGTCGTCAGCCGCATCCTGCGCGAAGAGGACATGCCCTTCCTGCCGGACGGCACGCCGCTGGACATCGTGCTGAACCCGCTGGGCGTTCCCTCCCGTATGAACCTGGGTCAGGTGCTGGAAGTGCACCTGGGCCTGGCCGCCAAGAAGCTGGGCTGGCACGTGGCCACCCCCGTCTTCGACGGCGCTACAAAGGAAGATATCGACGACTGCCTGATCAAGGCGGGCCTGAGCACCACCGGCAAGACGGTGCTGTACGACGGCCGCACCGGCGAGCAGTTTGAAAACCCCGTCACCGTGGGCTACATGTACTTCCTGAAGCTCCACCACCTGGTGGACGACAAGATGCACGCCCGCTCCACCGGCCCCTACTCCCTGGTAACGCAGCAGCCTCTGGGCGGCAAGGCCCAGTTCGGCGGCCAGCGCTTCGGCGAGATGGAAGTCTGGGCGCTGGAAGCCTACGGCGCCGCCAACACGCTGCAGGAGATCCTGACCGTGAAGTCCGACGACGTGGTCGGCCGCGTCAAGACCTACGAGGCGATCGTCAAGGGCCAGAACATCCCGATGCCCGGCGTGCCGGAGAGCTTCAAGGTGCTCATCAAGGAGCTTGAGTCCCTGGCGCTGGATATCAAGGTGCTCGACCGCGACAAGAACGAGATCATCATCAAGGAATTGGACGACGAGGACGAGGATCTGCCCGTCAGCACCGATGCGCTCGAAGCCCTCAACGAGGACAGCGAGCAGATCGAAGGCCAGGAGGGCGACGAAGAGATCGACATCGATTCCGTGGACGATTTCGATGTGGGCCAGGCCCTCACCGATATCGGCGGCATCGACGATATGGATCTGGAAGGTTTTGACGACATCGGCCTGGACGATGAGGACAACGAGGACAACGAATAAGGGGAGTGCTGCCAATGTTTGAGCTGAACAACCTGGACGCCATCCAGATCGGGATGGCTAGCCCCGAAAAGATCCGGGAATGGTCCTACGGCGAGGTCACCAAGCCGGAAACGATCAACTATCGCACGCTGAAGCCCGAACGCGACGGCCTCTTCTGCGAGCGCATTTTCGGACCCACCAAGGACTGGGAATGCAACTGCGGCAAGTATAAGCGCGTCAAGTACCGCGGCAAGGAAAAGAAGTGCGACAAGTGCGGCGTGGAGATCACCCGCGCCAAGGTGCGCCGCGAGCGCATGGGCCACATCGAGCTGGCCGCGCCCGTGAGCCATATCTGGTATTTCCGCGGGATCCCCAGCCGTATGGGCATGATCCTGGATATTTCCCCCCGTGCGCTGGAAAAGGTGCTGTATTTCGCGTCCTACATCGTGCTGGACGCCGGCGACGGCATCAAGCTGCCGCCCCACACCGAGGACGGCGCTCCGCGCTCCGTGCAGAAGCACGACCTGATGTCCGAGAGCGATTACCGCTACCTGATGAACCTGCCCGAGGAAGAACGCCCCGGGTTCCGCGCCGGCATCGGCGCCGAGGCCGTCAAGGAGATGCTGCTTGAGCTGGATCTGGACGATCTGTCCGAGAAGCTCAAGAAAGAGATCGCCGAGCTGGTGGAGAAGGACAAGGACAAGGATACCGAGGGCCAGAAGCGCGTACACGCCATGAAGCGCCTGGAGGTCGTGGAGGCCTTCCGCCAGTCCCACAACCGTCCCGAGTGGATGATCATGGACGTGATCCCGGTCATTCCGCCGGATCTGCGCCCCATGGTGCAGCTGGACGGCGGCCGTTTCGCCACCTCCGACCTGAACGACCTGTACCGCCGCGTCATCAACCGCAACAACCGCCTCAAGCGCATGAAGGAACTGGGCACCCCGGACATCATTGTGCGCAACGAGAAGCGCATGCTGCAGGAGGCTGTGGACGCCCTGTTCGACAACGGCCGCCGCGGCCGCGCCGTGACGGGCCCCGGCAATCGCCCGCTGAAGAGCCTGTCCGACCTCCTGCGCGGCAAGCAGGGCCGCTTCCGCCAGAACCTGCTGGGCAAGCGCGTCGACTATTCCGGCCGTTCCGTTATCGTAGTCGGGCCTGAACTCAAGCTGTACCAGTGCGGCCTGCCCAAGGAAATGGCCCTGGAGCTGTTCAAGCCCTTCGTCATGGAGCGCCTGGTTTCCGGCAAGACGGCTCACAACGTGAAATCCGCCAAGAAGATGGTCGAAAAGGTGCGCCCCGAGGTCTGGGACATCCTGGAAGACGTCATCAAAGAGCATCCGGTGCTGCTGAACCGCGCGCCGACCCTGCACCGTCTGGGCATCCAGGCCTTCGAGCCGGTGCTGGTAGAGGGCCGCGCCATGAAGCTGCACCCCCTGGCCTGTACCGCCTTCAACGCCGACTTCGACGGCGACCAGA
The DNA here is from genome assembly GCA_045113475.1 of Christensenellales bacterium. Lineage (GTDB taxonomy): Bacteria > Bacillota > Clostridia > Christensenellales > Aristaeellaceae > UBA4246. Next base: position 5,193 of record JBGUIY010000200.1, on the reverse strand, counting down.
TGGCCGTGCACGTCCCGCTGTCCCAGGAAGCCCAGGCGGAAGCCCGCTTCCTGATGCTGGCGGCCAACAATATCATGAAGCCCCAGGACGGCATGCCCGTTATCAGTCCCACCCAGGACATGGTCATCGGCTGCTACTACCTGACCATCATCAATCAGGACGGCAAGGGCGCTGGCCGCGTCTTCTGCGACGAAGCGGAAGCCAAGATGGCTTACGACATGAAGCAGATCACCCTGCAGTCCCCGATCCGCGTGCGCCTGGAGCGCACCTTCGACGGCGAGACTGAGCGCCGCCTGGTGGACACCACCCTGGGCCGCCTGATCTTCAACTCCGTGATCCCGCAGGATCTGGGCTTCGTGACCCGCGAGTCCATGGACGATATGTTCAAGCTGGAGATCGACCGTGCCGTGGTCAAGAAGGACCTCTCCGCCATCGTCGAACGCTCCTTCCGGGTGCACGGCGAAAGCAAGACCGCCGAGGTCCTGGACGCCATGAAGGCGCTGGGCTACAAGTACTCCACCATCGGCGCACTTACTGTGTCCGTCAGCGACGTCATCATCCCCCAGAGCAAACAGGAGATGCTGGAAAAGGCGGACAAGCAGGTGGCCGCTTACAACCGCGAGTACCGCCGCGGTACCATCAGCAACGACGAGCGCTACCGCCGCATCATCGAGCTGTGGAACGCCACCACCAACGATCTGAAGGGCGAGGTCATGAACGCCTTCCCGGCCACCAACCCCATCCGTATGATGACGGACTCCGGCGCCCGCGGCAGCGCCGGCCAGATCAACCAGCTGGCCGGTATGCGCGGCCTGATGGTGTCGCCTTCCGGCGGCACCCTGGAGCTGCCGATCCGTTCCAACTTCCGCGAGGGCCTGAGCGTGCTCGAGTACTTCATGTCCTCCCACGGCAGCCGCAAGTCCCTGGCGGACACCGCGCTCCGTACCGCCGACTCGGGTTACCTGACCCGCCGTCTGGTGGACGTCGCCCAGGAAGTCATCGTCCGGGAGACGGACTGTTTTGAAGCCCGCAACATGCGGGTCCGCGGCATCAACGTGGAAGCCATCGGCGAGATCGAGGGCATCGACGAGCGCGTCCGCGGCCGCTTCGCCGCCGAGGATATCTACAATCCGATCACCGGCGAGCTGCTGGTCAAGGTCAACGAGCTGATCGACTACAACAAGGCGCAGCTCATCAAGAAGGCCGGCGTCAGCAAGGCCTCCGTCCGCAGCGTGCTGACCTGCACCTGCCAGAACGGCGTCTGCGCCCGCTGCTACGGCATGAACATGGCCCATGGCGGCGTGGTGGATATCGGCGAGGCCGTCGGTATCATCGCAGCCCAGGCCATCGGCGAGCCCGGTACCCAGCTGACGCTGCGTACCTTCCACACCGGCGGCGTGGCCAGCGCGGACGACATCACCCAGGGTCTTCCCCGCGTCGAGGAACTGTTTGAGGCCCGCAAGCCCAAGCGCACCGCGATGCTGGCGGACATCTCCGGCGTGGTCTCCATCGTGGAGAGCAAGAAGAAGCGCGAGATCGTCATCACCAGCGAGGATGACCCCAACAAGAAGAAGACCTACCCGCTGCACTACGGCGCGCGCCTGAAGGTCGAGGACGGCACCCACGTCAAGGCCGGCGACGAGCTGATCGAAGGCTCCGTCAACCCGCATGACCTGCTGCGCATCCTGGGCATCAAGGCGGTGCAGGAATACTTGCTGCGCGAGGTCCTGAGCGTGTACTACTCGCAGGGCGTGCACATCGCCGACAAGCACATCGAGGTCATCGTGCGGCAGATGCTGCGCAAGGTCCGTGTAGAGGACAGCGCCGATACCGACCTGCTCCCCGGCAGCCTGGTGGACTACTTCACCTACGACACCTCGAACCAGAAGACCATCATGGAGGGCGGACGCCCTGCCAGCGGCCGCCGCGTGCTGCTGGGCATCACCAAGGCCTCCCTGGCTACGGAGAGCTTCCTCTCCGCCGCCTCCTTCCAGGAGACCACCCGCGTGCTGACCGAAGCCGCCATCAAGGGCAAGGTCGACCCGCTGCTGGGCCTGAAGGAGAACGTGATCATCGGCAAGCTGATCCCCGCCGGCACCGGCCTCAACCGCTACAAGAATATCGAACTGCAGGAGAGCTATTGATCGGTTCCCTGCATAACACAGCGCCTGTCCGGGCAAAACCGGACAGGCGCTGTTGCGTTGCAGCGGCAGCCTCTGGACATTCCGTGCGCAGTGTGCGATACAACCGCCATAGCCACGAATTATGTAGCGGCGGCCCCTGGGCCGCCATACTCGCAGCACAATGATTCAATCGATTATTGTCGGGTTGTTTTCGTTATTGAGACAGCCATTGTGCCACGAAGATGGCGTTTGTATCGCGCGCGCACCGCGGGCGCAAGCGCCTCGCGCACCGCGCACGGGATGCGCAAGCGCCGCCGCTACATGGCTTTCATTCGTGATTGCAGCGATGTTTATTGACATTGGCTGCTTTGATCTGAAGAATATTGGCTGATGTTTATGAAAGAAAGTGCAGATACTCGTCGAACACGTTGAACAGCATGTCCCCCGAGCAGACCGGCAGGATGGCGTCTGCCCGGCCGATGCGCACGAACTCGAAGAGCTCGGCGGCGCGGGTCAGCACCAGGGCGGGAACGATGTCGTAGCCGGGACCGAACAGGATCTCCAGATAGGGGCTGTACTTGGCGGACTGCATCACCTCGCCGGGATCGACGGCGTCTTTCATCTTGAATTCCAGGGAGAAAACCTTGCTTTCGGTGATGACCAGCACGTCGGCATAGATGCGGATATGTTTCGACCGCTTGAGCCGCAGCTCGAAAACGATCTCCCAGTCCAGGCAGCGGCTGCCCATCATGTTCTGCAGGTCGGCAAACAGCCTCACCATCTGCTCCCGGCAGTCCCTGAAGGAATGCATCAGCCCCCGGGTGTCGTTCAGGCTGCGGCCGATGTTGGTGCAGCCCTCGGTCAGCCGGTCCAGCCAGGCGGCTTCGCCGAGGCTCAGGAATTCCCTGACCAGGCCATAGTAGCCGGAAAACTCCTGCAGGCCGGTGTGGGGCCGCCCCTGGCGCACGATGCCGTGCCAGCGGTATTCCTTGTCCTGCCAGCAGAGCTCGTGCATCAGCGGCGAAGCGTAGAGCACATGGTTGACCGTTTTGTGATCCAGGCCGAGGATATTGGCGATCTCCCGGGCTTTGATGCCGTCGCTGCGGCAGATCACAGCGCAGACGGCGCGGTCGACGTCGTCTGCGATCTTCAGTGCGGAAGGCATAGGCAGACTCTTGCGATACCCTCCCTTCGTCGATGGTTCCTGCCGTTATATTATCACAGAAGCGGCGCGGAAAACAACACAATATGGTTTGAAACTTTTCCCGATATGCGTTATAATCCATGAGAAACAGATTATCTCACGGAGGCAGGTATGAAAAAGAACTGGCTGGTTTATCTTCTCGCTCTGGCGCTGGTATTGTCCGGCGTGACGGCCGCCGCTGCGGAAGGCGGCGCGGAGCATCCCGTCGTGCGCATCGCCATCCGGGATTATGGCGAAATCTACGCCGAGCTGTATCCGGAGTACGCGCCGGTCACGGTGGAGAACTTCCTGAAGCTGGTCAACAGCGGTTTCTACGACGGGCTGACCTTCCACCGCATCATCACGGGTTTCATGATCCAGGGCGGCGATCCCCTGGGCAACGGCACCGGCGGCAGCCCTGAGAAGATCAAAGGCGAGTTCTCCCAGAACGGCGTGGAGAATCCCCTGAAGCACGACCGCGGCGTGCTGTCCATGGCGCGGTCCTCCGACATGAACAGCGCTTCCTCCCAGTTCTTCATCATGCACGCCGATTCCCCGCACCTGGACGGCGCATACGCGGCCTTCGGGCGGGTGCTCTGCGGCATGCCGGCGGTGGACCGCATCTGCATGTTCACCCATGTGCAGGACAATAACGGCACTGTGAACAAGGCCGACCAGCCTGTGATCGAGAGCGTGCGCGTGGCGGACGCTGGCGAGGCTGAAGCGGCTGTGGAGGCCGAACAGGCCAACGGCCGGACGGGCACCGTGTACCGCGACCCGTATACCTCGCTCTCCTTCCAGGTGCCTGACGGCTGGAACCGCGCAGGCTACCCGAGGGACTGCACTGCCCTGTTCCAGTCGGAAGCGGAAGAGAATAAAAACTTCACCCTTGTCAGCATGAACATCTGGGAGCGCTATGCGGCGCAGCTGACGCAGCTGGGCTATACCCGGGAGACCCTGAACACTGATGCTGTGGTCCAGCTGGGGCTGATCCGCGTTGACACCAGCAAATACACCCCTGAGGTCCACAGCGGTGTGAGCTTCTATACCGCGCCGCTTCAGTCCGGCAGCGGCCACCTGTTTGTCGGCGCCCATAACGGCGGCCTCTATCAGGTCGTCTTCAGCGCCGGTCAGGACGACCCGCTGTTCGCGGACGTGCTGGGGGTGCTGGATCATCTGATTTTTGAGTGACCCCTGGCCATGGCGGTTTATCCGGTGGATGAAACCCGCCGGCCCGCATGGCTGGCGGAAGAAAACCTGAGGGCCGCGGAGCGTTTCGCACGGCTGCTGAACGCTCCGCAGCCCTTGTTTTCCGAAAAGGAAGTGCGCGAATTTGCCGCGGACAGCGGGCTGAGCACGGAGGAGGCCTTTCCGCTGCTGCTGAACGCCCTGCTCACCGGCGGGGACAGGCGCTTTCTCGAACGGTATCTGAAGCCCGCCCTGCGGCGCGCCGAGCCTTCCGAGTTCCGTGAAGATCCGTATTTGCGGGAGATCCGGTTTCCCGCCGTCACGGAAGGCAGCTGGACCTTCCGGATGATGCGGTACGCGCCGTACCAGCTCTTTCCCTGCGGGCATATGCGCCTGCTGCCGGACGGCCGGGAGGTGCCGCCGCTGGGCTATTTCACGGAGCCCTTCGAATACCCGGCGGTGCTGGAGGACGGGCGGGAATGGATGACTGTCACGCCCAACGAGATCTTGACCATGCGGCGGGAGATCGCGGAGGCGCGGGGGAATGTGCGGGTGTGCGGCCTGGGCCTCGGCTATTTTACCATGATGGCTGCCCGTTCGGAAGCGGTGCGATCCGTAACGGTGGTGGAGCGCAGCGCCCGTCTGATCGCGCTGTTTGAAAAGTACCTGCTGCCGCAGTTCCCGCACAGGGAAAAGATC
>JBGUIY010000199.1:0-9588 GCA_045113475.1 Christensenellales bacterium | reverse complement strand
GATGGGCGTGATGATGATGAGATTCAGCAGCCCGATGCGTGAAATGTTGAAGACGTTGGCGGCTTCGAGGCTTTCGACAAAGCGCGTGGAGTACAGAAGCTTCGTGTCGAACCGGTCGAGCTCGTCGATCCATACCTCATCGTCTTCGAGTTCCTCGAAGGTCGGCTGTTCGTCCTCCTTCAGGGTCAGTCCCATATCAAGGAGCTGCTTCAGCGCGTTGATTTCCAGACTCGTGTTCAGTCCCTTTTTCTGCAGCAGTGAAAAGCGGAAACCGGACAGCACGTCCAGGGTGGACAGGTCGAAATCGATGATGCTGACGGTCACCTTTTCGTCTTCCAGGGTGGATTCGCCCACGTCATACGGCGCGTCCTCGGGCACGATGACGACGCTGTACGGGGCGCTGCGCATCATAAAGGGCCGCGTTTCCGCTGCGGGATCCATGGGGCTGTCGGTGACGCTGCCGGTCTCGTCCATCGTCCGGAAAGGCTGTCCCTCCTGATCGAAGCAGGAGAGCGTGATATTGCCCTGGACGATGATGCGCTGATATTTCAGCCTGTCGGAAAAAATCTCCGCCGGATCGTCGGAAGAAAACATCCATGACAGATACACGGAAGGAAGGTGCTCGTGCATGAGGTTGGCGATGGGCCCGGAGTGCCTGTTCCAGTTGAGCTGGATGCTGCCGGACTGCGCGATCAGGTTGACGCCCATGTTGAAGATCAGGTTCACCAGCGCGTCCACCTCATCGCGGTTATCGTCCGTGATCAGGTTTTCGTTGGACAGCAGGGAGATCAGGCCGCCCGTCAGGCCGATGACGGTCCGGTTGGTCCACATGTTTTTGAGGTGGTCCTCAAGGTACTTCGTATAGACCGCCGTGTCCGGACACAGCTTGAGCAGGTAGGACACGAAGGTGTGCAGCCGGTGGTTGATCTCCGGATTGTTCCATATCTCCATGCCGGTCAGTTTGCTGAACGCTTTGCCGGCGCGCGCCAAACGGGCGGGATAATCGACGTCCGTCTCCTGGGCGGGGGTATACAGGTCGGTGCCGTAACGGTGGAATCCCCAGTCCGGCAGGGGCACCATCGGCACGACGTCCATCTTGCCGACGATGTTATAGATATTCGTATAGGGTTCCGTGACGAGTTCCCGGGTGGTGCGCGGGGTGGCGAAGGCGTATACGAAGGTGTTTTTCTCGCCGAAGGGCCCGTAATCGGTCATGTCCGCGCCGACGATATTGGAGATGGCGGCAGCGCGGCTGTAGCCCGTGACCCACAACTTCATGCGGCCGGTGATGCGCCGGCTCGTCATATAGAGCAGAATGCGGCCTTCCACGTTCTGGGCCGCGCGGTTGAAGCCCAGGTGGCGGAGTCCGTCGCCCACCGAGAAGTTGGACAGCCATTCGTTTTTATATCCGCCGCCGCAGATGCCCACGGCGATCAGGGTGAATTCGCCCTCCGCGTCCCGCATTTTTTTCGAGCCGATAACGCTGGCGACCGTCTGCAGGGAGGGCGTCTGGTCGTAATCCGTACTTTCAAAGTCGGAAAAGCCCGCCTCGGACAGGTAGTCGATCACGTTGTTGTCCGCGATGAAGTCCGGATCATGGCTGATGTTTTCCCGGAAGGCGGACAGGGCCAGGCCCAGCGATACCCGGGCCAGGTCGTGGTGGTATTCCTCCGCGGACCGGCTGAACAGCTTGTCCGAATAGTCGAAATACCAGGTCAGATCGCGGCCGATGCCGACATCCGCGAACATGCAGGTCAGTTTTATATTTTCAGCCCGGGCGCCGGCTGCGGGAAGGCAAAGCGCCGCGGCAGACAGGACGCAGGCGGTCAGCAGGCACAGAAAACGGCGCAGCGCCCGACATTTCAGAGACATCCGATCACCCCCGATATTGGAATCATTATAACACAGCCGTCAGGCAAGAGCAATCATGTATTCGGCATATAAATGCTTCCGTGCCGGCAGTCCTGGCAGCAAAAAGCTTGGTGTGTTCCGGCAGGAACGGATCGGTGAAGCAATGAGAAAAGCCCCGGATTTCCGGGGCGAAGAACCGATTTATAAAGCGGTTTCAATCGTTGATGATGATCATACCGCCTGAGATCACTGCCATTTCTTCAATGTCCAGTTCCGTGGCTTCTTCCATGGTGCATACCTCCTTCTATAATACAACGTCCGCTGTGAACGGCCGGACAATTCTGCTGCACGGAGGTACAATCCCTCCGCGCGGATCGGCTGTCTGTGCTGCTTGCCAGTACTTTTGAAGCCTGACGCCTGTTGATACGGGCCGTATCCGGGCATGGCAGCAGAAAAACAAAGGCGGCGTATACCGTTAATTACCTATTGACATAGTAGACAAATAGTATTATAATGCGGTCGTCATCACATGAAAGGAGCCAACGCGATGATTTACGCTGACAATGCCGCCACGACCCGGATGAGCGATACGGCGATAAATACCATGACGTCCCTGATGAAGGAGGCCTGGGGGAACCCCTCGAGCCTGTACGGACACGGACAGAGGGCCAAAGAGATCCTGGAGCAGGCCCGGAGCGACGTGGCCGCCGCCATCGGCGCCGAACCGCGGGAGATCGTCTTTACATCGGGCGGCAGCGAGGCGGATAATCAGGCCATCCTGTCCGCCGCGGAACTGGGCAGGAAGAAGGGTAAAAAGCACATCGTCTCGTCCGCCTTCGAGCATCACGCGGTCCTGCATACGCTGGAAAAGCTGAAGAAAGAGGGCTTTGAGGTCACCCTGCTGGACGTGCATGAAAACGGCCTGGTGGTGCCCGCGGAGGTGGAGGCCGCCATCCGGGACGATACCTGCCTGGTGACCGTCATGTACGCGAACAACGAGATCGGCACGATCCAGCCCATCCGTGAGATCGGGGCCGTGTGCCGGGCGAAAAACGTGCTGTTCCATACGGACGCCGTGCAGGCCGTCGGGCATATCCCGGTGAACGTGGCGGAGGACATGGTGGACATGCTGTCCGCGTCCGCCCACAAGTTCCACGGCCCGAAGGGCGTCGGCTTCCTCTACGCGCGGAAGGGTATCCGGCTCACGAACCTGATCGAGGGCGGCGCGCAGGAGCGGGGCAGGCGTGCCGGTACGGAAAACGTGCCCGGCATCGCCGCCATGGCGGCAGCGCTGAAAGAAGCGCAGGCGAATATGGCCGCCAACGCCGCGCGTGTGGCAAAGCTCAGGGACCGGCTGATCGCGGGCCTCAGGCAGATCCCCCATTCGGCCCTGAACGGGGACGCGCAGCGGCGGCTGCCGGGGAACGTGAACTTCTGCTTTGAGGGCATCGAGGGCGAATCTCTGCTGCTGCTGCTGGACGATAAGGGCATCCAGGCGTCCTCCGGCAGCGCCTGTACCTCCGGCTCCCTGGATCCGAGCCACGTGCTGCTGGCCATCGGCCGGGTGCACGACGTGGCCCACGGCTCGCTGCGGCTGAGCATCAGCGAGGAAACCACCGAAGCGGAAGTGGACGAGATCATCCGCTCGGTCGGCGAAGTCGTGCAGTACCTGCGCGGGTTCTCCCCGATCTGGAGAGACCTGATGTCCGGCAAAAAACAATTCATTCTGTGAGGAGGCAGTCGTCATGGCATTATACAGCGAAAAAGTGATGGATCATTTCCGGAACCCGCGCAACGTCGGCGTGATCGAGGACGCCAATGGCATCGGGGAGGTGGGCAACGCCAAGTGCGGGGACATCATGAAGATGTACCTGAAGATCGAGGACGACGTCATCCAGGACGTGAAGTTTGAGACCTTCGGCTGCGGCAGCGCCATCGCTTCCAGTTCCATGGCCACGGAAATGATCAAGGGAAAACCCGTGGCCGACGCGATGAAGCTGACGAACAAAGCCGTCGCGGAAGCCCTGGACGGGCTGCCTGACTACAAAATGCACTGCAGTGTGCTGGCGGAAGAAGCCATCAAGTCCGCGCTGGAGGATTATCAGAAAAAAACAGGCAAAAAACTTTAAAACCTATTGACATAGTAGTTAAATACTGATATATTGTGTTCAATTCATCCTGGAAGGAGGCGTCAGAAGTGTCCGGTACAGTCATCAACAGCGAGCGTGCAGCCATGCGATGTCGAATGCGCAACTCCCGGGCATACGCCTTGTGTCCGGGAGCGCTGATACAGGATTCACATTAGCGCGCGTATCCTGCACAACGCTGAGGCTCATCTGCTGCCGGCCGGTCTGTGCACAGTTTTACAGCACGCTGTCTGAAGCCAGCATCGAAAGGCACCGACGTTTCCAAAAAAGACGCCGGTCATTTTTTCGGCGTCAAATCAAACTAAAAAAGGAGAATCAGGCATGAGCGGCTATAAATTCGAGACTCTGCAGCTGCACGTGGGGCAGGAGCAGGCGGATCCGGCAACGGACGCCCGCGCCGTGCCGATCTACCAGACCACGTCCTATGTTTTTCACAACAGCCGGCACGCCGCCGACCGTTTCGGCCTCGCGGATGCGGGCAATATCTACGGCAGGCTGACCAACTCCACCCAGGAAGTGCTTGAAAAGCGCCTTGCGGCCCTGGAGGGCGGCAGCGCGGCCCTGGCCCTGGCCTCCGGCGCGGCGGCGATCGCCTATACCATCCAGGCGCTGGCCGCGAATCAGGGCCATATCGTGGCCCAGAAGACCATATACGGCGGCAGCTACAATCTGCTGGCCCACACCCTGCCCCAGTACGGCATCGAAACCACCTTCGTGAACGCACACGACCTGGCTGAGGTCGAAGGCGCCATCCGGGACAATACGCGGGCGGTGTACCTGGAGACGCTGGGCAACCCGAACAGCGATATCCCGGACATCGACGCCATTGCTGAGATCGCGCACCGGCACGGGCTGCCGGTGGTGGTGGACAACACTTTCGGAACGCCTTTCCTGATCCGGCCCATCGAGCACGGCGCGGACATCGTGGTGCACTCCGCCACCAAGTTCATCGGCGGCCACGGCACCACCCTGGGCGGCATCATCGTGGAGTCCGGCAGGTTTGACTGGCGCGCCAGCGGGAAGTACCCGAACATCGCAGAGCCGAATCCCAGCTACCACGGCGTCTCGTTCTACGACGCGGCGGGCCCTGCGGCCTTCGTCACCTATATCCGGGCCATCCTGCTGAGGGATACCGGAGCGGCGATCTCCCCGTTCAACGCTTTCCTGCTCCTGCAGGGGGTGGAGACCCTGTCGCTCCGCCTGGAACGGCACGCGGAGAACACCAAAAAGGTGGTGGAATACCTGGCTGGCCATCCGCAGGTCGAAAAGGTGAATCACCCGTCCCTGCCGGATCATCCGGATCACGCGCTGTATGAGAAGTATTTCCCCAAGGGCGGCGCGTCGATCTTCACCTTTGAGATCAAGGGCGGCCAGGCGGAGGCCTGGAAATTCATCGACAGCCTTCAGATCTTTTCCCTGCTGGCCAACGTGGCGGACGTGAAGAGTCTGGTGATCCATCCCGCCTCCACCACGCACTCCCAGCTTTCCGAGTCGGAGCTGCTGGATCAGGGCATCAGGCCCAACACCATCCGTCTCTCCATCGGCACCGAGCACATCGACGATATCATTCAGGATCTTGAAAACGGCTTTGCCGCCGTGAACGGCTGAAAGGAAGGTACAGTTTATGTCTAAGATTTATCAGGGCACTCTGGGTCTGATCGGCAACACGCCCCTGGTGGAGGTGGCGAACATTGAAAAAGCGCTGGGACTGGAAGCGACCGTCCTGGTGAAGCTGGAATACTTCAACCCCGCCGGCAGCGTGAAGGACCGCATCGCCAAGGCGATGATCGAGGACGCCGAGGCGAAGGGCCTGCTGAAGGAAGGTTCCGTGATCATCGAGCCCACCTCCGGCAATACCGGCATCGGCCTGGCCGCCATCGCTGCGGCGAAGGGCTACCGCATCATTCTGACCATGCCGGAAACCATGAGTGTGGAGCGTCGGAACATCCTGAAGGCATACTGCGCCGAGCTCGTGCTCACTGAAGGCGCCAAGGGGATGAAGGGCGCCATCGCCAGGGCAAACGAGCTGGCGCAGGAGATCCCGAACAGCTTTATTCCCGGGCAGTTTGTGAACCCGGCCAACCCCGCCATTCACAAGGCCACCACCGGCCCCGAGATCTGGCGCGATACGGACGGCAAGGTGGATATCTTCATTGCCGGCGTGGGCACCGGCGGCACCGTGACCGGTACGGGGGAATACCTGAAGGAGCAGAACCCCGCGGTGAAGGTGGTCGCCCTGGAGCCGGAGGATTCTCCGGTACTGTCCGAGGGCCGCAGCGGCGCCCACAAGATCCAGGGCATCGGCGCGGGCTTCGTGCCGGACGTGCTGAACACGAAGGTCTACGACGAGGTGTTCAAAGCCTCCAACCAGGACGCCTTCGCCACCGCGAAGCTGCTGGCGAGGAAAGAGGGCATTTCCGTCGGCATCTCCTCCGGCGCCGCCCTTTTCGGCGCGATCACCCTGGCCAAACGGCCTGAAAACAAGGGCAAGGTCATCGTCGCCCTCCTCCCCGACAGCGGCGACCGGTATTATTCCACCCCGCTGTTCACGGAGTGACGGGAAGGCAAAGAGCGCAGGATATATTCAAAAAAGATGGCGTGACAGGCCATCTTTTTTGTGATTATGCGATTGAGCAGGCGTGATGAATCACCGTTTTTCTTACGGACAAATAACCAAACAAAGGAAGCACTCACCCCTCTATGTCATCCTGAGCCAGCGGAGCGGCAGCGTAGCGCCTGCGAAGGATCTGTTCTGTTGTTCTACAATGACCCAGCATCGGAGCACAGAACATATCGGGAGAGTATTCTTATTCCCTTATCCACTCCGGCCAATCGGCGCTCAGATCCTTCCAGTATGGATTCTGCTCCTCAATCAGCGCATTCTTCTTCGCGCGCGTCCAGCCTTTGATTGTCTTTTCATAAGCGATTGCATCCTCTGTGTTATGGAAATCCGCATAATACACGAGCTTATGCGTATTGTACCTCTTGCTGAATCCCTCGTTTACGCCATGACGATGCTCGTACAGACGCCGTTCAAGATCGTTCGTCACCCCGGTGTATAGCACATGGTTATTCCAGTTGGTCAGGATGTATACATAGTATTGATGAATGCGCATTGCCGGTGATCCTTCTTTAATGATGTTTTTCTTGTTCAGCCATGAATACTATACCCTGACAAATTGCGTTTGACAAGAGGACAGCAGTTGTTTCTTCCGGAAATGCGCTATGGAACATGCCACAAAACGGATCCTTCGCTCGCCCCGCTAGCGCGGGCGGGGCGGGTCAGGATGACATTGGAGGGGATCTCCGAATATGTATGATGTACCATGGCGGTTGGATTATGAGAATAATCTGGCGCAATGTATCGTCTTTTCAGCCTTCCGAACAAATAAGGAAACGCTGATTATTGCTCCGGCAATTAAATGTTGCCAAGAAGATATGCCGGACAAAGGCTGGATTGCGCGGAAGAGGAAGGAGGCGATGCCGGAGCATCGGCGACTGACGATGACAAAGCACCCGGCCCTTTGGACAAGCAGATTCTGGCAATATTTGGTTGCCGGAGTAATAAATGAGGTTTCAGTTGGCGAATTGAGAGACCGCCGGATTAATCAGTGGTTCCCTGGTTCTTTCTGACGTAGATCAGTACAAAGTTCAGGATCCTGTCCAGTCCTTTTTGCAGGAATTCTTTGTCGCGGATGCCGTATTCATGCCCCGAATCAAACCACTCCTGCCAGGCAATGTCAAAGCATTCCGCTTCCTTCACGGTGATATCGCACGTTTCGGCACATTCGTTTTTCAGGAGTTCTTCCCACCAGGCCGCTGTTTTGAACAGCTGTGCGTCGTCCCCTTCGGCCCAGGTTTCAAACAACTGTTTCAATTCACCTGCGGGCTGTTCCTTTAGTCCCGGGACGGCGATCATCACATAACCGCCTTTTTTGACAAACGGCAGGATCTTTTCGGCAAATACGCCTTCCCTGCAGCCGAAGTAATGATAGGCGTCGACGCTGACGACCGCGTCAAAGTATTCATGAGCAAAGGGCATGTCCATGGCGTCGCCGTGGATCGGAATGATTATGTCCTCCAGATGGCTGTCCCGGATCCTCCGGTAGTTTTCCGATGCGGGGATCCACAGATCGCAGGCATACACGTAATCCGCGTCCGTTTCATTGGCGATGAACAGGGATGTCAGGGCATATCCGCATCCCAGATCCAGCGTCCGGTGAAACCGGACGTCCGACGGCTTTCTGCGGATCAGCTCATCCAGCAGGCGGAATGAATTCGGCCCCATCAGATAATCTTTTGTAAAGTATTGCCGGTATTTCCCGATGCTGCTCATTCTCGGTACTCCTTTTTTCAAACCGCTGATCTCCGGAACGCCAGATACTCCTTCAGGGCGGTATATTCCCGCAGGTAGGATCCCCGCTGCTCCTCATGGATGCCTGCATATTCCTGATGGCGGGAAAATATGCCGACCGCGTCCTCAAGCGGGAGCCACTGCGGTTCAAGGCCCCGGCGTTTTTCCGCGTCCGTCAGGCGCATCTGCCCTGTGCCTATGATCCCGCAGACAAAATAATGGCTGATATACCGGTATTCCTCATAGTATTCATACAGCGTGAGGAACTGCCGCAGGGGTTTCACGATGAAACCTGTTTCTTCTTCCACTTCCCGGATACAGCATGCTTCCGGCGTTTCGCCCTCCTCCGTGCCGCCGCCGGGGATCAGCCACCAGCCCGGTATCGTTTCATGGGAAAGCAGGATCAAACCGTCGCGGACGACCACAGCCCGGCTGCCCACATGGGTTTTGGAAAAGGTTTCAAAACGGTTCGCTCCCAGGATCTCGACGGTTTTCATCATTTTTTTCTCCGGTATGTCATGTTCTGCCCTGCTGCCGCAGCTGCTCCCATTCCTCACGGGTGATCGCGTAGACGCAGGAGACGCTGCCTTCCGAATCAGGGTATTCCTTTACCTTTTTCATGCCGTTGGCCATGGCGGTGCGCCGGGAGCCCTCGTTGGTATGGTTCATGTAGGAATACAGCGCGTTATAATCCGTGTTCAGGAACGCCCAGTCCCGCACGGCACGGGCCGCTTCCTTCGCAAAACCGCGCCGCCAGTATTTCTTATGGACATGATAGCCGATCTCCGGCAGCATCTCCCCGTCGATGTTCTGCAGGGGCAGCCCGCAGTCCCCGATGAATCCTCCCGTTTCCTTCAGTACCATTGCCCACAGGCCGAATCCGTATCTGGCGTAATTCTCCAGGCTCCAGCTGATCCACCGCCGGGTGCCGTTTTGATCATAGGGCCTGGGATAGTGCGCCATCGTTTCCGGATCGGATATGATTTCATACAGGGCGTCAAAATCGTCCCTGGTGTATTCGCGCAAAAGCAGGCGTTCAGTCTCTATCATGGTTTTTACTCCTGTCTCCGGATGACGACACAGAACCTCATAACAGCTCCGCGACGGATCACAGCTTCTTCACATACGCCACGATCCGGTTGGCTTCCGCAAAGCCGGCAGCCTGATGAAAACGCTGGCTGTCCGTGTTGTCCAGTTCGCAGTCGCTGGCAAATTCCCTGCAGCCCTGAGCTTTGG
>JBGUIY010000198.1:0-32648 GCA_045113475.1 Christensenellales bacterium | reverse complement strand
CCAGAGGCTGGATAACATCAGGCGCGTCATTTCGGGCAAAGTCTGAGGAAAGCGGTGAAGAACATGCAGTTGAAACCTGAAGAGATTTCCAAGCTGATCAAACAGCAGATCAAGCAATACGAAAACAAGATTTCCCAGAATGATACCGGCACGATCATCATGATCGGCGACGGCATTGCCCGGGCCACCGGCCTGGACGCCTGCATGGCGAACGAACTGGTGCGCTTCCCCAACGGCGAGTACGGCATGGCGCTGAACCTGGAGGAAAACTCCGTCGCCATCGTTATGCTGGGTACGGACGAGGGCATCCGCGAGGGCGACACGGTGGAACGCACCGGCACCGTCGTTTCCGTGCCCGTGGGCGAGCAGCTGATCGGCCGCGTGGTCAACGCTCTGGGCCAGCCGGTGGACGGCAAAGGCCCCATCGAGGCGAAGGACCATTACCCGATCGAACGCAACGCCCCCGGCATCATCAAGCGCCGCAAGGTGTCCGTGCCGCTGCAGACCGGTATCAAGGCCATCGACAGTATGATCCCCATCGGCCGCGGACAGCGCGAGCTGATCATCGGCGACCGCCAGACCGGTAAAACGGTCATCGCCACCGATACGATCATCAACCAGAAGGGCAAGGACGTCATCTGCATTTACGTGGCCATCGGCCAGAAGTGCTCGACGGTGGCCCAGCTGGTGGAAACCCTGACCGCCGCCGGCGCGATGGATTATACCATCGTCGTCAGCGCGACCGCCAGCGAGCTGAGCCCGCTGCAGTATATCGCGCCTTACGCAGGCTGCGCCATGGGCGAGTATTTCATGGACCAGGGCAAGGACGTGCTGATCATCTACGACGATCTGTCCAAGCACGCCGTGGCCTACCGCGCCCTGTCGCTGCTGATCCGCCGTCCTCCGGGACGCGAGGCGTACCCCGGCGACGTCTTCTACCTCCACAGCCGCCTGCTGGAGCGCGCGGCCCGCGTCGACCAGAAGTACGGCGGCGGCTCCATCACCGCCCTGCCGATCATCGAGACGCAGGCGGGCGACGTATCCGCCTACATCCCGACCAACGTCATTTCCATCACGGACGGCCAGATCTTCCTGGATACGGAACTGTTCCACAGCGGCGTCATGCCGGCCATCGACCCCGGTATCTCCGTCAGCCGCGTGGGCGGCGACGCCCAGATCAAGGCCATGAAGAAGGTCGCCGGCAGCCTCAAGCTGCTGTACAGCCAGTACCGCGAGCTGCAGTCCTTCGCCCAGTTCGGCTCCGACCTGGACGCGGACACCAAGGCCCGCCTGGCCCAGGGCGCGCGCATCGTGGAGGTGCTCAAGCAGAACCGCAACCGTCCCGTGGCGGTAGAGCACCAGGTGTGCATCTTCTACGCTGTGACCCACGGCTATCTGGAAAAGGTGGACGTGGCGAAGGTGGCCGAGTACGAACAGGGACTGTACGAGCGCATGACCGCCCAGCACGCGGACGTGCTGGATACCATCCGTACCACCGGCCTGCTGGCCGAGGAGACGGAAGCCAAACTCAGGAGCGCTCTGGACGGCTATACCGCCGATTTTATCAAGGCTCATCCCTGATACTGATCTCAGCCGAAACCGCTGAATCCTGCACGTGCCTTTGACGTTTACGCAGTGTCAACTACCCTCACCGTACCACAACGGGTACACTTTCGGGCAGTTTCCTTGATGAAACGCCAAATCCACGCACAGTCTTTTAGCATTTATCTGATCTTCGTATGATCATCTCATTCAATGATTCCTAAAGGAGGCGCGTCATGGCAGGTTCGTCCATGAAAAGCATCAAGCTCCGCATCAAAAGCGTGGAGAGCACGATGCAAATCACCCGGGCCATGCAGCTCGTCGCCACATCCAAGCTGCGCCGCTCCAAGGAGCGCATGGAGACGAGCAAGCCTTACGCGGAGATTTCCCGCGAAGCGATCCAGGCAGCCGTCCTGGCCTGCACTGACCAGAGCGTGCCCTATGTGAGCGCGCGGCCGGTGCAGAAGCGGTGCTACATCGTCATCGCGGGCGAACGCGGCCTGGCGGGCGGCTATAACGCCAACATCTTCAAGGCGGTGGCCGCTGACGTGGTGGATACGCCCTACATGGTGCTGCCCATCGGCCGCAAGGCGATCGAGAAGTATCAGCGTCTTGGCGTGGAGCTCCTGAACACGGATTACAGCCACGTGGAAGGGCTGGGCGTCAGTACGTGCTTCAGGCTGGTCAGGCAGCTGACCGAGGGCTATCTGGCGGGCAGGTTCGACGAGCTGGTGCTGGTGCATACCGGCTTCGTGAGCATGATGAGCCAGGAGGTCCAGGTGGAGCGCCTGCTGCCGGTGGAAAAGCCGGAGCAGAGCGGGGAGAATGACCGCATCGTGCAGACGCTGTACGACCCGAACCCCGAAGAGACGCTGGAAAAAGCCATGCCGGATTACCTGGCAGGCCGCCTGTACGCCGCCGCCTGCGACGCGTTTGCCAGCGAGGTGGCCGCGCGGCGCAACGCCATGGATTCCGCCACCAAGAACGCCGGCGAGATGATCGACGGCCTGCGGCTCAAATACAACCGCGCGCGCCAGGGCGCGATCACCCAGGAGATCACGGAAATCGTGGCCGGCGCGGAGGCATAAGGGAACCGCTGAAGCTGTTCAGCTTACATACTGTTTTTCTGAAGAAAGGAGCCCGAAAGCGTGAGCGAAAAGAACATCGGGAAGGTCGTGCAGGTCATCGGGCCTGTGCTCGACATCCGTTTTGAAGACGGGCATTTACCCGAGCTGCTGTCCGCGATCAACATTGACTGCGGCGATCGCACGGTGGTCGCGGAAGTCGCGCAGCATATCGGCGACAATGTGGCGCGCTGCGTGTCCATGAACGCGACGGACGGCATGGTCCGCGGCCTGGACGCGGTGGATACCGGCGGCCCCATCACCGTGCCGGTGGGCAACGAGTGCCTGGGCCGTATCTTCAACCTGCTGGGCCAGCCCATCGACGAGCTGGAGCCGGTGGAGACCGCTGAGCGCTGGCCCATCCACCGTCCCGCCCCCAGCTATGAGGAGCAGGAATCCTCCACGGAGATCCTCGAAACGGGTATCAAGGTCGTCGACCTGATCGCCCCTTACGCCAAGGGCGGCAAGATCGGCCTGTTCGGCGGCGCGGGCGTCGGCAAGACCGTTCTGATCATGGAGCTCATCAACAACGTGGCCAAGCAGCACGGCGGCCTTTCCGTGTTCGCGGGCGTGGGTGAGCGCACCCGTGAAGGCAACGACCTGTACAACGAGATGAAGGAGAGCGGCGTTATCAACAAGACCGCTCTCGTCTACGGCCAGATGAACGAGCCGCCGGGAGCGCGTATGCGCGTCGGCCTATCCGGCCTCACCATGGCGGAATACTTCCGCGACCGTGAGAACCAGGACGTGCTGCTGTTCATCGACAACATCTTCCGCTTCACCCAGGCGGGCTCCGAGGTATCCGCGCTGCTGGGCCGTATGCCCAGTGCCGTAGGCTACCAGCCCACCCTGGCGACGGAAATGGGCGCCCTGCAGGAGCGCATCACTTCCACCCGCAAGGGCTCCATCACCTCCGTACAGGCGGTGTACGTGCCCGCGGACGACCTGACCGACCCCGCGCCGGCGACCACCTTCGCCCATCTGGACGCCACCACCGTTCTGAGCCGTGCCATCTCCTCTCTGGGCATTTATCCCGCCGTGGATCCGCTGGATTCTACCAGCCGCATCCTGAGCCCGGAGATCGTGGGCCATGAGCACTACGAGGTGGCCCGCGCCGTGCAGAGCATCCTGCAGCGCTATAAGGAGCTCCAGGACATCATCGCCATCATGGGCATGGACGAACTCAGCGACGAGGACAAGCTGATCGTGGCCCGCGCCCGCAAGGTGCAGCGCTTCCTGAGCCAGCCCTTCTCCGTGGCGGAGCAGTTCACCGGTATGCAGGGCAAATACGTGCCCCTGAAGGAGACCATCCGCGGCTTCAAGGAGATCATCGAGGGCAAGCACGACGATCTGCCCGAGAGCGCGTTCCTGTTCGTCGGCACCATCGAAGAAGCGATCGAAAAAGCGAAGAAGGGTGAGCATTGATGGCCGTCTTTACCTTACAGATCGTGACGCCGGACCGCCTGATCTATGAAGGCGAGGCAGAGCGCCTGATCGTGCGCGGCATGACCGGCGACTTGTGCATCCTCGCGCACCACATCGACTACGCCACGGCGCTGGTTCCGGGTGAAGCCAGCGTGCTGACCGCGGAGGGCGAGCGTTTTGCCGCCTGCAGCGGCGGGATGCTGAGCGTGAACGACAACCACGTGCGCCTGATGGCCACCACCTTCGAGTGGGAGGACGAGATCGACCTGGCCCGCGCCCAGCGCGCCCAGGAAGCCGCCGAGGAGCAGCTCAGGAATATGAACGCCGACGACAAGGATTACGCCCTGGTCGAAGCAAAGCTCAAGCGCGCCCTGGCGCGTATCCGCACAAAAGGATAAGGGAAACAGAGGGACCGCCGCGCTGCGTCTGCAGTCACGGCGGTCTCCTTTTATGCGTTTGGGGGGACAGCAACAGCCAGTTGCTTGCCTGCGGATGAGGATTTGCTTATAATGTCAGCAAGATCAAACGACAGGAGGAAGTCATTATGGCAATGAAGGATACGCTCAAACAGCTGCGCGAAAAGAACCGCCTGACCCAGGAGCAGATGGCGGAAAGGCTGATGGTCACCAGGCAGGCAGTCAGCCGCTGGGAGACGGGGGAGACCCAGCCGAACACGGAGACGCTGAAGATCCTTTCCCGGGAGTTCGGCGTTTCGATCAATACGCTGCTGGGAGCGCCCAGGCAGCTCTACTGCCAGTGCTGCGGCATGCCGCTGAACGAGGATGAAACGATCAGCCGCGAGCCGGACGGCAGCTTCAACGAGGACTACTGCAAGTGGTGCTACACGGACGGGAAATTCACCTATGTTTCCAAGGATTCACTGCTGGATTTCCTGATGGCAAACGTTCCCAATCCGGCGCAGACGCCCGATCCGGAACGCCGTGCCTTTTTCAACGGTCAGCTTTCGCAGCTCAAGCACTGGCGCGGCGACAAACAGTGAACTGCGGCTGGAAGTGTTTGTGCATACAGACACAGGCGAAAACATCGGCTGGGCGGCGGTGCCGTTCAGCTTTATTTTTTTGCCGTATCGATGGACTTTCCGAATACGAACCACCGCTGATAGAGGAATTCGGTCACAAAATTCAGGATCATGTTGAGGGCGGTGACCAGGTATTCGTTCCAGCTGAGGGTACCGACCAGCCAGTTGCCCAACAGGGTGCTGAGGGGCGTAAAGACGGCGTAATAGGCCGCTACCTTGGCCATGGCGACAGGTACGTTGGCCGCGGAGCGGAAGGTATACTTCCGGTTGAGGGTGAAATTCCACAGCACGGAGAGCACGAGGCTCAGCAAATAGCAGACCCAGTAGCTCCAGTGAAAGACCTCATTGAACAGGGTGAAGCTGCCGATCTGGATCAGCCCGGCGCTGACGGAAAAGAGCGCGAATTTGACGGCGCGCAGCGCTTCCTGACGCTTGTTCATGCCCTCGCCTCCGGATAAGCGAGGCGGGGCGAGTCCGTTAGTTCATGCAGATAGCGGCGGATATAGTACTTGGCCATGTTCAGGTTCTGCTCGGAGTAATTGCCGCACTCCTCGGGCTTCGCGCCGGGGATGTCGCCCTCGAAATCCAGGATGAAAGTGCACATGTCTTTTACCAACGGCAGGACATCTGCGGATTCGTGTGCGCCGAACACCAGCAGATAAAAGCCCGTCCGGCATCCCATGGGGCCGAAGTAGACGATCTCGTCCTTCCGTTCGCTGTTGCGCAGCCAGGTCGCGCCCAGGTGCTCGATGGTGTGGATGGCCGGGGTATCCATGACCGGCTCGCGGTTCGGCGCAGTCAGGCGCAGGTCGAATGTGGTGACTGTTTCAGCGCCGCGGCTGTCCCGCCGGGATACGTACAGGCCGGGCAGCAGATCCAGGTGGTTCACGGTGAAGCTGGCGATTTTGTCCATAACGAATCTCCTTCATGAAAAAACTGCCGCCACAAATGACGGCAGTTTGGCTTCGGAATAATTATTCCTCTTCTTCCTCTTCGGGAAGCTCGGCGTTGTGATAGACCTCGGACACGTCGTCGTTGTCGTCCAGCATGTCCAGGAGCTTCTGGATCTTGGCCACGGTCTCCGGATCGTCCACCTTGATGGTGTTCTGGGGCACCATCTGCTTGTCGGCGGAGAGGAAAGACAGGCCTTCGTTTTCCAGGGCTTCGCGGACCGCGGAGAAGTCGTTGGGCGCGGTGTAGATCACGAAGGCGTCTTCTTCGGTCTTCATGTCCTCGGCGCCGGCGTCCATCGCCTTCATCATGATGTCGTCCTCGTCCATGTCGGGCTCGCGCTCGATCACGATGACGCCCTTGTTGTCGAACTGGTAGCTGACGGAGCCGGTGGTGCCCAGGGAGCCGCCGTTCTTGTCGAAGATGTGGCGGATATCGGAAGAGGTGCGGTTGCGGTTGTCGGTGACCAGATTCACGATGACCGCGACGCCGCCGGGCGCGTAACCTTCATAGCTGAACTCTTCGTAGTTCACGCCGCCGCCCTCGCCGGAGGCCTTTTTGATGCTGCGCTGGATGTTATCGTTAGGCATGTTGTTGGCTTTGGCTTTGGCGATGATGTCGCGCAGCTTGCCGTTGACGTTCGGGTCGGGTCCGCCTTCGCGCACCGCGATGGCGATCTCACGGCCGATCTTGGTGAAAATCTTGCCGCGGGCGGCGTCGGCCTTGCCCTTTTTTGCCTGAATATTATGCCATTTAGAATGTCCGGACATACGGAATACCCTCCAATCAGATACGAATCGATGTATTATAGCACGTGATATGCCGGCACGTCAAACAAATATTTGGAAAGCCCGCACGCTGGCGCTGCCGTCCAGCGCAAACACGCCGTCGTCGCCGTCCGGCATCAGGGTCACCTGCTGGCTGGCCGCCTTGGCGAAGCGGGCGTCCGCCGGCTCCTGCGCGATCAGCACCGTGGTCAGGCTGCCGCCCTCCTTAAAGGCGCGGCCGCAGGAAAACGTGCTCAGCAGCGCTTCGTACAGCGCGTTTTCGGACGCCTCGAAGCGGTTCGGGCAGCTGATCATCAGCACGGCGTCCAGCTTCTGCTCGACCAGCCGCGCCATCCACGCGCCGGCCAGCATGACGGTCTGGCACTGCTTCTCCATGGGGGAAGCGGGCTCTGTCGCCAGCAGGGAGCAGCGGGCCGCGGAACGGGCCAGGGATACCTCCTCCGGCGTGTCCTGTACGGCCAGGAGCAGCGGGCGTGCGTTGGGCTTGGATTCCTGGAGCTGTTTGCTCAGGGCGTAGGCCAGCTTCAGCGTGCCAGCGCCTTTGGCCACGGCGTATATGCGCTGGCCGTATAAGAACGGCGTGCTGGCGGATTCGCCCCGTTCGCCGGTTTCCGTCCGGAGAGGGACGGAGAGCAGGCGCTTGGCCGGAACGATGACGTGCAGGGAGTCGAAGGACACCCGGTTTTTGACGTCGTCCACCGGAATGCCGTTGATGCCGGTGACATAAAGCATGAAGCGGTATTTGTCGCCGTCACGGCGGGCGCGGATCTTGCCCGCGACGCGGTCACCCATGCGCAGCTGGAAGCGCCGGACCTGTGCGGCGGTCAGATAGATGATCGTTTCGTCGTCCAGGCTGTTGTCGGGATAGAGGAAAGCCGTTCCGTCGTTCAGCAGTACGCATACGCCTTCAGCGTCTTCGCTCTCGTCCTGGTTCAGCAGTTCGTTGACGGCGGGCTTGCCCAGGCTCTGGTAATCCCGCAGGGCCGCGGGCGGCACCGTGGACCGGGTGTTCTGCCAGGCGGCTGCGCGGGGCTGAACCTCGGGCGTGGCGGGCATGTCGGCAGGCGCGGCCTCCTGGCGCGGCGCGGGCGCGGGTTCTGCCTGGCTGAAGCGCTGCTGCGGGGCCGCCGGCTGGCGCGGCGCGGCCGGCCTGGCAGGCGCAGGGGTGCTGTGGGCGGGATCCGCCGGGGTGCGCTGCGCATAGCCCGTATGCGCTGCGGACGCTGCCGGCGCAGCGGGAGCATGGTAATTGCTGGGCTGGAAGCTGCGCGGATTGTGCCACGCCTTGGTGCCGCTGTCAATATGGAAGGCGGGAGCCTTGCTGGAGATGGTGCTCAGCACGTCGCCGGAGCGCGTGCCCGCATTCTGCTGGGGCCGGATGGGGTCGGAGCTGTAGCGCGGCCGATCCGGCTGCGGGCGGGTGTAACCGCCGATGCCGTAGCCGATCTCATGGCTTTCGTCGTCGTCGTCCGAAATGATCGAAGCCCTGCGCACGGGACGGCGGAGCGGTTCCTCGGCCGTTTCGGCTTCCGCGGCTTCAGCGGGCGGCTCTTCAGGCTTTTCCGATATTGAAAGCTGCTCCGCGCCTTCGCATTTGGCGATACGGTCGATGATGCCCTGCTTGTTGATGCCTGCAGACAGGGTGATGCCGTGTTCACGCGCGTATTTCCTCAATTCAGCGACTGTCATTTCATCCCAGCGAGATGCCATACTTTCTCCTCCGCTTTTTGACAATGCACGAAACACACGATGATTCCGATGCGGTTGTCCTGAATAGCGTCATTATAACAGACAAATCGGGCCAATGCAAGGAGAAAACGCAGGAATATCGGGATTTTCTGCGGTTTTTGGGCTTGTTTTTTCGATTTTTCTGTTATTTCGCATCATATGAGAAAGCCTGTGATAACAAAAAACCGTTCCGCGGCGCGGAACGGTTTCAGTGTGTCCGGTGTTACGCGGACATTTTCTCGCTGTACTCGACGGACCAGAACAGTTTTGTCTCGTCCTCGCAGGCCGATACGACGATGTTCGTCTCTTTGTCATCTGTATCTGCGGCCAGGGCGTCGCTCTCTTCGATGACGCTCTTCAGCATTTTCAGGTCTTCAGTTTCATTGGTCATTGTTTTTCTTCTCCTTCACACACTCGCGGCCCGGCTCCGGCGGCTGGCCGCTCACTCTCCGAAGAACACCAAGTGTCCTTCGTCCGGGCATTTTAGTGCGTTTCGGGAAAAAAGGCAATCGACGAAAAAATCCGAAAACGATCAGATCAGACATGCATGCGGGCAAAACTGTGAAGGCGGCGTCAGCCGATCAGCTCCGGGATGCGCTGCGGGGCTTCGCCGATGGCGATCTCCTGCTCCTCCCGGGTCTGCAGGTTGCGGACGCGGACGGTGCCGCGCTCAAACTCGTCGCCGCCGACCATGACGATCAGCCGCGCGCCGAGCTTGTCGGCAAATTTGAACTGTGCCTTGAGGCTGCGGCCGCACATGTCGCTGTCCGCTTTGACGCCCCCGGCGCGCAGGGCCTGGGTCAGCCTGAAAGCATCCGCGCGGCGCTCGTCGCCGATATTGGCCACGTACACGTCCGTGACCGTCGGTTCGGGCGGTTCGAGACCCTGGTTCCTGAGCTCCAGCAGGATGCGCTCCAGCCCCAGGCCGAAGCCGGCTGCCGGCATATCGGGGCCGCCCAGCTGTTCGATCAGGTTGTCGTACCGGCCGCCGCCGCAGAGGGCCAGGCCCTCCCGCCCGGTCTGCATGATGACCTCGAACACGGTGCGGGTGTAATAATCCAGGCCGCGCACGATGGTGGGATCCACCGCGAAGGGAATGTTCTGGGCGGTCAGAAGCTCCTGAAGCGCCGCGAAGTGCGCCCTGCAGTCGTCGCAGAGGCAGTCCAGGATGGAAGGCGCGTCCTTGACGATGGCCTTGCACTTGTCCTTCTTGCAGTCCAGGATACGCAGCGGATTGCGGTCGAAGCGGGAACGGCAGTCCTCGCACATCTCGCTGATCCGGCCGCCGAGATAGCTGCGCAGCGCCTCGTGGTACTTCGGGCGGCATTCCCTGCAGCCGATGGAGTTGATGTGTACCACCAGGTTTTTGAGCCCCACATCGCCAAGCAGGGTCATCAGCAGGTTGATCAGCTCCGCTTCCACTGCCGGGGATTTGCCGCCGAAGCACTCCATTCCGAACTGGTGATGCTCGCGCAGGCGCCCGGCCTGGGGATTCTCATAGCGGAAGATCGGCGCTGCCAGGTAATAGACCTTGCAGGGCAGGGATCCCGAGTACAGACCGGCCTCGATAAAGGCGCGCACGGCGCCGGCGGTGCCTTCGGGCTTCAGGGTGATCGAGCGGCCGCCCTTGTCCATGAAGGTATACATTTCTTTATTTACGATGTCGGTGGTATCGCCGACGCCGCGCAGAAACAGCTCTGTATGCTCAAACACGGGAGTGCGGATCTCGCGGTAACCCCACAGCGCCGCCAGCGCGCGCATCCTCGCTTCGAGTCCCTGCCACAGATAGGCCTGCTGCGGCAGCATATCCCGTGTACCCTTGGGTGCCTGTGTCAGCATAGTGCTTCCTCCACTTACTCATTTCGCAGCTGGTGCGATGTGCCGTCAATTATAAATGTACATCGGCGGTTTGTCAATTTGAGCGGCGAAATGATCCTCTTTTTTCTGTCGCGTGTCGGGGCTGAACAAAAAACAAACAATTTTTGACCTGAACGATCAAACAAATGACCAACTTCGGCAAAAATTGCCATAAGCTAATTGATTGACAGTAGCCGGATGGGATGTTATAATCCGAAATGGATACAAATTTCTTTACCGTGGGGCATGGGCTGCCCGTCAATTGAACATCAGCCGTTGAGGAGTGCTATTTTGTGAATGGACAGCGGACTGTAGGGCAGTACCGGGCAATCGATCTATCGTTGTTTTGCTTAATGATCATGGCTGCGGAGACGCTGCTGGTGACGGCAGCGACCCGGTGGTTTCCCGGTCAGGCGTATACCGTTTCGGTCACGGCAGCGCTGACGGCTGTCGTGATGATCAGATGGGGGCCCTGGAGCGCCATTCCTGCTTTTCTGGGCGGGTTCTGCTTCTGCCTTGCGTCCGGGGGAAACCTGAGGCAGTTTGCCATTTACTGCCTGGGGAACGAGCTGTCGATGCTGCTGCTCCCCGTCGTCAGGAAAAAGAGCGATGGGTACTTCCGGTCCGACGCGCTCAGGTCGATGGCCTTCGGCGGGGCGGCGCTGCTGCTGATGCAGGCTGGGCGCGGGGCGGTTTCCCTGCTGTTCGGGGCCAGCCTGGCGCAGGCGGCAGGGTTCTTTACCACAGATTCCGTATCCATGGTATTCACGCTGACGGTCATGTGGATCGTCAGGCGGCTGGACGGTGTATTCGAAAATCAGTATCACTATCTCAGGCGTATCCAGTCGGAGCGCGAGAGGGAAGAGGGAGGATATCGATGAAAGGTCGGGCGGGAGATTATCTGATCCTTGATCAGGCGACAGGCCGGTATCGGGAAAATCCGGAGCAGGTCGTCCGCGACGATGTCGAAAAGCATTACTGGCTGCATGTGGGCCGCACCATCGTGAAGGACTGGCGGCTCTATGTCATGCTGGTGCCGATGCTGCTGGTATTCCTGTTCTGGCGCTACTTCCCGATGTACGAACTGCTGGGCTGCTTCAAGGTATCGGATGATACACTGGCGGTCAGCGATCAGCTGTTCTCCGGCTTCAGCTATTTCAAACGGCTGCTGGTCGGGGGGGACAGCCTTTCAAGCAGTTTCTGGATGGCAATGCGGAATACCTTCCTGCTGAGCTTTTACGGCCTGTGCTTCGGCTTCCCGATGCCGATCATCCTGGCCCTGTTCTTCAACGAAGTCCGCTCCAACGCGGTCCGCAGCGGCCTGCAGGTGATGACTTATCTGCCCAAGTTCATGTCCACCGTCGTCATGACCTCCCTGGTGACCATGCTGGTCAAACAGGGATCTTCCATCAGCCAGATGGGTATCGTGTCCCAGGCGCTGGAGCATATGGGGCTGATCACCAAGGAAGTCGGCAACGCCGGCTTGCTGAACAATCCCGCTTTCTTCCGTGCGATCTACCAGATCAGCGGTATCTGGGAAGGCGCCGGATATGACAGCATCGTCTTCTTCGCCGCTATCATCGCCATCTCGCCCACCAGCTACGAAGCCGCCCAGATCGACGGCGCCAACAAGTGGGCCCAGATGCGCTATGTGGTGCTGCCCAGCATGCTTTCCACCATCGTCATCATGCTGATCACCCGCATCGGCTCCCTGCTGAACATCGGTTACGAAAAGGTCATCCTGCTTTACAACACCAGGACCTATGTGACGGCGGACGTGATTTCGACGCTGGCTTACCGCACCGGCCTGGCCGGCGGCGCCGGCAAGGGCATTGCTTCCGCGGCTGAAATGATGAACAATGTGGTGGGCATGCTGCTGGTGATCGGCGCCAACACCATCGCCCGCAAAGCCTCCAACACTTCGCTGTATTAAGAGAGGGAGGATTCGCATGAAAAGAAAGCTTGAAGTTTCCGAACTCATCTTCAAGGTCATCAGCTATCTGCTGCTGACAGTCTTTGCGCTGTGCTGCCTGTATCCCTTCGTGTATGCGATCTCCGCATCCATTTCAGGACGCCACGTGGTGGAATACAACGAAGTGGTGCTCTTCCCGAAAGCCGTTCAGTTTGACGCCTTCGCCGGCATGTTCAAGAACAACATGTTCTGGAACGCCTACAGCAACACCCTGTTTGTAACGCTATACGGTACTCTGTGGGCGATGGGCGTCTCGATCCTCGGCGCTTACGCGCTGTCCAAGAAGCGCCTGCTGTTCAGGAAAACATTCAATTTCTTCCTGGTCTTCACCATGTGGTTCTCCGCCGGCATCGTGCCGCAGTACCTGAATTACCTGCAGACCCAGACCGTGTTCCGTTCCATCGGCATTATGGATGACAAGTGGCTGGTGGTCATCGCCATGGGTATGGCGGCCATGAACATCATCCTGCTGCGCAACGCTTTCGAGAATGTTCCCTCCGAGATCGAGGAAGCCGCCATCGTGGACGGCGCGACCGAAACCCAGGTGCTCAGCAAGGTCTACGTTCCCATGAGCAAATCGACCATCGCCACCGTGGCGCTGTTCTTCGCGATCTCCCGCTGGAACGGCTACTTCTGGGCCCGCCGCATGATCTCAAACCAGTATGAGCATCCGCTGCAGGTTTTCATCCGTCTGCAGCTGGAAATGTATACAGACCCGGACCAGATGACCGGCTGGAGCGCCAATTACGCCTCCGACAGTGCCATTTACGCCCTGATCGTCTGCTCCATCATCCCGATCCTGATCATTTATCCCTTCATCCAGAAGTACTTCGCCAAAGGCACCAATGTCGGCGGCGTGAAGGAATGATCCGCTTGTTAGCCCGCGAGCCTGGGGTTCGCATATTAATAAGGAGGTTACCTAAATGAAGAAACTCTTTTCTCTCGTGATGGCGCTGGCCATGCTTCTGTCCGTAGTCAGCATCGCCGCTGCCGAAGACACGCTTCCCGTGGCGGAAGGCACCGTGCTCCGCATGGCTGTCGGCTACAACAATGCCAAGACCGGCCTGCGCTTTAATCCTGAAGTTGCCGGCGAAGGCATCACTCTGGCTGACGGCAAGACCTATCATTCCGGCGAATTCAAGCCCACCTGGGTGGCGATTCAGGAACTGCTGGGCTTCACCATTGAGGACCTGTATCAGGGCAATGGCGCTGCCGCGGAATTCGACGTGTGGAAGGAAAAACTGGATCAGGTCGACATGCTGAGCGGCACTGCGGCCAAGCTGAGCGAAAACGGCGAAGCCGGACTCCTGGTCAATATCGGCGATTATCTGGATCAGATGCCCAATTTCAAGGCCTATCTGGATGCCAATCCCATTGTCCGCCTGTCCATCACCGGCAACGTGGAAAACGGCGCGATCTACTTCAGCCCGTATTTTGACGGTGTAAACGACATTGAGAAGATGCCCCTGATGCGTACGGACTGGGTCGAGAAGCTGCTGAACGGCGAAGGCAAATTCGCCGCTGACGCCTGCAACAAGCTGGCAGCCCCCGTTTATACGCCTTATATGCCCACCGAAGGCCAGATCAAGATCGACGTCGTGACCCCGGACGGCAAGGCTGTTGAAGAAGTGACCAAGGACTACGACGCCGCCGGCAACATCATCGCCAAGATGAATGAGACTGCCGACCTGGACGGCGTGGCTGCTGTCAACATGCTTCGCGATTACATTGACGCCGCATACCACGGCTACTATGGCAACGACCGTGCCAACCTCTTTATTGGCCAGAACGCCGCGTGGGATGCTGACGAGCTGGTAGCGCTGGTCCGCTGCGTGGTCGCCAATCCCCAGACCCTGAACGGCAAGGACAAGGTGAACGGTATCTTCTCCCGTGAAGAAAACAACAATGCCCGCCGCTCGGATATGTTCCGTTTTGCCGGCACGCTCTTCGGCGTCCGCGGTCTTGAGTCCCGTCAGGATTACCTGTATGTGGGCACTGACGGAATGCTGCACGATGCCCGCCAGGAAGCCGCGACCTATGAGGCCCTGGCCCGCATGAACGCTCTGGCGCAGGAAGGACTGCTTTCCGAGGACTTCCTGACTGCTTCTGACATGAAGACCGAAAAATACCTGGAAAACGATTCCGGCTTCATGCACTATGACTATAACCAGACCCAGACCATCTACAATGCCACCAAGCTGGACAGCGCGGCGGGCGAAAAGTACATGGCGGTCATGGTACCTGTGGCCCGCTGGTATGACGGCACGGATGAGAACGGCGTCTACATGCGCTTTACCGAGTCCTGGCGTTCTGTGAAGACTGACGGCTGGGGCATTTCCAAGGCTGGCGTGGGCGATGATGTGAACAAGCTGAACGCCGCGCTCAAGCTGATCGACTACGCTTACTCTCCGGAAGGCACCATCATGATGTCCTACGGCCCCGAAGCTTTCCGCAAGGATGAGACGTTCCTCTTCAACGGTCAGGAAATGCCTGTTATCGCGGACGCGACCTATGCAGAACTGTGGGAGAAAGCCAACGGCAACTATACCAACTATGCCCGCCAGTTCCTTGGCTCGACCCTGAGCTTCATGAAGAGCCAGGCCTTTGAGTATCAGTGCACGCATGAAGTCGGCCGCGAAGGCGCCGGCAAGATTTCCGCCGCCATCGGTCTGGGGACCATCAAGCATCCGCTGCTGGCCGTGAACACTGAAAACATGTGGTACACCTCTGTGCCCACTGTTCTGCCGACGACGCCCGAAGACAATCAGCTGCTGGGCGAACTCACCGACCTGACTGAAAAGTTCTCTACCAACAACAAGGCTCAGAACGTGCTGGTCGATCTCATCGTCAAAGGCTTTACCCTCGAAGGAATGAGCTCTGTCGAGGAAGCTGTGAATACTGTTGCCGAAACCATGAGCGGCGCAGTATATCTGGATGTGAAGAATCTGGCCTGGCAGGATCTGCTGGACTTTTTCCAGAACTGACGCAACCATTTAGGGGGGGACAGCGGGAGTCTTCGGCACCGAAGCTCCCGTCCCCCCTGTTACAGGGATGCTTTCATGCAATAACAACCCGGAGGTCGATCATGTATAAAAAACAAATGACCCTGCAAAGATACCTTTGCCTGGCAGCTCTGATCATCAGCGCGGTGGTATTCATCTACTCATTGGGGATCATGACTGACCTCTATGACTCTCTGTACGGGACCTATCGCCGGGGCAAAACCACCATTTCCGGCGCCGAGGTATATATGGACATGCAGGACTTCAACCAGCTGTTCCTGCGCGGTTCCATCGGCCTGATCCTGCTGAGCGTGCTGCTTTTTGTGACCAGCACCCACTCCCGCCGCCGCTATTATGTGGGCAATTATGCTGCCGTGGGGCTGTTCTCTGCAGCCAGTATTGCCTTCACTGTATGGGCGCATGGGCAGATCGAGGCTTTCAAGGCACAGTTCCTGACCATTGACTTTGCCAAGCTGCTGACCCACGCCACAAGCCGTAAAACCCTGTATACCGAATCCACATTCTGGTTTGATATCCATTATCTGGTTTTCGGTCTGCTGCTGGTCGGCGTTGTATTGTTGATTTTAAATGCTGTCTGGAAGAGTAAACTCATGAAAGACGAACAGGCCCTGATCGCTCAGGGGAAGGAGGCGGTCTGATGACTATGACTGATGATCGGGAGATCAAACTGGATCGCATGCGGTATGTCAAGAACACCGAATCATCCCGTCTTTGCTACCTGGCGATTTTGCTGGATGTTCTGTATTTCGTTTCGATATATAAATCTGACGTCGGCTCCTGGTATTACCAGATCCTGATCGGCGCGTCCATCGTGTACAATCTGCTTTTTATGCTGATGGCGTTTCTGGCGTCTGAAAGCGTCAAGAATTATCAGAAAAATTACAGCTGGCTGCTGTACGGCCTCGGAGCAGGCCAGATCCTGCGCATATTCATCCTGCCTTTGCAGGCGCATCAGGCTGTCGTAAAGGTCGGCGGCACCGATACCATCGTGATGCAGAACCCGCAGTTCATCCGCGTGGTCATTTATCTGGTCGGCAGCGCAG
Source organism: Christensenellales bacterium (assembly GCA_045113475.1). GTDB lineage: Bacteria > Bacillota > Clostridia > Christensenellales > Aristaeellaceae > UBA4246. The sequence goes on along the minus strand of JBGUIY010000198.1, from coordinate 16,156 downwards.
CCTGCCTGCTGATTGCCGCTTTTATCAACCAGCGGAAATGCGCTCTGCTTGACAATCACCTGAAGACACTGGAAAAGGGGGCGGCTTAAATGGCGGAGCTGAGCCTTCAGCACATCGATAAGATTTATGACAACAACGTTCAGGCGGTCTTTGATTTCAACCTGGACGTCAAGGACGGCGAGCTCATCGTTCTGGTCGGCCCGTCCGGCTGCGGTAAGTCTACGACCCTGCGCATGGTGGCCGGCCTGGAGGATATCAGCCGCGGCCATCTGCTGCTGGACGGGCGGGACATTACCCAGACGCCGGCCAAGGACCGCGACATGGCCATGGTTTTCCAGAACTATGCTTTGTACGGCCATATGACCATTTATGAAAACATGGCGTTCTCCCTGACCCTGCGCAAGGAAAACCCGAATGTCATCCACAAGAAGGTCCTTGCCGCCGCTGAGATCCTGGGCCTTACCAGCCAGCTGAACAAGAAGCCTTCCCAGCTGTCCGGCGGCCAGCGCCAGCGCGTCGCTATGGGCCGCTCCATTGTCCGCAACCCCAAGGTTTTCCTGTTCGATGAACCGCTCAGCAATCTGGATGCCAAGCTCCGCGGCGCGACCAGGCGGGAGATTCTCCTGCTGCATAAGCGTCTCAACGCCACCATGCTGTATGTTACCCATGACCAGACCGAAGCCCTGACCCTGGCAGACCGGATCGTCTGCATGTCGATGGGCCATGTGCAGCAAGTCGGCACACCGCTGGAGCTGTACGATAAGCCCGCGAACACCTTTGTAGCCGGCTTCATCGGCCTTCCGCCGATGAACACCTGGCATGTCACCGTGCGTGAGGGCTATCTTGAGGGCAAAGGCTTCAAAGCGCCTCTGACCGAAGATGAGCGCGGCATCCTCTCGCCTTATGCCGGTAAGGAGATCATCCTGGGCGTGAGGCCTGAAAATATCTCGCTGGGTGACGAAATGCTCGTAAAAGTTATCAACAGCGAGAATCTGGGCATGAACACACTGATGTATGGCTATATGGGCGGCACACAGAATGCGGACCACAAAGTGGCTGCGAAACTGAAAGGCTGGATGGAGTATCAAAACGGCGAGGACGTCCAGATACGTTTTGACCGGAAACACTTCTTCGACATTGAAACGACCAACGCGATCCGGAAGGAGGCTTGAGCATGAAGGAAAAGTTTCGGAAATTTCTGGTCGCGCTGAAACGGAAACCCCATATGATTCCTCTGGTCGTGCTGGCAGTCGCCTTCGTGTTCTATTCTTTAAGGCTGACGGTCATTTCCAACACAACTGCCCGCATTCAGGGTGAAGGCATGGGTTTGTGTGGATTTGTCACCATGCTGTTTTCCATGCTGGGGCTGGTCTCCTTCGGGCGTTCCTTCCCGCACCGCAAACCGGTCAACAAAGCAATGCTCATTCTGATGTTTGTTATGTTTGCGGCCGTGATTTATGCGGATGTCCGGTATATCGGCGCTGTCAATAATGCCCTGTATCGTGAAGTTGATCCGATTACGGTCACGGACAGCACCAGCTATATTACCGAGTCTGTTTCGATGTTGCGCGGGCACATCGTCATCCTCGCGATCGGTTTGTGCCTGACGGCGCTGCTGCCGGTTTACGCCCCTCTGATCAAAAAGATCAAGACTTCCATCAACGTTGAAGGCAACGGCGAGATGGAAACCATTGATATCTCCGGTGAGGATGCATGAGCCGAAAACGTCGGCACGAGCCTGAAAAACAGGCGGAAACACTTGCCGATTATTACCGGCTGAATAAAGACGCGGTCGAAGACCTGGTCACTGCCAGCGAAGAAAACTCGCCGCCTGTATCGGAAGATGAGATCAGAAAATATACCAGGAGGCACGGGATACGCCTGGCAGACTGGGTAAAAGCGCTTCTGATCAAATGGTGGTTTCCCGCTTCGGTATGCTACTTCTTTTTCTGGGGCCTGGGGCTCTATGTCCAGAACGTACTGGATCTCCTGCTCGTCACAGCGATTGCTCTTGGTTTCGTAACGGACCTTCTGACCAATAACGTCCTTCGTTTCATCGCCAGGCAGGAAGGCGCCAATGACCGCTGGATGATGTACCCGAAGAAGCAGTTCTCGAGCCTGATACTGAACGTCGTTCACGCATGCGTATGCATGGCGGGGGTATATACCCTCTACAATGTCCTGAACCGGCTGACGATCGCGGTTGGCCGGCTGGGAACGGATTCCGTCCCGATTGGCGTTGAGCCGATACTCTTTGGCCTCTTTTTCCTGCTCTGGGATATGCTGCTGATCGGCGCAAAGCGACTGTTCCTGCAGGCGCTGCTGGACGCGAGGCGGAAAGTGGATGCCGGGAAATGACCCTGCTGCTTTCCGTTCCGGGTTTGTCCCCGGTTTACTGACGATTCTCCCGAAAGGATGGATTCTCCATTGGCTGAAAACGCGAGCTACGCTGCCCTGGATCAGTATATTGAACGGCTGATCACTGAATCCACTCCGGAATATACTGTCTGGAACGTGGAAAAGATCCGCCAGGGGGCGCCGACCAATTGGAATTACATAGACGGCTGCATGATGACCGCGCTTCTGACCCTCAGCGAGATCACGGGAGAACGCCGGTATTTCGACTTTGTGGAGTCCTTTATCGACGCCTTTGTGGCAGAGGACGGCACGATCCGGACCTTCCGTCCGGAGGCGCACACCCTGGACGATATCAACGAAGGGCGCGTGCTCTTTGACCTCTGGCAGGCTACGGGCAAGGAGAAGTATCGGAAAGCCGCCGAACTCCTGCGGCAGGCGCTGGACTGCCAGCCCCGTACCGCGGAGGGTTCCTGGTGGCACAAGCAGATCTATCCGAACCAGGTCTGGCTGGACGGCATTTACATGGCCCAGCCCTTCAGCGCCCTGTACGAGAAGCATTTCGGCGAGAAGAATTACGGCGATATCCTCCGGCAGATCGGCATCGTCCGGGATCGGATGCGGGACGGAAAGACAGGCCTTTACTACCACGGGTACGACGCCTCCCGGCAGGCTTTCTGGTGCGACAAGGAGACCGGACTGAGCCGGAGTTTCTGGCTCCGGGCCATCGGCTGGTTCGCCGTCGCCCTGGCCGACCTTTGCGATATCCTGCCGCAAAGGGATGCTGAGCCTCTGAAAACCGTTTTCGCCGATCTGATGCGGGATATCCTGCCCTTTGCGGATCCGGAGACCGGCATGTACTATCAGGTGGTGGACCATCCGGAAGTCCCCGGAAACTACCTGGAAACCAGCGGCAGCTCCATGATCGCCTATGCGATGCTGAAAGGCGCGCGGCTGAAGGTGCTGGACGCTTCCTATGCGGAGCAGGGCCGCAAGACCTTTGACGGCATCGTCCGCACCTGCCTTTCCTTCTCCGGGAAGGACCTGAACCTGAACAACATCTGCCTGGTGGGCGGCTTGGGGCCGGAGAACAACCGCCGCCGGGACGGCACCATCGCCTATTATCTTTCCGAACCCATCGTCCAAAACGACGCGAAGGGTGTCGCGCCGCTGCTGATGTGCTACACGGAAATGAAGTGGAGGTAACCCCATGGCATACCTGACCCTGAAAAACGTCAACAAGATCTATCCGAACGGTTTCCACGCGGTGCACAATTTCAATCTGGAGATTGAAAAGGGCGAGTTCGTGGTCTTCGTCGGCCCTTCCGGCTGCGGCAAGTCCACCACCCTGCGCATGATCGCGGGATTGGAGGATATCTCCAACGGCGACTTCCTCATCGACGGAAAACGCGCCAATGAGTGGGGACCGCAGCAGCGCGAGGTTGCCATGGTGTTCCAGAGCTATGCCCTCTACCCGCAGATGACAGTGTACGACAACATCGGCTTCAACCTGACGCTGATGGGCGTAGACGAAGATGAGATCGATGCGCGTGTCAGGAAGACGGCTGCCATCCTCGGCCTGACGGATTACCTGGACCGCCTGCCCAGGGCGCTTTCCGGCGGCCAGCGCCAGCGCGTGGCCATCGGCCGCGCCATCATCCGCAAGGTCGGCATCTTCCTGATGGATGAACCGCTTTCCAACCGGGACGCCAAGCAGCGCGTGACCATGCGCTCGGAAATTGCGCAGATCCACCGTTCGACCGGCGCCACCACCATCTACGTCACCCACGACCAGACCGAAGCCATGACCCTGGCAGACCGCATCGTGGTCATGAAGGACGGCTATGTCCAGCAGATCGGCACACCCTACGAGCTGTATTTCAAGCCCGCCAACGTCTTTGTGGCCGGCTTCATCGGGGAGCCGCCCATGAACTTCGTGCGCGGCAAGGTGCACAACGGCCTGATCTCTTTTGGCGAGAACTTCATCGACCTGACCGCACGGCTCAGGAAGCCTGAAGATTATGAGGACAAGGAGATCGTGTTCGCTTTCCGGCCTGAGGCGATCCGGCTGAGCAGCGAGGAGAATGCCTATAAGATCCACGGCCAGGTGGAGCTGACGGAAATGCTGGGCGACAACACGAATATTTATATCTACAGCGGGGACGACCACGCCATCCTGAAGGTCGACTCCCACGACACGCCTGAAACGGACATTCCGCTGGATTTCTATATCCCGTACGAGAGCGTTTACCTCTTCGACGGCGAGACGGAGAACGTGATCGAATGACCGTCATGACGGCGATTTTCTGAACAATGAACGAACCCGGCTGATTTCGGCCGGGTTTGGTTTGTCCCGGGGGAGAATGGAAGGGCAAGGCGATGGTTTTCGAAGCGAGGGATATCACGCTCAGAAACGGGGCAGCATGCACACTGCGTCCGACGCATCCGGATGAGTCGGCACAGATGATCGATTACATGAAACAGACAGCGGGGGAAACGGAGTACCTCCTGCGCTATCCCGACGAGGTCAATTTTACCCTGGAACAGGAGCAGGCGGTGCTGCGCCGGCTGATGGAGGATCCGCACTCCGTGATGATGGTGGGCATCGTGAACGGCGAGGTTGCCGGCAACTGTAGCATCGGCCCTGTGGGCGATAAAAGGAAAGTCCTTCACCGCTGCTCCATGGGCATCGCGCTGAAGCAGGCTTACTGGGGCCTGGGCATCGGTACGGCGATGATCGGATACCTGACCGAGCTCGCTGGAAAGATCGGTTATGCGCAGATGGACCTCGAGGTGGTGGCGGACAATGTGCGCGCGCAGGCACTGTACGAAAAGTGCGGCTTTATTCCGACCGGCAGGAGAAGCCGGGCGCTGAAATTCGACGACGGTACGTATCATGATGAGATCATCATGGTGAAATCTCTGGATCAGGAGGCTGAATGATGGATTTGTCAAGTCTGCCGCGGGTATCTCTGGGCGTTTTCCCGACGCCCGTACAGAAGCTGGATAACGTGAGCCGGGCGCTGGGGACGAATGTCTGGGTCAAACGCGACGATCTGACCGGCATCGGCCTGGGTGGGAACAAGGTGCGCAAGCTGGAGTTCCTGCTGGCGGACGCGCGGCGGCAGGGGGCCGAAATCGTCTTTACCACCGGCGGCGCCCAGTCCAACCACGCCATGCTGACGGCGGCCTGCGCGCTGAAGCTGGGCATGACGCCCATCCTGATCCTGAAAAAACGCGGCGTCACCGCGCGGCAGGGGAACCAGCTGCTGGAGCACCTGATGGGCGTGGACGTGCGCTTCATGGACACGGACGACTACGCCGATATTTACGCGGAAATGGACCGCGTCGGCCGGGCGTCGGGCAGGCCTTACTACAAGATCCCCTGCGGCGGCTCCAACGCGCTGGGCAGCCTGGGTTACGTGGCCTGCGCGAAGGAGATCGCGGAGCAGGGAATGCACTTTGACCACATCGTCTGCGCGGAGGGCAGCGGCGGCACCATGGCGGGCCTCGCCCTCGGCGCGAAGCTGTATCTGCCGGGCACGAAAGTCTACGGCATGATGGTCGATACCGACCCCTTCGACCGGATCACCCCGGCGCTGATGGCTGAGGCTGCGGAACTGCTGGGGGAAAAGGTGGAGATCACGCCGGACGACTTTATCCTCCGGGACATGTGCGGCCCGGGCTACGCCGTCTCCTCCCCGGAAGGCGTGGCGGCCGTGTCCATGATGGCGCGGCTGGAGGGCCTGTTCCTTGATCCGGTGTACACCGGAAAAGCCTTCGCAGGCCTGATCGCGATGGCGAAGGAAGGCGCTTTCGGGCCGGACGATCAGGTGCTGTTCCTCCACAGCGGCGGAGCGGGCGGCCTGTTCGCGGTCGATATGAACAGCTAAGAAAAAGCTTGCATTATGACGCATTGTTTGATAAAATAACTTTTGCTGGTATTTTGCGTCTTTTTACTCGAAGGCGACTATTTAGACAGGGAGAGGATTAACATGGCGGATTATTTGACCAAGAACATCCGGAACATCGCGCTTCTCGGCCACGGCAGTGAAGGCAAGACCACGCTGACCGAAGCGATGCTCTACGCTGCGGGCCTGATCGACCGGCAGGGCAAGGTGGAGGACGGCTCCACCGTATCGGACTACGATCCCGAAGAAATCAAGCGTGCGATCTCCATCAGCGCGTCTCTGGCGCCCATCGACTGGAAGGGCAACAAGATCAACGTCATCGACGTGCCCGGCTACTTCGACTTCATCGGCGAATCCATCGCGGCGCTGCGCGTGGTGGAGACTGCCGGCATCGTGGTCGGCGCTGTCAACGGCCTGAGCGTAGGCGCGGAAAAAGCCTGGGCGAACGCGGGCAAGACCCCGAACGTCTGCCGCATGTTCATCATCAACCAGATGGACCGCGAGAACGCTGACTACAATAAAGTCCTGGAAGCGCTGCGCAGCAAGTTCTCCGACGGCGTCGTGCCGCTGGTGCTGCCCATCGGTTCCGGCGCCGGCTTCAAGGGCGTCGTGAACATCCTGGAAAACAAGGCCTTCGAAGGCACCGGCAAGAACCTGAAGGAAGTGCCCGTGCCCGCCAATATGGCCGGCGATATCGAAAACGCCATGGCTGAGCTGACCGAAGCCGCCGCCGGCGCTGATGACGAGCTGATGATGAAGTACCTGGAAGGCGAGGAGCTGACCCACGACGAGATCGTGCAGGGCTTCCGCGCCGGCATGAAGGACGGCTCCATCGTTCCCGTCGTGCCCGTCTCCGCCCTGACCGGCGTGGGCGTCGCCACCCTGCTCAACACCATCGCCAATTACCTGCACTCTCCCGAAGAGATCAAGGCCGCCGCGATCAATCCCAAGACCGGCGACGCCGTGGAACGCGCCTGCGACGCGAACGAGCCCTTCAGCGCCTTCGTGTTCAAGACCATCGCCGACCCCTTCGTGGGCAAGCTCTCCCTGGTGCGCGTCTGCTCCGGCAAGCTGACCAGTGCCACCGCGCTGTACAACGCCAACGCCGAGAAGTCCGAAAAGGCTGCCGGCCTCTACTTCCTGCGCGGAAAGAAGCAGTCCCAGGCCGGTACCGTGTACGCCGGTGACCTGGCTGCCCTGTCCAAGCTGAGCATCACCGCTTCCGGCGATACGCTCTGCGACCAGGCGAACCCCATCCGCTACGCGGCCATCGACTATCCGGAACCCTGCATCAGCAAGTCCGTTTCCGCCGCCAAGCAGGGCGAAGAAGACAAGGTCTTCTCCGGCCTGGCCCGTCTGATGGAAGAAGATCCTTCCATGAAGGTCGAAAAGAACGCGGAAACCACCGAGACGCTGCTCTCCGGCCAGGGCGAACTGCACCTGGACGTCATCCGCAACAAGCTGGCCTCCAAGTTCGGCGCCAACGCCGTGCTGGCTGACCCGCGCATCCCCTATCGTGAAACCATCCGCAAGACCGTTTCCGTCCAGGGCCGCCACAAGAAGCAGACCGGCGGTCACGGCCAGTTCGGCGACGTGTGGATTGAGTTCTCCCCGATCGGCGATACCAACATCCAGTTTGAGTTTGAAGACGCGGTCGTCGGCGGCGCCGTTCCCCGCAACTTCATCCCCTCCGTCGAAAAGGGCCTGCGCGAAAACATCGTCAAGGGCGTCCTGGCGGGCTACCCGATGGTCGGCCTCCATGCCAAACTGTACGACGGCAGCTACCACCCGGTAGACTCCTCTGAAATGGCCTTCAAGACCGCTGCCCGCATTGCCTACAAGAAGGGCTGCGCCGACGCGTCTCCCGTCCTGCTGGAGCCGATCCTGCACGTGGAAGTGTTCGTGCCCGACGAGTACATGGGCGATGTCATGGGCGACATGAACAAGCGCCGCGGCCGTATCATGGGCATGGACCAGATCGACGGCATGCAGCGCGTGACCGCCGAAGTGCCCATGGGCGAAATGTTCAAGTATGCCACCGACCTGCGTTCCATGACCCAGGCCCGCGGCTTCTTCACCCAGCGCTTTGAACGCTATGAGGAAATGCCCTCTGATGCCGCGAAAAAGATCATCGAGAGCGCGGTCAAGGACGAGGACGAGGACGAATAATCAATTGCTTCCCGTTGATCAGCAGCGGGTTGGATGCATGGGGATACCTGACCGGTATCCCCATTTTTGAAAGGTGAAATAAACCCTATGAGTGAGGTGCCAATGATCGACGGGACTGCGGTGGAAAACACCATTCTGGAACGGCTGCATTCGCTGGATGTTCCGTATGAGCTTTACCATCACCATCCCGTCCATACCATCGACGAATGCCTTGACCTGCCGTATGCCGAAGCGGACGTGACCTTCTGCAAGAACATCCTGCTGTGCAACCGGCAGAAGACGCAGTATTACCTGTATGTGACCGTGCCGAAGAAGCCCTACCGGACGGCGGACGTATCCAAACTGCTGGGGGTATCGAGGCTCAGCTTCGCCCCGGACGACGCGCTGCCCAGGCTGCTCTCCCTGTATTCGGGCTCGCTCACGCCGTTGGCGCTGTGGCTGAACCCGGATTCCGGCATTCAGCTGGTTCTGGACCGGGAGATCCGGCAGCCGGGGCGGATCGCCTTTCATCCGGCAGTGAACACGGCCACGGTCATCTTCAGGCAGGAGGATTTTTTTGAAACCGTCGTTCCGGCGCTTCCCGGGGCTCCCGTTTTCCTGGATGTGCCGTGGCCCGCTGCGGAATGAAAATACAGGAGGGGAATATCATGGACGAGAAACGGATCCGGGAGATGATCCTGGAAGGCCGTGCCTTCATCACCAACTTTTCCCGGGACATCGGCGAAGACTATCAGACGGATCAGCATCTGAAAAAGCCCCAGCCGCCGCTGACCAAGGCGCCGATGGCAGCGCAGGCGCTCGATTTGCCGAAGGATTTCTCCGGGCTGGAGATCGACCGCGATTTCCTGCACATCGTCAACAGCCGGAAAAGCCATCGCGTGTATACGGACGCCACTATCACGCTCACACAGCTTTCATTCCTGCTGTGGTGCACCCAGGGCGTCAAAAGCATCCGCGGCAAGTCCTATGCCACGCTGCGCACCGTGCCGAGCGGCGGCGCGCGCCATCCCTTCGAGTGCTATATGGCCGTACGGCGGGTGGATGGCCTGCAGGCGGGCCTGTATCACTATCTGCCGATGACGCACCAGATCGAATTCCTGGGCGGGGCGGACGGCCTGGAGAGCATGATCGGCGAATCCCTGAGCGGGCAGCGCTGGGGTGCCAGGGCAAGCGTGGTGTTCTATTACAGCTGTGTATTCTACCGCGCGGAGTGGCGCTACGGCGTCCTGGCGCACCCCACTGTGCTCATCGACAGCGGGCATATCACGGAAAACCTGTACCTGGCCGCGACCTCTGTCGGCCTGGGCGGCTGTGCCGTGGCAGCGGTGGAATCGGAGACCGCGAACTGCGCTTTCGGGCTGGACGGCGAGGAGGAGAGCATATTTTACGCCATGCCGGTGGGCACGGTCGCCGCCGAAAACCAGGCGGCGGAGGACGCGTTCTACGCTTTCGTGCGGGAGGAGGGGCTCTGATGGAAGTGCGCTTCGCCGGCCGGGAGGACCTGGAAGCGGTCAACGTCCTGCGCAGGGAAGTCAATGATCTCCATGTGGCTGGCAAGCCTGAGGTGTTCAAGCCCGGCTTTTCGGATGAACTGCGGGATTATATCTATGTGATCTGGGACGACCCGCAGAAGGATATCGTCGTGGCGGAGGAAAGCGGCGTTATCTGCGGCTTCGCCGTGCTCAGCCATATCGTCAGGCCAGAGAATCCGTTTATGTATCAGCGCGATTTCCTTGATATCGACGAGTTCTGCGTCGCTTCAGCGTACCGGCGTCATGGCGTCGCGACCGCGATGATCGATTTCATCCGCGATATAGCAAAAGAAAGGGGCATCCGCCGGATCGAGCTCAACATGTGGGAGTTCAATCAGGATGCCCTGGCCTTCTATGAGGCCGTGGGATTCACGACCTTCAGAAGGTATATGGAAATGTTCGTATAAACAAATCATTCCTGCAGCGGTTGCTGCAGGAATGATCCATTTAGTTGAATATGCTTTTCACCTTGTCCAGGAAGGTCTTGCTGCCTTCGTATTCGCGGCCTGTGGAGATCGCGTCGAACTGGCGGAGGAGCTCTTTCTGTTTATCGGTCATGCGCTTGGGCACTTCTACCTTCACGTGTACCAGCAGGTCGCCTTTCAGCGAAGAGCCGACGCGGGGGAGGCCCTGTCCGCGGATGCGGAACTCGGTCTCAGACTGGGTGCCCTCCGGGATGTGGTACTTGACCGTGCCGTTCAGGGTGGGGACGTCGATGTCTGCGCCCAGTGCTGCCTGCGTGAAGGAAATCGGCATGTCCAGCAGCAGCGTGGTGCCGTTGCGCTTGAACAGCTTGTGGGGCCGGACGGAAATGAACACGATCAGGTCGCCTGAAGGCCCGCCGTTCGCGCCGAGGCCGCCCTGGCCGCGCAGCACCAGCGGATTGCCGTTGTCGATGCCGGCGGGGATGTTCAGCTTGGCCGTGCGGCGCAGGCGCTTGGTACCGGTGCCGCCGCATTTCTCACACTTGTCGGTGACGATCTTGCCGGTGCCGCCGCAGGTGGTGCAGGGACGGGAGATCATCATGAAGCCGCCCTGCATGCGCACCTGGCCCGTACCCTTGCAGGTGGGGCAGGTCTTGGGCTGGGTGCCGGGCTTCGCGCCGGTGCCATGGCAGACCTCGCAGACCTCGTCGCGCATGAACTCAAAGGACTTTTCGCAGCCCTTCGCAGCTTCCTCAAAGGAGATCTTGAGCTCGAACTGGATGTCCTCGCCGGCCCGGGGCGCGTTGCGGCGTGCGCCTGCCGTGCCGCCCATGCCGCCGCCAAAGAGCTGGTCCAGGATGTCTCCCATACCGCCCATGCCGCCGAAACCGGAGAAGTCGAAGCCTGCTCCGCCCGCGCCGAAGGGATTCTGCGGCCCGTCCATGCCGAACTGGTCGTAGCGCGCGCGCTTGTCCGGATCGGACAGCACCTCGTTCGCTTCGTTCAGCTCTTTGAACCGCGCTTCAGCGTCCTTGTCGTTGGGATGCAGGTCCGGGTGGCACTCCTTGGCCAGTTTGCGGTAAGCCTTTTTGATGTCCTCTGTGCTCGCGGTCTTCGGGACGCCCAGCACCTCGTAATAATCACGCTTGGTTGCCATTGTATCACCACTCAATCATACAAAGAGTGAAGAGTGGAGAGTAAAGAGTGGAGTTCTGTTTAGTGGGTCCGCTGCAATTGCGGGTATCCGTTTCACGGAGCATGATTTCCACTCTCAACTCTCCAAACTCCACTCTTGCTCTCAATCTCCTGTTTCTTTTACACTCAGCATTCAGGAACCGTTACTCGACGGTCCCGTCCACGTCGTAGCTGCCGTCGGCGTTCTGACCGTTCTGCTGCGGGGGCTGCTGGTAGCCCTGGGCGCCCATGTCGGGGCCGGGCTGGCCGCCCTGCTGCTGGTACAGCTTGCCGAAGATCGCGTAGACCTTCTGGGTCAGCGTTTCCATGGCGGACTTGATCTCGGCGGCGTTGTTGCCTTCGCGGGTCTTCTTGAAGTTCGCGATCTCGTTTTCGACGGTCGCCTTGTCCTCGGCGCTCAGCTTGTCGCCGTTCTCGCGCAGCTGCTTTTCCATCTCGTAGATCAGGCTGTCGGCACGGTTGAGGGTCTCGACCTCTTCCTTGTGCGCCTTGTCGGCCTCGGCGTACTGCTCGGCTTCCTTGACGCGCTGCTTGATCTCTTCCTCGGTCATGTTGCTGGAGGCGGTGATGGTGACCTTCTGCTCGTTGCCGGTGCCCAGATCCTTGGCGGACACGTTCACGATGCCGTTGCGGTCAATGTTGAAGGTGACTTCGATCTGCGGCACGCCGCGGGGCGCGGCGGGGATGCCGGTCAGCTGGAACTTGCCCAGGGTCTTGTTGTCGTAGGCCATGGGGCGCTCACCCTGCAGCACGTGGATCTCCACGCTGGTCTGGCCGTCAGCGGCGGTGGAGAACACCTGGGACTTGCTGGTCGGGATGGTGGTGTTGCGGTCGATCAGCTTGGTGAAGATGTGGCCCTCGGTCTCGATGCCCAGGGACAGCGGCGTGACATCCAGCAGCAGGACGTCCTTGACTTCGCCGCCCAGCACGCCGGCCTGGATGGCCGCGCCGATGGCGACGCACTCGTCGGGGTTGATGCCCTTGAAGGGATCCTTGCCGGTGATGTTCTTCACAGCGGTCTGCACGGCGGGGATACGGGTGGAGCCGCCCACCAGGATGACCTTGTCGATCTGGTCGGCGCTCAGGCCGGCGTCACGCAGCGCGTTGCGCACGGGCACGATGGTCTTTTCCACCAGATCGGCGGTCAGCTGGTCGAACTGCGCGCGGGTCAGGGTCATATCCAGGTGCTTGGGGCCGGTGGCGTCCGCGGTGATGAAGGGCAGGTTGATGTTGCTGCTCATGGCGCCGGACAACTCGATCTTGGCTTTCTCGGCGGCGTCCTTCAGGCGCTGGTAGGCCATCGGGTCCTTGGTCAGGTCGATGTGGTTTTCCTTCTTGAAGTTGTCAGCCACATAGCGGATGATGCGCTCGTCGAAGTCGTCGCCGCCCAGGTGGGTATCGCCGTTGGTAGCCAGCACTTCGAACACGCCGTCGCCGATCTCCAGGATGGAGACGTCGAAGGTGCCGCCGCCCAGGTCGTAGACCAGGATCTTGTGGCTGTTTTCCTTGTCGAGGCCGTAGGCCAGGGAAGCGGCCGTCGGCTCGTTGATGATGCGCATGACCTCGAGGCCGGCGATGCGGCCGGCGTCCTTGGTGGCCTGGCGCTGCGCGTCGGAGAAGTAGGCAGGCACGGTGATGACGGCCTGGGTCACGGTTTCGCCCAGGTAGCTCTCAGCGTCGGCCTTCAGCTTCTGCAGGATCATCGCGCTGATTTCCTGCGGGGTGTACTGCTTGCCGTCCACGGATACCTTTTCGTTGGTGCCCATCTTGCGCTTGATGGAAGAGATGGTGCGATCCGGATACTGAATGGCCTGGTTCTTGGCGACGCGGCCCACGAGGCGCTCGCCTTCCTTGTTGAAGCCCACGACGGACGGGGTGGTCCTGCTGCCTTCAGCGTTCGGGATAACGACGGGTTCGCCGCCTTCCATCACGGCGACGCAGCTGTTGGTGGTACCAAGGTCAATACCGATAATCTTACTCATAGTAGTTTCCTCCGTTTTGTTTATTTTGCAGTTGGCAGTTAGCTTTTTTGCTTTATATGAAAGCGGGTCGCCCCGCGATCAGGCGTATTCGTCAGGGCTTATTCCGGAACCACCTTGACCATGGCGGTCCTCAGCACGTAATTGCCCATTTTGTAGCCCTTCTGCAGCACCTGGCATACGGTGCCCTTTTCGCCGTCTTCCGGCGTGCCCTGCATGACCGCGTTTTCAAGGTTCGGGTCGAAGGACTCTCCCTGGCGGGCGATCACAGTCACGCCGCGCTTTTCCATGATGTCGGTCAGCTGTTTGAGCACCATTTCGACGCCGGTGTGCAGCTTCTCGTCTGCGGATTCGATGCCCACGGCGCGCTCCAGGTTGTCGATGACCGGCAGCAGGCTGATGATCACGTCCCGGCCGCCCTCTTCATAGGCGTCCGCCCGGACGGAGTTGTTGCGCTTGCGGAAGTTGTCGAAGTCCGCCTGCACACGCTGCGCGAGGTTCAGGTATTCCTCGGCCTTCTGACGGGAGGCTTCCAGCAGGGGCTTCAGGTCCTTCACGCTTTCCGTTTCCTCGGCGGCAGTTTCCTCAGGGGTGTTTTCAGCGGGCTGTTCGCCGTTCTGTTCCTTTTCGGGATTCTGCTCCTCGCCGTGGTTCCTGAATTTCTTTTTCATATCTTCCTCCATTTTATCTCACCTCCGCGAACAGGTCGGTCATGCGGCGGCCGATGGTGTACAGCGTGCGTATCACCTGGCCGTAGGGCATCCTCATGGGGCCGATCACGCCCAGGGTGCCCCGGCAGCCGCCGTAGTTGAAGCAGGCGTTCACGACGCTGCAGTCTGCCATATCCGGTCTGCCCAGCTCGCTGCCGATGCGGATGTTGATCGGATTTGCGTTTTCCCGCATCATGCTGATCAGCTGATCCGGCGCTTCCACAGTGGAAAGAAAGGCGCGTGCCTTTTCCAGATCGCTGAACTCCGGATAGTTCAGGATGTTGTGGGCGCCCTCCACGGCGACGCTGTCTTCCGACGCCTGCCGCGCCATCTGGGCGGCCAGGTCGCGTACGCCCAGCAGCACGCGCTGGTCAGCGCTGCTCCTGGCCGCGTAGGCGTCCAGCATGGCCTGCACCTCCATCAGCGTGTGGCCCGCCAAGTTCTCGGTCAGGGTCCTGCTGATGGCGTACAGCCCGTCCATGTCCAGCCGGCGGCTCACGTGGATCACCGTGTCGCGGACGATGCCGCTGTCGGTCACGATCACCAGCAGTGCCGAACCGCCCGGCATGGGCACCAGCTGCAGGGTGGAAATCCGCATGGCCGGCTGGCCGGGCAGTACGGCGACCGCGGTCAGATGGGTCAGGCTGCTGACGGCCTGCACGGCGGTCTTGACGATGTCCTCCATCTGGAGGGCTTTCTCGTCGAAGTAGCTGCCGGCTGCCTCGTCCAGGGGCTGTTCTTCGGCCCAGCTGTTCATCAGCCGGTCCACGTACAGGCGGTAGGCTTTGCCGCTGGGCACGCGTCCGGCGGACACGTGCGGCTGGTCCAGGTAACCCAGCTCCGTCAGGTCGCTCATCTCGTTGCGGATGGTGGCGGGGGAGACGCCGATGTCGTGCCTGCGGGTGATGGTCCTGCTGCCTACCGGCGCGGCCGTCTCGATGTAGTCATCGATGATCGCGCACAGGATGCGCAGCTTCCGCTCATCCAGCACCACCGTCATCGCCTCCCTTTCCGGTTTCTTTCCTGATGTTGTTAGCACTCGATGATGGTGAGTGCTAACAACTGTGAGAAATATAACACAGAGTGCGTGGTTTGTCAATAGGTAATTTCCAATATCTTTGATTTCCCCGACGGGCTGAGAACGGCTTATATATAATCGGTTGGAATGCCTTTTTTGCCTCCCCGGGGAAAAAACAAACGTCCGTCTTCAGTCAAAGCCCAAAAAGACTTGCATTCGGACGGGTTTTCATGTAAAATACCGAATGAAGTCTGTCAAAAGCTTCAGAAAGATTCGGAAATGAGGACGAGACGATGGGTATTTATGAGGAATTGCAGGCGCGCGGACTGATCGCCCAGGTGACTGACGAGCAGGAGATCAAGGATCTGATCAACCGGGGCGGCGCGCGTTTCTATATTGGCTTTGACCCGACTGCGGACTCCCTGCACGTGGGCCACTTCATGGCGCTGTGCCTGATGAAGCGCCTGCAGATGGCGGGCAACAAGCCGGTGGTGCTGCTGGGCGGCGGTACGGGCTACATCGGCGACCCTTCCGGCCGTACCGACATGCGCAGCATGCTGACGCCCGAGGTCATCGAGTATAACTGCGAGTGCTTCAAGAAGCAGATCTCCCGCTTCATCGACTTCAGCGAAGGCAAGGCGATCGCGGTCAACAACGCGGACTGGCTGCTGAAGCTCAACTACGTCGACCTGCTGCGTGAGGTGGGCGCGCACTTCTCCGTGAACAACATGCTGCGCGCGGAATGCTACAAGCAGCGCATGGAGCGGGGCCTCAGCTTCCTGGAGTTCAACTACATGATCATGCAGAGCTACGACTTCTGGTACCTGCATGAGCACTACGGCTGCAACATGCAGTTCGGCGGC
>JBGUIY010000197.1:0-6152 GCA_045113475.1 Christensenellales bacterium | reverse complement strand
GTAAGGCAGATGCTCTCCCAGCTGAGCTATGCTCCCGCGTTTTCACGTGGCACGGTGTATATAATACGCGATGTTCGTTTTTTTGTCAAGCAGAAATTTTCTCCGGCGGAAACCGCTCGCACACCAGCACTTTTGATGCGGTCCCCGCCGAAGAGCCGGGCGGTCAGCGATCCCTGCGCGCGGTCAGCGCGGCATACTTCCTTTTCTGCCAGAGCTTCCCCAGCGGACCGGCGGCGATGCCGCTGGCGATCCCGAGGCCCCACCCCCAGCCCCAGCCGGCCGTCAGGCCCAGCAGGACGCTCAGGGCGACAGCGGACACCCTGAAAATCACCTGGAACCGCGAGTTCGACCTGTTCAGCCCGGCGAGGACATCGTCGCCGCCCGGATCGTGGGGAGCGTTTTCGATGAATTCGGCAGCCCCGGCGGGGCCGGAGCAGCTCCGGAAATCCTCGCTGCATTTCCGGGCCGCCTCCGCATAGGCGGGATGCTCCAGGATCTCCCGGAGGGCGGCGCGGATCCCTTCGGCGGAATCGTCCTTCAGGCGGACGCCCGCGCCCAGCTCGGCCGCCCGCCGGGCCACGGCCGCCTGTTCGCCCGTCTGGGGGTAAAGCACCATGGGCGCGGCCATGTACAGGCTTTCGGATACGCTGTTCATCCCGCAGTGGGTGATGAAGACATCTGCCCGGGACAGGACGTCCAGCTGGTCCACCCGCGGGAACACCTTCACATTGCCGGGCAGGGGCTCCAGCTTCGTCCGGTCCACGGTGCTGCCGCAGGAGATCACGGCGTCTGCGTCCATTCCCCTGAGCGCTTCGATGCACTTGGCGTAGAAATCGGGACGGTCGTTGATCACCGTGCCCATCGAGATATAGACGAGAGGACGCTCCTTCTTTTTATCCGGCACGGCGTCGGAGAACACGGAAGGGCCCACAAAGGCGTAATGCCCGGAAAAGCTCTCCGCATAGGGCTGGAACCGCCTTGAGGTGTACACGACGGAATCCGTCCGGTTGTCGCTCTGCACCAGCGCCAGCGGGTTCTTCACGTGATAGCCGTAAGGCTCCAGCGTTTTCAGCTCCCGGGCGATCCTGGGGAGCCCGAGGATCATGTCCGCGGTCTCTCCGGGAGAATGCTTCATATACTGGGAGGAGAGCTGGTTGAAGGCGAAGGTGCTGGTGGACACCACCATCGGCACATGGAATTTCCAGGCGTTCAGCTTGCCCCAGAAGCATACGGAGTCCGTATATACCACGTCCGGCCGGAAGCTGTCGAATTCCTCCGCCAGAAAGCCGTCCATCTTCAGGGTGGTGCGGATATCCACCACGGTCATTTCCGTGGTGGACACTTTTTTCAGCCCGGCCTCCTCCCGCTCTGTCAGCGGGGGCAGATAAACGTCGCAGCCCACGAACTCCGCGCCGGCGGCGCGGATCCGCTCCTCAAACGCCGCGAAGGAGTAAAAGCGGACCCGGTTCCCACGCCGGACCAGTTCGGCGGCGACGGGCAGCATGGGATTGGTATGCCCGTGGGCGGGAATGCAGAAGAAAGCGATCCGTTTCACTCCCGGCCACCGTCCTTTTCCTCAAAGATATGGCTGTGCCACTCGGCAAACATGTCCTTGGGCGGAATGGCGATGCCGCGTTCCACATCCCCCAGCAGCATCAACGTATCCCCCGGCCTGATCCCGAAGATCTCCCGTGCCTGCTTGGGGATCACGATCTGTCCCTTTTCCCCCACGGTAGCGGTCCAGGCATACTTCCCTTCCGGCGCCTTCATCAGTCATCACCCCAAAAGTATGATTTGTATAACTTATCATACTCCTTCCGCGGCGGTTTGTCAAAAGAGGATGCCGCCCCCAGCCGGCCCGGCGCGGAATAATTGTGCGGCTGATTTGTTTGCCGCCGTACTTGCGGGGACCGCTTTATATATGATATAATAATTAGTTGTGGGAGTTTGCTCAAACGGCTCCCGCGCCGAGGAACGCATGAGGAGGGACCGGGCATGTTGAGCATGACGGGTTACGGACAGGCCAGGCGGGAGGCGGACGGACGGATCATGACGGCGGAAGTGCGCTGCGTGAACCACCGTTTTCTGGATCTCGGGCTGCGGCTGCCCCGGACGCTGAACGCGCTGGAAGGGCTCACCCGCCAGCTGGCGGGCGAACAGCTGGTCCGCGGACACGCCGATATCACCGTCACCTACCTGAACACCCGGGAGGACGCCGTCACCGTTCAGCTGGACGAAGGCCTGGCCAAGGCCTATCAGCTGGCTGTGGCTCGGCTTCAGGATGAGCTTGCCCTGACGGACGGCCAGCCGGACGTCACCTATTACGCGTCCCTGCCCGGCGTCCTGCGGGAGCAGCCCGCCGACGAAGATATGGACGCCCTCACCGCCCTGCTCACGGAAGCGCTCACCGACGCCTTCGCGCAGGTGACTGCTGCCCGCGCCCGGGAGGGCGAACGCCTCAGGGCGGACCTGAAAGCGCACCTGGATATCCTGGACAGCCTCACCGGACAGCTCACGGAGCTGGCAGCCGGCCTGCCGGCCGGTTACCAGGCGCGGCTGACCGAGCGGCTGGCGAAGCTGGACGCGCCGGTGGATCCCCAGCGCCTGGCCCAGGAGGTGGCGATCTTCGCGGACCGCTGCGCCGTGGACGAGGAGCTTTCCCGCCTTGCCGCCCACATCGCGGAGATGAACCGCCTGCTGGATGCCCCCGGCCCGCTGGGCAAGCAGATCGACTTCCTGCTGCAGGAGATGAACCGCGAGGCGAACACCACCGCCAGCAAGTCCGTCTCCCTGGAGGTCACCACCCTGGCCGTGCAGTGCAAGAACGAGATCGAAAAGCTGCGCGAGCAGGCCCAGAACATCCTGTGACACAGGGGCGAAAGGATTCCCGACTCGCTGCCACGACCGATGTATAACAATGGAGGTGCTTCCATGAACGAGCGTCTGACCGGCATGCTGCTGGTGGTATCCGGGCCTTCGGGGGTCGGCAAGGGCACCATCGTCAAACGGATAATGGAGAACGACCCGTCCATCGTGTTTTCCGTAAGCGCCACCACCCGTGCGCCGCGGGAGGGCGAGGTCAACCACCGGGATTACCACTTCGTGACCGAAGCGGAATACGACGAACTGGTGACGCAGGACGCCTTCCTGGAGCACGCAGAGGTGCACGGGCACCGCTACGGCACGCTGAAGAGCGAAGTCGAAAAGCGGATCGCCGACGGCCAGAACGTGCTGCTGGACATCGACACCCAGGGCGCGCTGCAGGTGATGGAGAAAGCCCCCAGCGCCGTGAGCGTGTTCATCCTGCCGCCGAGCTTCCAGGAGCTGGAGCGCCGCCTGCGCGGCCGCCAGACGGAAACCGAGGCCGACATCCTGCGCCGCCTCGCCAACGCCCGCGCGGAAGTAAAGCTCCTCCCCCGCTATACCTACGCTCTGGTCAACGACGACCTGGACCAGGCCTGCCGGACGCTGGAGCACATCGTGAAGGCGGAAAAGCAGAGGACGACAAGGCTCGAAATCAGCCTGGACGAAGAACAGGAGTGACTATCATAGAGTGGAGTGTGAAGAGTGGAGAGTGAAGATTCATATGGTCATGCGCAGCTGCAGCCATAAGCATCCTTCCTGAGTTATCTCCACTCTCCACTCTCAAAACTCCACTCTTGAAATAAAACAACTATTTGGAGGAATTTGAACCATGGCCATGAACAAACCCGCCATCGACAACATCTGCACGAAGGTCGACAGCCGCTACACCCTGGTGGTGGAGTCCGCCAAGCGGGCGCGCCAGCTGATCGACGGCGCGCTGCCCATGATCGACCGCAAGGACCGCAAGCCCCTGTCCTGCGCCGTGGAGGAGATCGACCGCGGCCTGCTGATCTACCACCGCAATCTGGAAGACGAGGAAGCCTGATGAGTGAAAAAGCGCGCAGGTGTGTCGTCCTGGGCGTCACCGGCGGCATCGCCTGCTATAAAAGCTGCGAGCTCGTATCCCGCCTGAGCAAGGCGGGCGTCGACGTGTACGTGATCATGACGGAAAACGCGGCGAAGCTCGTACAGCCGGTCACCTTTCAGACGCTCAGCAAGCACCCCGTCGCGCTGGATACCTTCCAGCCCGTCAACGCTTTCGAGGTGGAGCACATCGCGCTGGCCCAGCGGGCCGACCTGTTCGTGATCGCCCCGGCCACCGCCAATATCCTGGCCAAGCTGGCCCACGGCATCGCGGACGACATGCTCTCCACCACCGCGCTGGCCACCAGGGCGCCGATGCTGGTGGCGCCGGCCATGAACACCGGCATGTGGGAGAATCCCGCCACCCAGGCGAATGTCCGGACGCTCAAAGAGCGCGGCGTCATGCTGTGCGGCCCTGCGGGCGGCCTGCTGGCCTGCGGCGACACCGGCATCGGGCGCATGTCCGAGCCCGCGGAAATCGCGGAGATGGCGCTCTCCCTACTCGGCCGGCAGGAGACCATGCGCGGTCTCAAAGTGCTGGTGACCGCCGGACCGACCCGGGAGCCCATCGACCCCGTGCGCTTCATCACCAACCGCTCCAGCGGCAAGATGGGCTACGCCATCGCCGAAGCCGCGCGGGATTTGGGTGCGGAAGTGACGCTGGTCACCGGCCCCGTCAGCCTGACGCCCCCGGCGGGCGCCCGCGTGCTGCCGGTGGAGACCACGGAGGACCTGCTCCGGGTCATGCAGGCGGAAGCCCCCGCCCAGGACATCATCGTCCAGGCCGCCGCTCCGGCGGATTACCGGCCCGTGGAGGTCGCCGCCCAGAAGATCAAGAAAAAGGCCGGCGATCCCCTGACCCTGGTCATGGCGGAGACGCCGGACGTGGCGAAGGCCGTAGGCCAGGCCCGGCGGGACGATCAGTTCATCGCGGGGTTCGCCGCGGAAACCGAAAAGGTGGCCGAGCACGCCCTGGAAAAGCTCGACCGCAAGCGCCTGGACATGATCATTGCCAACGACGTGACGCGCCCCGGCGCGGGCTTTGACGTGGATACCAACATCATCACCGTCATCACCCGGGAAGGCGCCAAAGAATTCCCCATGATGAGCAAAAAGGACGCGGCGAAAGTGATCCTCAGCGAGATCTTGGCCGCCCGGAACGCAGGAGGCGCCGCTTGTACGCCCAGGTGATCGTGGACATCGCCGTCAGTGAGGTGGACCGGCTGTTCACCTACCGGGTTCCGGAGGGCATGGCCGTCGGCCCCGGCTGGCGCGTGCGCGTGCCTTTCGGCCCGGCCCGCAAGGAGGGCTGGGTGCTGGGCCTCAGCGAAACGGCGGACCTGCCGGACGAACGCATCCGCGATATCGACGCCCGCCTGGAGGACTATCCCGCCCTGCCGCCCCGGCTGACCGAGCTGGCGAAGCACATCGCCGCCCGGTACGGCTGCCCCCTGAGCGCGGCGCTGCGGCTGATGATCCCCGCGGAAATGCGCCGGGAGCGCGTGAAAGTGAAAACGGAGACCGTAGTCGCCGCGGCCGTGCCCCGGGAAGCCCTGGAAGCCTACCTGGAAACATTGTCCAAGCGCGCGCTGCGCAAGCGCATGCTGCTTACCCTGCTGCTGGACGGCGAGCCCCACCCCATGGAGGAGATCCGCGCCCTGGTGCGGGACCCCAGGGAAGTGGTGGAAAGCCTGCAGAGCGAAGGCCTGGTGCGGACCTCTGAGCGCGAAACGCTGCGTACGCCCCATCCTGCGCCGCAGGCGGAAACCGCGGCCCCCGAACCCACGGAGGACCAGCGGGACGCCATGGAGGAGCTGGACATGGCCTTTGCCCGTCTCCGGCGGGCGGACAGCGCGGGTTCGCCGCCCCTGCGGTCTTCCGACCGCTGTTTCCTGCTGTACGGCGTCACGGGGTCGGGCAAGACCGAAGTCTATATGCACGCGGCGGAAGCCTGCCTGAGCGCGGGCCGCGGCGTGATCCTGCTGGTGCCGGAGATCGCCCTGACCGGGCAGATGGTGGACTGGTTCCGCGCCCGCTTCGGCGGGGAGACCGCCATCCTGCACTCCCGGCTCAGCGCCGGCGAGCGCTACGACGAGTGGCGGCGCATCCGGCGCGGGGACGCCCGGCTAGTGATCGGCGCCCGCTCCGCCATTTTCGCGCCGGTGGAAAACCTGGGCGCGATCCTGATCGACGAGGAGCACGAG
>JBGUIY010000196.1:0-19267 GCA_045113475.1 Christensenellales bacterium | reverse complement strand
AGCTTTCCGCTCCAGTGATCGGTGGCGGCATGCGCGCTGCCGTCCTGAAAAACATAAAGGTCAGCGGAAGCCGCGTCCGTTTCCGCGTCGTACCGGATGTCGAGATACATATGGAATCTCCTGCCGGAGCTGGTATTGTATATGGAAACGGTAAACGGCCAGTCTCCGTGATAAGGCGTCCCGGGCCATGCGGCTTCCAGGCTCTGCCTTGGGATCACGCCGCTGACGGCAGTCAGGCCATGATCAAAGGCGGTGTGCAAAACGCCGGCCCGGAACCGCACCCTGGCCGGCGCTGCGTCCCAGTTTCCCCGGGCGACCGCAGCTTCATCGGCGGGAAGAACGGTTTGTTCCACATACCCATGCGCATAAACCGCCGGATCGTTGATGCGGAACGACGCCGATACGGTCAGGTCGCATATTCCTCTGAAGCCAAACCAAATCAGCACGGCAACAGCCGCCAGCGCCAGCAGAGCGGCTGCAGCAATGCGCTTCATCACAGGTTTTTCCTGCCGGCCAGCTTCTCCGCAAGCCGTCCCAGTTCGATATCTTCCCACTCAATGACCTCAATGCTCAGTTCGGCCGCGCGCTTGAGCATGAGGCGGCGGCTGCGGGTAGCGCTGGCGCTGGTGACAATGGCGGCACGGGAACCCTTGCCGCCGAAGCGATCCCGCAGGATCGCCAGCTCGTTCAGCGCTTCGGTCTTGATCTCACAGGTCTTGCAGCTGATGAACAGCGGCATCACGCCCCGCACGCACATCACGTCGATCTCGTTGGTGACAGCCTGGGCCGGCGCGTCCATGCCCTGCCAGTTGACCACGGCGCTCAGGATGCAGTCGTCAAAGCAGTCCGCCTGCAGGCACGCACGGTAGACCTGCAGCTCCAGCACGGAGCCCATGTCCCTGAGCCAGAAGCGCACCATGTCGTCCTCGAAGCGGAAGGCCACCTCATCCTCCGTCAGCCGCAGATCGTGGATCAGTCCCTGGGCGGCCAGCGCCTGCAGCAGGCCCTCGTCCGCAGTCACAGCGCGGTTGTTCGCTTTGCCCCGCCGTTCGCCTTCCGCGTCCAGTTCCGGGTCGTCGGCCCGGGAGATCCGCTGGATATAGGCGATCTGGTCGTTCCAGATCCGGCGGTATTTCCGGTAGATCCCGAACAGCCGGTCGATCTGATCCAGCCTGGAGCGCAGGGACCGGTTGTCCTCCCGGCCCGGGAGCAGCTCGCCGCCGGCCATCATCAGGCAGGCGCGGGCGTCCAGGCGTACGGTGCAGGGCAGGTCCCGGGCGAAAGGCGCGTTCTTGATCTCGAAAAAGGAGTTCTTGCCGCGGCTGTAGGTGATCACGGGCACCGTATCCCCCGATACCGCGCCGGCTGCGAACAGCGCGGCATCCGTGCCGCCGGAAATATCGATGGCACAGTCCGCCCGCGTGTCGATGATCTGTCGGATCTTTTTCTCGATCCTCGGCTCGTCCAGCATGCTGACCGGTACGAAGCTGAGCCGCGTGCCGCAGCCCCGCAGCCTGAAATACCGGCGCAGGGAGGCCCGCAGCGCCGCGTCCCCTGCCACCTCCGGCGGGCAGACGTAGACGGTTTCCTCCGGCCTGAACATTTCGGTCGCCAGCACGTTGTCCAGCGGCCGCTCGTCATAGAGCTCGATCAGCGTTTTCATGCGCATCACCCGTTCCCTTCCGCAGCCGGAGCATGGCAGGACAGCTCCGCACCTTTCTCCTTACAGTTCCATCCCGCGGATTTCCGCCGTTCCCACAAAAGCCCTGACCTGATCGAGGCATTTCTGCATCTTTTCGGCGCCGGGTGCATGGAAGCCGCCGAAGGGGACGGTATCACGGTCGGTAAATGCCTGGAGGTAATAGCGCTTCGCGCCGCTGATCCATGCGCCGATCTCAGCGAAATCCTTCTCGTCGTGCAGCTCATCCACCACCGTGGTGCGGAATTCGTAATCGATACCGGAATGCTTGAGCAGATCCACGCTCTCCCGGACCGGCGCGATGTCGGCCGTTACCAGGCCGACCGTCGCCGCGTAGCGGGCGGGGCTGTTCTTGATGTCCATGGCGACATAATCCACCAGCCCTTCCTCCAGCAGGCGGCGCAGCATGGCGGGATAACAGCCGTTTGTGTCCAGCTTGACCCGAAACCCCAGGGCACGGATGCCGCAGATCAGTTCAGGCAGTTCCGGATGCAGGCAGGGTTCGCCGCCGGTGATGGCCACGCCGTCCAGCAGGCCGCGGCGCTTGCCGAGAAAGGCGTACAGCTCTTCCGTCTCCATGACGGGAGGCGCGTCCCCGGTCACCAGTTCGAAATTGTGGCAGTAGGGGCAGCGGAAATTGCAGGCATTCAGGAACACCGTGCAGGCCACGTGCCCCGGATAATCCAGCAGGGTCATTTTCTGAAGGCCATATATCTTCAGCATCGTACTTCTCCCTTATACCGCCGTCAGGATGTGCATGTTCCGGAGGTCGGCGTTCCGGATGCCGTCCTGGATGGAATAGGCATGCTTTTCGAGGTCGCCGCAGTTCGCTTTCGTCAGTCCCTGGCCGATCAGTTCATCGATGACGTCCGCGGCGATGCTCTCGATCACATCCTGCTTGTCCTGGGCGCGTTCGCCGTCGTTGTCCGTGGTCAGCAGGTATTCCAGCAGTTCCGCCAGCAGGCTGAGTTTCGGCAGCCCGCGCATGGCGCGGAAACTCCACTTGTAATAGGGCATGTAGACCCGGTTCAGCAGGAACACCGTCTGCATGGCGCTCTCCGCGAAGCGGCACACAGCCAGCTGCGCCGCGCCGGTCTCCCCGTGGCGCAGGCAGCGGGCGTAATTGTACTGTCCCGCCTGGGCCATCAGCAGCACATGGCCCGCCAGCTTTTTCCGGCGGACATCCTCCGGCTGGTCCATGAGCCGCGAGCGGATGCGCGTCACCTCGCCGTAGGGATCATCGAAAACCTCACCGTTGGTGGCCTCGCTCAGGGCGTAGTCCGGCAGGCGCAGCCACTGCTCTGCCGTCAGCACGCCGTCCGCCGCGCCGACCTTATCCGTAAAGTATTCTGCCGTGCGCAGCACGCCCTTTCGCGGCCCGCCCGTGGGGGCCGTCAGTCCGCGGGACGCGCCGTCCA
This sequence comes from Christensenellales bacterium, assembly GCA_045113475.1. Taxonomy (GTDB): domain Bacteria; phylum Bacillota; class Clostridia; order Christensenellales; family Aristaeellaceae; genus UBA4246. The sequence continues at coordinate 16,150 of JBGUIY010000196.1, read as the reverse complement.
TGGCTTTGGGCAGCTTTGCGTAGGCGCGCTCCAGGCGGAAAGCCGTCGGCCGGTCGATCACCGTTTCGTCCGGCAGGAAAATGCAGAAACCCGGCTCAAAATCGTGTTCCCGGGAGAGTCCGTCATCATACCCATAGCACTCGGAGCCGCTGCCGGTCAGCCCCACGGCGATCAGGGGCAGCAGGCTGGGAAAATCCCGCTCCAGCATGGGCTTTCCGTAAGCCTCGTAGTAGGCGCGGGCAAGTTCAAGTCCGTTCATAATACCGTTTCGTCCATTCCCTCAGTTTTGCTGCGGTCAGGAAATACCCGTAATGCTCGAAGGTCGGCGCGCAATGGTCGCAGACATAGGCGAAATACCCGTCCCTGACCACATCCGGGCTGTCCAGCAGGGCTTCCGCCCGGTCGAGCAGTTCGTTGATCCGTTCCTCAGCTTCCACGGCGCCGTACCGGTATTCCAGCGTATTCGCCATGTTCAGGCAGGTTTCCGCCTGTTCCGGCGCGCCGCCGGGCACCTTGTCCATCTGACCGAGCGCTTTCTCATAAGCTGCCATGGCCTCGTCATACCGCCTGAGCGCCGTCAGGGTCAGCCCCATATTGTTGTACAGGCCGCCCAGCTGCTGCGGGTCCGTATCCGGATTCCGCAGGTAAACGCTTTCCGCCCGGTCGAACATGTCCATGGACCGCCCGTAATCCCCGAACACGTAAGCCGCGGTCGCGATATTGATATACGTCGTTCCCGCCGTGACGCTGCCGCCCAGCTCCAGCGCTTCGAGCAGATTGAGCGCTTCCCCGGAATACCGCTCCGCCGCTTCCTTCCGGCCGGTCTTGCGGCAGTGCCCGATCAGCTCGTTCAGCACGGTCAGCTCCCCGCGCCGGTCTCCCCCGGCCCGCGCCTCCGCCAGCCAGTAATTCAGGTGGCGCTCCGCGCCGGCGTAATCCAGGCGGCTCATGTACTCGTTCATTTTGTCGATGACGCGCCGCACCGGGATCGACGCCCCGCCGGGTACTGAAAGCAGCTGATCAAAACTGTCCATGTTTCCTCCGTTGCTGCCCGGATGGCCGGGCCGCCGTGTCAGAGATTATACCACAGAGCGGTCATTTCAGTCAATTTGGGCAGCAGAAAGGGCCCGCCGCGATAAAACGCAGCAGGCCCGGTTCCGCCTTCCGGCAGAGGGATTACTTCATGATGGTCTCGCCGGCGAGCTTGCCGAAGACCACGGTGTCGACCACAGCGTTGCCGCCCAGGCGGTTGGCGCCGTGGATACCGCCGGTGACTTCACCCGCAGCTACGAGGCCGGGGATCACGTTGCCTTCAGTATCGAGCACGCGGCACTCGGGGTTGATGTGCACGCCGCCCATGGTGTGGTGCAGGCAGGCCTGACGGGGAGTGGCGACCCAGGGGCCGTGCTCCAGCTTGATGGAGAACAGGGTGCGGCCGAACTCGGGGTCAGCGTCGTTCTCAACGCACTGGTTGAACGCGGCGACGGTGGCCTTCAGGTCTTCCGCGGTCATGTTCGCGCCGGCCTTGTTCAGCTTCTCAGCCATTTCGTCCAGCGTGTCGGCCACGTAGATGTAGCCCTGCTCCTCGAGGAAGCGGAGGGTGAAGCCGTCGGCGGAGATCGCCTGGTCGATGTCGACATAGGTGCCGTCAGCGGACTCGAGGAAGTAGAACATGCCGTCCGTCTGCTGCAGGGAAGCCAGGCAGATCTGGTCGCGGCGGCCGTCTTCCTGCACGAAGCGCTTGCCTTCCTTGTTGATGAAGATCTCCTGATCGGTGCCGTTGACCACACGGGTCGGGTACTTGGTCAGCTGGCCGTCCTTCAGGTTGCCCAGGTACAGCAGCTGGATCTGCTCCATCTGGAACAGGTCGGCGCCGATAGCGGTGGCCATCTCAATGCCGTCGCCCTGAGAGCAGGCCCAGCGGTTGGTGGTCTTGACGCTGCTCAGGTCGTTCCACTTGCCGGAGGTATTGTACTTCTGCGCCATCTTGCCGTTGGCGGAGAAGCCGCCGGTGGCCAGCACGACGCCCTTGTTGGCGGTCAGGGTGTAGGTGTTGCCGGCCTTGTCTTCAGCAGTCGCGCCGACAACGCGGCCTTCGTCGTTGCGGACGATGGTCTTGGCGGTGGTGGAGGTCAGCAGGGTGTACTTGTCGCCGTAGCCCTTGAGCGCTTCCACGTAGGTGGTGATGAAGCCGGTGCCCATCTGCTTGATGGAGGTGTGGGTGCGCTGCCACAGAGAGCCGGCGCCCTGGCCGATCTTATCGGAGAACTGCATGCCCTTCGCCACGATCCAGTCGAAACCGTCCTTGGCGTTGTAGGTCAGCACCTTGACCAGATCCAGGTCAGCGACATCGTCGCCGCCGTCATAGGTCTGCAGGGCGTACCAGGCTTCGGTATCAAAGATATCGGTGCGGTTGGCGGCCTTGTAGGCTTCGAATTCCTTGCGGACGATGTCCTGGAGTTCCTTGTGGGCTTCGCTCACGGGCTCCTTGGCCAGCGCGGCTTCGATGGTGGCGCGCTTCGCGTCGGTCATCGTCTCCACGGACTGCAGGGGCTCGTCGGGGGTGTTGTAGATCGCGCCGCAAACCAGCGTATCGCCGCCGACCGCGCCGCACTTTTCAACGATGATCACGGATTCCGCGCCGTTCTCGAACGCGGAGATCGCAGCCGCCAGACCGGCGCCGCCGCCGCCCAGGATGACCACGTCAGCGGTCAGCTCCTTGGCTTCGGGAGCAGCCTTTTCGGGGGCAGCCTTCCACTCGTCGGTGTTCGCGCCGGCAGCCTTCAGGGCTTCCTTGACGGCGTTCTTCACGGCGAAGCTGGTGATGGTCGCGCCGGAAACGGAGTCCACGCCATAGGACTGGGCGTCCACGATGCGCTGGGGCAGCACGGCCAGAGGCGTGTCACCCTCAAGGCCTTCCTCGGTCAGGGGAGCGCCGATGCCGGGGGTTTCCTGATGAGCCTTGATCTCGACTTTTTCGATCTTGTCCGCGCTGACGGTCACAGCAACGACGACCTTGTCGTTCTGTCCCTGGGCGGAACCTTCGTAGGTGCCGGGAGTCATGGGAGTCTTGTGTGCAGTCTCAGCCAGGCTGATCCCGCACAGGCTGACGATCATCATCATCGCCAGCAGCGCAGCAAACAGTTTACGCATATGCTATCCTCCTGAAAGTATAGATGATCGGAGACGTCATATGGCGCCTTCTGGTTGGACATTATACTTCAAAAACATAAAAAAAACAAGATCAGACGCTTAAAATTTGCGTAATTTTCGCAAAATTAGTGTTTATGCCTGATACCACATGGATATCCTCAGCATGCGCCGCGCAGCCGGAGGACACCGCCCGCCGGCGGGCCGGATTTCTTTAAAAATGCTGTAAAATGTCGTAAATTTTGTTAAAGAACCTGTTGCAAAAACGTTACACAGCGGTTATAATGGATAATGATTCTCTGTGCGCAGGGGATCGCTAAAAAGGATAGCTGCAGGAGGTCTTTTGCTTATGCCCGGCAGAAGAAATCTGTTTTCCACATTAAAGTATAAAGCGCAGACAGCCATGTCGCGCTTTCTGTATGAAGAACGCGGGAGCGGTTACGGCTCCGGCGCTTACAGCGACGACGAACCGCCTTTTGAAGAAGAAAAACCGCGCCGCGGACGCAGGAGCGCCCAGCAGCGCGTGGCGGAGGAGCCGCCTGTCGAGCAGCAGGCCTGGCAGCCGCCTTTCCAGGGCGCCTACCAGCAGCAGGTGTATCCGCAGCAGCAGGTTCCCCAGCAGCCTCAGCAGCCCCAGCCCATGACGCAGTTCGCCGCCCAGATCGAGGAGCAGCGCAGCCGCGCCAGGCAGGACAATCCCACCATGGTGCCCTTCCCCGGCGCATATACGGGCGAACAGCCCATGCCGGAGCAGCAGGCCCAGCCCGCTCAGATGGGCATCTGCGTGCTGAACCTGCGCAACAACTCGGAATGCCGCCTGGCCATTTCCATGCTGCGGCAGGGCAACGCGCTGATGGTCATTATGGAGAATGTGGGCGACACCGCGGAAATGCGCCGCTATGTGGACACCCTTTCCGGCGCGTGCTTCTCCCTGAACGCCACCATCACCAAGGTTTCACGCCACGGTGCTTACCTGCTGGCCCCCGCCAGCTTCGCCGTGATGGCCGACGCCGCCACCAGCCAGATGAACAGCATGCGCCGTCCGCAGCAGGCGCCGCAGCGCGCACAGGCGCACCAGAACGCCTACGCGCCGCAGCAGGGTGCTTATCCGCCCAGCTACCAGGCCCCGGTGGACGAGAACGGCTTCGAATACCGCGCGCCCGCGCCGGAACCGCAGCAGGCGCCCTTCTACTACCAGCAGCCCATGCAGGCCCCCGCCGCCCCGAACTTTGAGAGCCAGCGTCCCGGCACCGGCTACGTGCCCGACCGCATGGAGGCTGTGAACTGAGTCTTTACCCGTCATACGGAGGTATGAAATGGCAATCACCGTTCAGATGATAGAAAACAAGGAATTCACGACCGCTCCCATGGGCTACAAGCGCAAAGAGGTCGATATGTTCCTGGACGAGATCTGCGACGAAATGGACCGCTTGAACGATGAGATCCAGAGCCTGCAGATCAAGCTGAGCCAGGCCAGCCAGGCCGCCGCCCAGCCCATGCGCAGCGCCCGTCCCGCCGTCAACGTGCCCGCCCCCCTGGACGCCGTGGAACCGGCGCCGGAAGCGGAAGAAAAAGCGCCCGCCGAACCCGAACCCAAGAAGGCTCCCCTGCGCACCGATCTGGGTGCGGAAGCCGCTGCCCTGCTGCAGGCCGCCCAGCGCGTATACAAGGAGACCGTCAACGACGCGAAGAACGAAGCGAAGCGCATCGTGGACGAGGCCCAGGCCAAGGTGGACGACCAGCTCAAGCTCCAGCAGAAGGAGCGCGAGGAAATGGACGAGGCCCTGCGCACCCTGCGCGAATCCGCCCGCGAATACCGCAAAAAGCTGGAGACCCTGCTCACCAACCAGCAGAAGCTGCTGGACGACGCGGCGGGACTGTTTGAGGAAAACTGATCCCGGCAATTTGAGGAGGAATCAATTTGGAAGTCCCCATCGGACGATGGATCCTGCCCGTGCTCACAGCGTTCCTGCTGATGGGCACGGTTCTCATGTATGAAGCGCTGAAAAGCTGCCGTCAGGACAGCCTGCGCCGCGGCGCGGGCAAGGCCCTGAACAAGCTTCTGAATAAAATGTCTGCCGCCAGGAGCGCATTGCGCACCTTGCGGCTGTATTTCTATGTCTGTCTCGGTTTCCTGACCGCCCGCTGTTTTCCTGGGCTGAACGCCTGGCAGCAGCCCCTGGCCGCGATGATCGTGACCCTGACCATCCACTTCATCTGCACCCTGCTGCCCGCCCGGGCGGCCCGCAGGCACGCAAACGGGCTGGTGCGCGCTTTCGCCCCGCTGTACAACGGGCTGAGCGCCTTTCTGCGGCCCATCACCGCCCTGAACGAGCGCATCCAGCAGGCCATGCCCTCCCTGAAAATGGAGGAGGACGGCGAGCCCGGCGGCCACGGCACCGAGGACGAGATCCGCGCCATGATGGACCTGGGCGAGGAGAAGGGCGAGCTGGAAGGCGACGAGCACGAACTGCTGGAAAACGTATTCGATTTCGGCGACCTGAACGCCGCGGACTGCATGGTGCACCGGGTGGACATGACTGCCGTGTGGATCGGGGACGACGAAAAGACCGTGTGCGACCTCATCTCGGACACGGGCCGCTCCCGCTTCCCGGTATACGACGAAAATACGGACGACATCGTGGGCATCCTGTTCGCCAAGGATTTCCTGCTGAACATGAACAAGCGCCCCGGGGAGAAGAAACCCCTGCGCAAGCTGCTCAGGGAGCCCTATTTCGTGCCGGAGACGGTGAAGGCGGGCGTGCTGCTCAAAAACATGCAGCTGACCAAGAACCATATGGCCATGGTGGTGGACGAGTACGGCGGCATCAGCGGCCTGGTGACCATGGAGGACCTGCTGGAGCAGATCGTCGGTGACATCTTCGACGAGTACGACAAGCCCGAGAGCGCTCCGGAAATCCAGAAGATCAGCGACGACACCTGGCGTGCGGACGGCTCCGTGGAGCTGGAAGCCCTGGGCGAGGAGATGGGCATCGAGATCCCGGAAAACGAGGACTACGACACCCTGGGCGGCCTGTTCCTGAGCCGCTTCGCCGAGATCCCCGAAGACGGCACCCAGCCCGAAACCACGATCCCGCTGACGAAAGACCTGGAAGCGCCGGAATCCGGCCCCTACGACGCCCTGCGCATCCATGTGGATGACCTGCAGGAGCACCGCGTGGAGCAGGCCACCGTGCAGCTGATCCATGTGGACGGCACTGAAGCCGGTGAAAAGGAAGAATAAGCGGCAAATAAGCGGCGCCAGCCGCGCGCAATAAAGATCAACGGAGGTAAACCATGAACATCGTATGTCTCGACCTCGAAGGCGTCCTCGTACCGGAGATCTGGATCGCCTTTTCCAAAGCCAGCGGCATCCCGGAGCTCAAGCGCACCACCCGTGACGAGCCGGACTACAACAAGCTGATGAACTGGCGCATCGGCATTCTGCACGAGCACGGCCTGGGCCTCAATGAAATCAAAGCCACCATCGAAAAGGTGGATCCCATGCCCGGGGCCCGGGAATTCCTGGACAAACTGCGGGCCGAGACCCAGGTGCTGATCCTGAGCGATACCTTTACCCAGTTCGCGACGCCGCTGATGAAAAAGCTGAACTGGCCCACCATCTTCTGCAATACCCTGGAGGTGGCCCCGGACGGCACCGTGACGGGCTTCAAAATGCGGTGCGAGAAGTCCAAGCTGTCCACCGTCCGCGCCCTGCAGTCCGTCGGCTTTGACACCATCGCCGCTGGCGACAGCTACAACGACCTGGGCATGATCCAGGCCAGCAAGGCGGGCTTCCTTTTCAAATCCACCGAGCAGATCAAGCGCGACCATCCCGAACTGCCGGCCTTTGAAGAGTACGACGAGCTTTTCGACGCGATCATGAGCGTGCTGTAATACTATTCTCAAATTTAAATAGTTCATCTTGTGCCCGTCTTGTCCGCCCTCTCTGCGTCAGCCACCCTCACCGTACCTCTGGGTACGCTTTCGGGTGTTTTCCTTGATAGGACGAACAATCCAAGCACAATATTTCGCTCTTTTAACTTGAGAATAGTATAAGATAAGCCAAAAAGAAACGAAGGGGCGCATCCAACGTGAAAAAGTTCAAGCATCTGGTGATCGGCGGGATCGAAAACAAGATCTTCAACCTGATCCTGCTCACCGTGATCCTGATGACAGGGGCGTTTATAGCGGTCACCATGAGCCAGAGCAAGATGCTGTCATCACTGACGACGGAAACCAGCAAGCGCCAGCAGGATACCACTTCCGGCATCATCTCCGAGACCATGACCAAGGTCACCCGGTCGAGCATGGAACGCACCACGGGCATGGAGGCGCAGATCGTCGACGAGATGTTCCGGGACATCAAAGCGCGGGTCACGCTGGTCAGCGATTACGCGTCAAAGATCTTTGCCGATCCGGACAGCTTTCCCCCGAAGCCTTACTCGGCGCCGGACGCCTCCCAGAACGGGCGGCTGGTTGCGCAGATGATCTGGCCGGAGGACGTCGATCCGTCGGATCCGGCTCTTGCGGCCCGGGCCGGCCTGGTATCCAACCTGTCCGACCTGATGATTTCCCTGTGCGGCGCCACCGGTTCCGACAACATTTTCGTAGGCATGCCGGAAGGCTTCTTCCTGTCGATCAACCAATCCTCCGCCGACTGGTTCGAAAAAGACGGGAGCCTTATGAACTATGACGCCCGTACCCGCTTCTGGTACAAGCAGGCGGCGGAAGCGGGCACCCTCGTTTTCTCCGACCTGGAGGTGGACGCCACGACCAAGGAAATGAGCGTCGTGTGCGCCATGCCGGTCTACGGCCCGGACGGGAAACTGGCAGCCGTGGTGGGCTCAGACCTTTTCCTGCACGCCATGGAATCGGTGATGCGGGATCTCGTTGTGGACGGCGGCTACAGCTGGATCGTCAATAAGGAAGGCCACGTCATCTACTCGCCCAATCCGGAAGTGCTCCAGGTGAGCGAGAGCGCCAGCGCCGTCGACCTGCGCCAGTCCGAAAACAAGGAACTGGCCCATCTAGTAAACGACGCCATGACGGGCAGGATGGCCGACACGCAGGTCGTCCCCGTAAACGGCAATGACTATTATATGATGGGCGTTCCCATCGAAACCGTCGGCTGGACGCTGTTCACAGCCTTCCCCAAGGAAAAGGTGGATCAGGTGGAAGTCACGCTGCTGAACAGCTATGACCAGATCACCAGCGACGCCCGCGCGCTCTATCAGGATAAAATCAGGGAGAGGACCCACTCCATCATGATCCTGGTAGTACTGCTGACCCTGGTGGCGGGTGCCGCAGCGATCCTGGTAGGCAAGCGCATCGTCCGGCCGCTGAACAGGATCACCAAGCAGATAACCACCCTGGGCGAGGAAAACCCCGAATTCAGGATGGAAGACGCCTACCGCACCGGGGACGAGATCCAGGTGCTGGCGGAATCCTTTGCCAATCTGTCTCACAAGACAGTGGAGTTTATGTCCGAGCTTGAACGCGTGACCGCGGAGAAGGCGCGCATCGGCACCGAGCTGCAGATGGCCAAGCAGATCCAGGAAGGCATGCTGCCCAGCATCTTCCCGGCTTTCCCTGACCGGCCCGAGTTCGATCTCTATGCCTGCATGGACCCCGCCAAGGAGGTCGGCGGCGATTTCTACGACTTTTTCCTGATTGATGACGACCACCTGGCGCTGATCATGGCGGACGTGAGCGGCAAAGGCGTGCCCGGCGCGCTGTTCATGATGGCTTCCAAGATCATCCTGCAGAGCAACGCCCTGCAGGGCGGCTCCCCGGCGGAGATCCTGGCAAAGACCAACAGGGCCATCTGTTCCAACAACCCGATGGAAATGTTCGTCACCGTATGGCTCGGCATCCTGGAAATCTCCACCGGCAAGCTGGTCGCAGCGAACGCCGGCCACGAGTATCCGGCCATCAAGCGGGCCGACGGCACCTTCGAGGTCTTCAAGGACAAGCACGGCTTCGTGATCGGCGGTATGGACGGCGTCAAGTACAAAGAGTACAGCCTCCAGCTCCAGCCCGGCGACAAGCTCTTCCTGTACACGGACGGCGTGCCCGAAGCCACGGACGGCGAAGAGGAAATGTTCGGCACGGACCGGATGATCTCCGCGCTGAACAGGCACCAGGGCGAAACCCCGGACGGGATCCTGGCCAGCGTACACGAGGAAGTGGATGCCTTCGTCGGCTCCGCAGAACAGTTTGACGACCTGACGATGCTGTGCCTCGAATATAAGGGGACGCGCAAACAGAATAAAGAGTAAAGATATGAGATCTCCACAGGCCGGGACCCGGAATACAGGCGTCCGTATCACGCCTGATCCGGCCATAAAACGGCCCCGGTTTTGCCAGTCGTTCGTCAGTATTGCATTTTATGCATTATTTGAACATTCCGGCCCGCGCAATCTGTTGCGCGGACCGTTTTTTTGCAGTACAATAGCGCATGACCGCTTTTTCACTTGACATGGCCGGTCAGAACAGGAGGAGTCGCACATGGAAAGGGTTTACAATTTTGCGCCGGGTCCGGCGATGCTGCCCCAGCAGGCGCTGGAAACAGCCGCCGCCGAAATGCTGAGTTACCAGGGCACGGGCATGTCCGTCATGGAGATGAGCCACCGATCTAAAGGCTATCAGGCCATTTTTGACGAGTCCGTCGCGCTGCTCAAGGACCTCATGCATATCCCGGATAACTATACAGTCCTGCTGCTGCACGGCGGCGCCACCGGCCAGTTCGCCGCGGTTCCGCTGAACCTGCTCAAGACCACCGCCGACTACGCGGACACGGGCAATTTCGCCCACGGCGCGCTGAGCCAGGCCAAAGCCTACGGCGACATCCGCTGCGCGGCGTCCTCCCGGGAGGACAATTACACCTATATCCCCGAGATCACGAAGGATATGGTGAATCCCGACGCGGACTACTTCTATATCTGCACCAACAACACGATCTTCGGCACCCGCTATCCCAGCCTGCCGGACACCGGCAAGGTTCCGCTGGTGGCGGACATGTCCAGCAACATCCTCTCCGAGCCCTACGATGTCAGCAAATTCGGCGTGATCTTCGCCGGCGCGCAGAAGAATATCGGCCCCGCGGGCCTGGCGGTGGTGATCGTGCGCAACGACCTGCTGGGCAATCCCTCTCCCCTCTGCCCCAAGATCTTCAACTGGACCCTCGAGGCCGAGAAGGGCTCCATGCTCAACACCCCGCCCACCTACACCGTGTACCTGATGGGCCTCTGCCTCAAGTGGCTGAAAGCCCAGGGCGGCGTCGAGGGCATTGAGAAAGTGAACATCGAAAAGGCGAAGCTGCTGTACGAAACGCTGGACGCCAGCGCCTTCTACAAGACCACCGCCCAGCCGGGCAGCCGCTCCCGCATGAACGTGACCTTCACCACGCCCAACCCCGATCTGGACGCCAAGTTCGTCGCCGAAGCCGCCAAGGCCGGCCTGGTCAACCTGAAGGGCCACCGCCTGGTGGGCGGCCTGAGGGCGAGCATCTACAACGCCATGCCCATCGAGGGCGTGCAGGCGCTGTGCGCGTTCCTGAAAGCCTTTGAGAAGGAGAATGCCTGATGTATAAGATCAAAACGCTGAACCCCATTTCCCCCGTCTACCGCGACATCCTGCCCGGGGACAAATACCTGGTCAGCCCTGAAGCCGAGCAGGCGGACGCCGTGATCGTGCGCAGCGCGGACATGCAGAGCCTGCCCATCGAGGACAGCTGGATGTGCGTCGGCCGCGCGGGCGTGGGCGTCAACAATATCCCGCTGGACAAGATGGCGGAAAAAGGCGTGGTCGTGTTCAACACCCCCGGCGCCAACGCCAACGCCGTCAAGGAACTGGTGGTGGCCGGCCTGCTGCTGGCCTCCCGCCGCATCGTCGAGGGCATCCGCTGGACGCTGGACAACGCGGACGACCCCGAGCTCACCAAGCTGGTGGAAAAAGGCAAAAAGCAGTTCGTCGGCCCTGAGCTCAAGGGCAAGACCCTGGGCGTCATCGGCCTGGGCGCCATCGGCGTGCTGGTGGCCAATGCCGGCGCTTCCCTGGGCATGAAGGTGCTGGGCTACGACCCCTACATCTCCGTGGATCACGCCTGGAACCTCTCCCGCTCCGTCAAGCATTCCACCGACGTGAGCGAGGTCCTGCGCGAATCCGATTACGTGACCCTGCACATCCCGCTGACGGACGGCACCCGCAAAATGATCGACGACGCCGCCATCGAGCAGATGAAGCACGGCGCGGCGCTCTTGAACTTCGCCCGCGACGCCCTGGTGGACAGCCAGGCCGTGGCCGATGCGCTGAACAGCGGCAAGCTGCGCGCCTACATCTCCGACTTCCCCGTCGGCGCCCTCATGCACGTAAAGAACACCGTGTTCCTGCCGCACTTGGGCGCTTCCACGCCTGAGAGCGAGGACAACTGCGTGCGCATGATCGCGGAGCAGATCGAGAACTACCTGCTCCGGGGCGAGATCACGAACAGCGTGAACTACCCGAACTGCAAGCTGGGCGCCGTCACCATGCCGCGCCTGACCGTGCTGCACAAGAACGTGCCCAACGTCATCGGCTCCATCACCGCTGCCCTGGCGGAAGCGGGCCTGAACATCGAAAACATGGTCAACCAGTCCCGCGGCGCCTACGCCTACACGGTCCTCGACCTGAGCGACAAGCCCAGCGGAGCGGTGACGAACGCCATCGACAGTCTGGAAGCCGTTTACCGCGTCCGGCTGCTGATGCCGTAACCACCCGATCCTGTCCATCCGCCATCCGGCTGAACGCCGGATGGCTTTTCCTGCGAATGGAGGTTTATCATGCGTGCAGTCGTTCAGCGTGTCGTGACCGCGTGCGTCACGTCCGAAGGCGAGGAGAGCGGCCGCATCGGCCCCGGCCTGTGCGTGCTGCTCGGCGTCGAGACGGGAGACACGGAAGCGGACGCGAAGTATATGGCGAACAAGCTCGTGAAGCTGCGCATCTTCGAGGACGAACAGGAGAAGATGAACCGCTCGGTGGTGGACATCGGCGGGCAGATCCTGTGCGTGAGCCAGTTCACCCTGCTGGGCGACGCCCGCGGCCAGAACCGCCCGGGCTTTACCGCCGCCGAGCGCCCTGAAGAGGCCAACCGGCTCTACGAGCTCACCTGCAGGCTGATCAGCGAAGCGGGCGTGCCTGTGGAGACAGGCGTTTTCCGCACCCACATGCAGGTGTCCCTGGTCAACGACGGCCCGGTGACCATCCTGCTGGACAGCCGTAAGACATTCTGATGATGAACAGAGAACTGAAACTGGCGCTCAGGTACCTGCGAAAGTACTGGTTCAGGTATATGCTGGGCATCCTGGCCCTGTTCATCGTGGACAGGGTTAACGCCAATGTGCCCCTCCTGTCAGGGGAACTCATCGACGGGCTCACCCAGCGGGCGCAGACGGGCTTCGGCCTGCCGCAGATCAGGGATATCGTACTGCGGCTGCTGGGCATGGGCGCGATCATCACCGTCGGCCGTTTCGGCTGGCGGTATTTCCTGTTCGGTTCCGCGCGCTGTGTGGAGCGGGACCTGCGGCGGGATATGTTCGCGCACCTGGAGACCCTGTCCATGGGCTACTTCAACGAGCATAAGACCGGCGACCTGATGGCGCACTTTACCAACGACCTGATGTCCGTGCGCAAGCTGCTGGGCATGACGGTCATCACCATCTTCGACGCCAGCGTGATGCTGATCCTGGTGCTGTGGAACATGATCGCCTTCGTGGATGTGCGGCTGACCCTGACCGCCGTTTCCCCCATGATCGTCATCGTGGTGGGCAACGTGTTCTTCGGCAAGCACATGCACCGCCGCTTCCTGAAAAAGCAGGAGGCGTTTTCCGAGCTCACCGACCAGGTACAGGAATCCATCAGCGGCATCCGCGTGATCAAAGCCTTCGTGCAGGAAATGGCGCAGCTGAAGGCCTTCGCCCGGGTCAACGCCAAGAACCGGGAGAAGAACCTGGCCGTGGTGCGGCTGGTGGCCATCGCCATCCCCATCCTGGAGCTGGTCATCGGCCTTTCCCTGCTCATGACCCTGCTGTACGGCGGCCGCCTGGCCATTTACGGGGAGATCACTCCCGGCCAGTTCGTGGCCTTCAACAGCTATGTGGGCATGCTGGTCTGGCCCATGATCGCGGTGGGCGAGGCCGTCTCCTCGGTCTCCCAGGGCATGGCGTCCCTGAAGCGCATCCGCGCCATCCTGGACGAGCAGCCCGATATCCGCGACGAGGGCGACCCCGCCGTGACCGCTCTTGCCGGCGCCATCGACCTGAAGGGCCTCACCTTCGCCTATCCCGGCGCGGAAGCCCGGCCCGCCCTCAAGGACATCTCCGTGCACGTGAACGCCGGGGAGACCCTGGCGGTCATCGGCCGCACCGGCAGCGGCAAGACTACCCTGGCAAACCTGCTGACCCGGCTCTGGGACACCGCGCGTCCCGACATGCTGATGCTGGACGGGCGGCCCATCAGGCAGATCCCCCTGGCCGTCCTGCGGCGGGACATCGCTTACGTGCCCCAGGACAGTTTCCTGTTCAGCGACACAGTAGAAAAGAACATCGCCTTCACCACCGCGGACGCCAGCCATGAGAGCGTGGTCAGCGCCGCTCAGGCAGCTCAGGTGCACGAAAACATCCTCGAATTCCCCGAAGGCTATCAGACCGTGGTCGGGGAGCGCGGCGTGACCGTGTCCGGCGGGCAGAAGCAGCGCATCTCCATCGCCCGAGCACTGATGAAGGACGCGCCCATCCTGCTGCTGGACGACGCGCTCTCCGCCGTGGACACGGACACTGAAGAAAAGATCCTGGCCAGCCTGCGGGAAATGCGGAAGGGCCGCACCACCGTGATCATCGCCCACCGCATCTCCACCATCCAGCACGCGGACCACGTGCTGGTGCTGGATGACGGGCGCTGTGCCGAATACGGCACCCATGCAGAGCTGCTGGCCCTGGGCGGGCTCTACCGCTCCATTTATGACAAGCAGCAGCTGGAAAAGCAGTTCCGGGAGGAGCATCCCGACGAAGAGCTTCCCGCGAAGGGAGGTGAGGCGCATGCCTGAGAAGCACAAAGGCCTCAAAGCCCGCCTGAAGAGCCTGCTGCGGCCCGCTGAGGACCATGACGCAGCAGACAATATCCATTACGAGGGCAACGCCATCCTCCGCATCCTCAAATACATGAAGCCCCATCTGGGCACCTTCTCCGTCTGCCTGATCCTGGTGCTCGTCGCCACCGGGCTGGAGATCTGGCGGCCCATCATCATCGGCGACGCCATCGACGAGTTCATTACCGGCCAGACCAGCCGGACCGTGCTCAGCAGCGGCCGCACCGAATGGGCAGCCAGCGAGATGGCGGACGCGCGCTTTCAGGGCGTGCTGATCGCCAGCGCCAAGTACCTGCTGGCCCTGATCGGGCTGTTCCTGTGCAACCGCTTCCAGTTCCTGATGATGCAGAAGATGGGGCAGGACATCATCTACGATCTGCGCAACGAGATCTTCACCCACATCGAGTCGCTGACCATGCGGTTCTTCGACACCACGCCGGTGGGCAAGCTGGTGACCCGCGCCACCAACGACGTGGAGTCCATCAACGAGGTCTTTACCGACATCCTGATCAAGCTGTTCCGCAACGTGGTCAAGATCGCGGGCCTGATCATCATCATGCTTTCCCTCAACACCCGCCTGGCGCTGTACAGCTTCGTGCTGCTGCCGGTGGTCATGGCGCTGACGCTGGTCTTCCGGCTGATCTCGCGCAAGACCTACCGCATGGTGCGCACACGGCTCACCGCCATCAACACCTATCTGAGCGAGCACCTGTCCGGCATGAAGATCATCCAGGTCTTCGGCTGCGAAAAGCAGAAGCTGGACGAGTTCTCGGAGAAGAACGACGACCTGTACCGCGCCGGCTTCCGGGAGATGATGGTCTTCGCCCTTTTCCGCCCCGGCCTGTACATGCTGAGCGTCGCGGCCCTGGCCATCGTCATGTATTTCGGCGGACAGACCGCCCTGGCGGACGTAATCACCATCGGCACGCTGTTCAAGTTCCTGCAGTACATCGGCAGCTTCTTCGAGCCGATCCAGGAACTGGCAGAGCAGTTCTCCACCCTGCAGAGCGCCATCGCCTCCTCCGAGAAGATCTTCACCCTGCTGGACACCAGGCCCCTGATCCCGAAAAACGAACATCCCGTCATCCTGCCGGAAATCAAGGGCCGCATCGAGTTCGACCACGTATGGTTCACCTACACCGGAGACGAGAAGGACTGGGTGCTCAAGGACGTGTCCTTCGTCATCGAGCCCGGCCAGAGCGTGGCTTTCGTTGGCGCTACCGGCGCTGGCAAGAGCTCCATCCTGAACCTGATCGGCCGTTACTACGACGTGCAGAAGGGCACCATCCGCGTGGACGGCGTGGACATCCGGGAGCTGAGCCGCGAGCAGCTGCGCGGCGCCATCGGCCAGGTGCAGCAGGACGTGTTCCTGTTCACCGGCGACATCAGCGGCAATATCCGCCTGCTGAACGAGGACATCACCGACGCCCAGATCCGCGAAGCCGCCCGAGAGGTCAACGCCGCCCGCTTCATCGAGCGCCTGCCCAACGGCTATGAGGAGCGCGTCACCGAGCGCGGCGCGACCTATTCCGCCGGCCAGCGGCAGCTGCTCTCCTTCGCCCGCACCCTCGCCTATGACCCGAAAATCCTGATCCTGGACGAGGCCACCTCCAACATCGACACCGAGACCGAGCAATGGATCAAGGAGGCCGTACACCGGCTGATGCAGGGCCGCACGGCCATCATGGTGGCCCACCGCCTTTCCACCATCCAGGACTGCGACCGCATCATGGTCATGCACCACGGCCGCATCCGTGAAACCGGCACCCACCAGGAACTCCTGCAGCAGAACGGGATCTACAAGCGGCTGTATGAGCTGCAGTTGGAGTGAGCGGACGGGGCCTTACAGGGGAGGGGACTTTTCTGAAGAAAAGT
>JBGUIY010000195.1:0-3503 GCA_045113475.1 Christensenellales bacterium | reverse complement strand
CTCTCCGACAGGGGCGTGGATGCCGGTCATCTTGCCATTCCTTCCCTGCTGGCGGTATCAGCGCTTGAACAGCACCTGATCCGTATTAAAAAGCGAACGGCGGTATCGGTGATCCTGGAAAGCGGCGAACCCCGGGACGTGCACCAGATGGCGCTGCTGATCGCATACGGCGCCAGAGCGGTGAACCCGTATCTGGCTCACGATTGTGTCAGGACCCTTTGCGGAAAGGGCCTGATTGGGAAAAACCCGGTTGAAGCCATCCGGGATTACGACAGCGCTCTCACCTCCGGCGTGCTGAAGATCGCTTCCAAGATGGGCGTATCCACCCTGCAGGCCTATCAGAGTGCTCAGCTGTTTGAAGCCGTAGGCCTTGACGGGCCGTTCGTGGATACGTATTTCACGAATACGCCTTTTTCTCTTGGCGGAGCTGATCTGAACACCGTGGAATCGGACAGCCGTTTTCATCATGCCGCTGCCTTTGCGCTGCCTGACGCCGGCCTGCCCAGCGTCGGCATTCACAAGCTGCGTACAGGCGAAGGGACGGAAGAGCATCTGTATTCACCGGAAACCATTCATTTGCTGCAGCAGGCCGTCTGGACGGACGACGAAAAGCTGTTCGACCGTTACGCAGAGCGGGTGGAGAACGAAGGCCCGCGGACCATCCGGTCCATGCTGGCCTTCGCGTTCGACGCCTGCCGGGAGATCCCGCTTGAGGAAGTGGAGCCTGCGTCTGAAATCGTCAGGCGTTTCCGTACGGGCGCCATGAGCTATGGCTCCATATCCCGGGAAGCCCATGAATGCCTGGCTGAAGCCATGAACCGCCTTGGCGGGCGATCCAACAGCGGCGAGGGCGGCGAACTGCCCGGGCGCTACGGTACGAACCTCAATTCCGCCATCAAGCAGGTGGCTTCCGGACGCTTCGGCGTCACCCGGGAATACCTGCTTTCCGCGAAGGAGATCCAGATCAAAATGGCCCAGGGGGCCAAGCCAGGGGAGGGCGGTCACCTTCCCGGGGCCAAGGTGACGGAGAGCGTGGCGAAGACCCGCTGCTCCACCCCCGGCATCTCCCTGATCTCTCCGCCGCCCCATCATGACATCTATTCCATCGAGGATCTGGCGGAGCTGATCTATGACCTTCAGTGCGCAAACGGGCAGGCCAAGGTCACGGTGAAGCTGGTATCCTCCACGGGCGTGGGCACGATCGCCAGCGGCGTGGCCAAGGCCGGAGCGGGCGGCATCCTGATTTCCGGCGGAGAAGGCGGCACCGGCGCCGCACCGATGAGCTCGGTCCACCATGCGGGCCTGCCCTGGGAGATCGGTCTGGCGGAAGCGCATCAGGTACTGTGCCGGAACCGTCTGCGCCAGAAGGTGACGCTGGAAACGGACGGAAAGCTGATGACAGGTCACGACGTGATGGTGGCGCTGCTGATGGGTGCGGAAGAATTCGGATTCGCGACCGCCCCGCTCATTGCCATGGGCTGCCGGATGATGCGCGTTTGCCATCTGGGCACCTGTCCCTTCGGTATCGCCACCCAGAATCCTGAATTGCGCAGGCGTTTCACCGGCAAACCGGAATACGTGGAGCGGCTCATGCTGTTCATCGCGGGGCAGATGCGCCGCATCATGGCAAAACTCGGCGCCAGGACGGTCGACGAACTGGTGGGCCGCAGCGACCTGCTGAGAATGAAGCCGGACGCGCGGATGGATCTGTCCGGTCTCATCGGCTTTGCCCGGAATACACATTATCAGCCTGATGCCAGGCACGATTTCCGCCTGGACGAGCGCACCGACGTCCGTCTTTTCCAGGATCATGTGCATCTGATGACGACTGACCGGGCTTTCGGCACCATGCTGAACGGAAAAAGGCATATCCAGGCCCAGGGCTGCGGCGGCCAGTCCTTCGGCGCTTTCCTGCCTGCCGGACAGGAGATCACCCTCTACGGCGTGGCAAACGATTATCTGGGAAAGGGCCTGTCCGGGGGCACGATCGCCGTATGCCCGCCTGTGGACAGTATCTGGAAGCAGGACGACACCCTGATCGGCAACGTGGCGCTGTACGGAGCCACCTCGGGATATGCTTTCGTTGCGGGGATGGCCGGCGAGCGCTTCGCTGTGCGCAATTCCGGGGCCTGGGCTGTGGTGGAAGGCGTGGGGGATCACGGCTGCGAATACATGACCGGCGGCCGGGTGGCGGTGCTGGGCCCTGTGGGCGACAACTTCGCCGCAGGCATGAGCGGCGGCATCGCCTGGGTGCTGGATGAAGAGGACAGGCTCAAGGATCACATGAATCCCGGACATGTGAAAAGCTACGCCGTTTCACCGGGCCAGGCAGGCGAGCTGCAGCGGCTTCTGCAGATGCACATGCAGGCCACGGGATCGAAAAAAGCGAGAGAGATCCTGGATAACTTTGACGCCTATCTGCCCGGATTCAAAGCGGTGATTTCCGATGAATACTTATCCTTCCTGAAAGGGGCGTGACGGTATGGGAAAGCCAACCGGTTTCCTGGAGTATCCCCGGACGGAAAACCCGTACCGGGACGCACGGGACCGCATCAAGGATTATGACGATTTTCATACAGCCCAGCCTGCGGATATGAGATACCGTCAGGCGGGACGCTGCATGGACTGCGGCGTGCCCTTCTGCCAGTCGGATTTCGGATGCCCGCTGCACAATCTGATCCCCGAATGGAACGATCTGCTGTATCAGGGACAGGAAAAAGAGGCGCTGGAGCGGCTGCTGCTGACGGCTCCCTTTCCCGAATTCACGGGACGGGTATGTCCGGCGCTGTGCGAAAAGGCCTGCAATCTGGCGGACGGCGGGGTGACCAACCGGGATAACGAACTTTATCTGATCGAAACAGCTTTTTCAAAAGGATGGGTACAGCCCCGAATCCCCGCTGTCCGCACAGGAAAGAGGGTCACGGTCGTCGGCAGCGGGCCTGCCGGCCTGGCCGCGGCAGACCGGCTGAATCAAATGGGCCATCATGTCACGGTGATCGAACGGGCGGACCGCCCCGGCGGACTGCTGATGTACGGCATTCCCAACATGAAGCTGCCCAAAGACATCATCGAACGGCGCATCCGCCTGATGGAAGCCGGGGGAGTTGCATTCCTGCTCAATACTTCCGCGGCGGCGGACCTGACGGACGAATATGACGCGGTTCTGCTTTGCTGCGGATCCCGGAAGCCGCGTCCCCTGAACGTGGAACATATGGATGCCGAAGGCGTGCATTTTGCCGTGGACTACCTGACAGAGGCTACCCGCAGCGTGCTGTCCGGACAAGCCCCGGGTATCACTGCCCGGGGGAAGCACGTGGTCGTGGTGGGCGGCGGGGACACGGGCAACGACTGTGTGGGCACTGCGCTGCGTCAGGGCTGCCAAAGCGTCACGCAGCTGGAAATGATGCCCAAAGCCCCGGAAAGCAGGCCGGATGGAAACCCGTGGCCCCAGTGGCCCCGCATCCTGCGCACCGATTACGGGCAGGCAGAAGCCATCACCCTGC
>JBGUIY010000194.1:0-3153 GCA_045113475.1 Christensenellales bacterium | reverse complement strand
GTTATTGGGGCAGCTTTTATGCCAGGAAGGTGGCGGCCCAGGGGCCGCCGCTACAAGGCTGCCATTTGTGATTGCAGAGATGCTTCTCAATTTATCAACCCGCCAATTGAACGTTTCCGGTAAAGCTGTATGATCCGATCATCCAAAACGCAAAAACGCCGGGGATGATCCCCGGCGTAAGAGCCGTATGCAATTACTTTTTGGCTGCCGGTGCCGGCTCGGCGGGCTTCAGCATGCTCTGGTACAGGCTCAGGTAGGTCTCCGCGGAATTGGTCCAGCTGTAGTCGCCTTCCATGCCGCGGGTCTGCAGGGTCTGCCATACGTCGGGCCGGTTCTGGTAGAACCAGATCGCGCGGCGGATGGTGTAGAGCATGTCGTGAGCGTTGTAGTTGAAGAAGGAGAAGCCGTTGCCGGCGCCGTTGGCCTCGTTGTAGCTCAGCACGGTGTCGCGCAGGCCGCCGGTCTCACGGACCACGGGAATGGTGCCGTAGCGCAGGGCGATCATCTGGCTCAGGCCGCAGGGTTCAAACTGGCTGGGCATCAGGAAGATATCCGCGCCGGCGTAGATGCGGTGGGAGAGCTGGATGTCCATCTGGAAGCGGGCGGCCACCCGGCCCTGGTACTGCTGCTCAGCCCAGGAGAAGAGGTTGAAGTACTTGGCGTCGCCCATGCCGAGGACCACCAGCTGGATGTCCTCCTCCATGAGTTCGCCAATGATGTAATCCACCAGGTCCAGGCCCTTCTGGTTGGAGAGGCGGCCCACCATGCCGATCAGCGGCACGTCCGGGCGGACTTCCAGGCCCAGCTGCTCCTGCAGCGCCTTCTTGTCGGCTGCCTTGCCGCTCATGTCCTCCAGGGAGTAGTTGAAGGCGATCTGCTTGTCGGTGGCGGGATTGTAATCGTCCACGTCGATGCCGTTCAGCACGCCGCTCAGGTGCGCGCGCTTGGCGCGGAGCAGGCCGTCCAGACGCTCGCCGTAATAGGCGGTCTGGATCTCCTCGGCGTAGGAGGGGCTGACGGTGGTGATCTCGTCCGCGTAGACGAGGCCGGCCTTCATGCAGTTCGCGGTGCCGTAGTGCTCGAGCTTGTCGTCAGTGAAGATGCTGTCGCCCAGGCCGAACACGTCCTTGAACTGGTCGATGCCGAACACGCCCTGATACTGCAGGTTGTGGATGGTGTAGACCGTCCTGATATTGGCATAGCCCGGCAGATGCGCGTACTGGATCTTCAGCAGCGCGGGGATCATGCCCGTCTGCCAGTCGTTGGCGTGGATGATGTCCGGGAAGAAGCTGATCAGCGGCAGGGCGTTCAGCACGGCACGGCAGAAGAAGCCGTAACGCTCGTACTCGTCGCCGCCCAGACCGTAGATATAGCTGCGGCCGAAGTAATACTTGTTGTCGATGAAATAGAAGGTGACGCCGTCCTGCTCCAGCACCTCGATGCCGCAGTACTGCTTGCGCCAGCCGAGCTCGACCTCGAAGTCGATCAGGTGGCGCATTGCGTCCGTATATTTCTCCGGGATCGCGGTGTACAGCGGCAGGATGACGCGCACATCATGCCCTTTGCGGGCAAGAACCGGCGCCAGCGCGCCAACAACATCCGCCAGTCCGCCGGTCTTGATGAACGGCACGCATTCGCTGGCGGCAAAGAGAATCTTCATGGCTGAAGCACCCCCTAAGTCAAGTTATAGCAGAGATAAACGAATCTGTAAGAGCGGAGTTTGGAGTGTGGAGAGCGGAGTGAATAACACTTGCGCTTTTTCCGGCTGACCTGGCCTGAAACGCGGAGTATTATTCAACTCCACTCTCCTATCTCAACTCTCCACTCTGATCTTATACTGTCAGTCCCTTGCTGACCAGCACCGGGTAGTTCGCGGCGCCGATCAGGCGGGTGGATTCGAGTACGGCGGACTGCTTGTCCATGATGGTGTGGTTGACCTCGGCCATGGCGCCGATGCGGCCGTCCTGCATCACGATGCTGTTGCGGATGCTGGCGCCCTTGCCGATGCGGACGGAGCGGAAGAGGATGCAGTTCTCGACCGTACCTTCGATCACGCAGCCGTCGGCGATGAGGCTGTTGGAGACGTGCGCGCCAGGCAGGTAACGGGTGGGCATTTCATCGCGCAGCTTGGTGAGCACGGGACGGCCCTCCGGGAAGATGCTCTCGCGGTTGGCGGGATTGAGCAGGTCCATATTGCACTGATAATAGGCTTCGACGGAGTCGATGGCCCACACGCGGGACTTGCACTCGTAGCCGTGCACCTTGATGCTCTTGTCGTTCACGCCGGTCTGCAGCATCTGGCGGGTGAAGTGGTAGTGGCCGCGGCTGGTGGACAGGTCGATGAGGGAAATCAGCAGTTCGCGGCGCATGCAGAAGACTTCGGTCATCGTGTTGTCGAAGCGGCTGATCATCGGATCCACTTCGATCTGGGTGACCTGGCCGTCTTCCTGCACATCGCAGTACTTGCCCTGGCTGCTGCGGCGGACGCCCGGATCCTTGGTATACATCAGGGTAATGTCCGCGCCGGACTTCTCGTGCTCTTCCACCATGTCTTCAAAGTCCGCGCTGTACAGCATGAAGCTGTTGGAGATCACGACGTACTTTTCCTTGGAAGAGCGCAGGAAGGGAAGATTGCTGTGCAGGGCGTCCAGCATGCCCTCGTACACGCCCACGCTGTCCTTGGTCAGGAAGGGCGGCAGAATGGTCAGGCCGGCGCGCTTGCCGTGCAGGTCCCACTCCTTGCCGGAGCCCAGATGGTCCAGCATGCTGCGGTAATTGCGCTGCATGATGACGCCGATGTTGCGGATGCCGCTGTTGACCATGCAGGACAGCGGGAAGTCGATCAGACGGTAGCGCCCGAGGATCGGCACAGCGGCGATGGCGCGCATGGCCGTCAGCTCGCGCAGACGGGTATCCATTTCACCCGTGTAAATGAGGCCCATAATATCGCTCATGGCTGTCAACCTCCGTGATTCGGTTCGTATTGGACGCCGGCGGCAACCGCTGTGCCGGGGGCGACAGTGACGCCGATGCCGACGACGGCGATTTCGCCGTCAGCCTCGCCGACCCGCGCGCCTTCGCCGATGACGGCGTTTTCCGCGACGATGGAACGTACGACCCGCGCGCCGGCCGCGACGCGGGCGCCGGGCATCA
>JBGUIY010000193.1:0-10035 GCA_045113475.1 Christensenellales bacterium | reverse complement strand
GGCCCAGGTAGTTTGTGTCCGGGGCATTGCTGGTCATGATCAGCAGCACGGGAACGGGGTGGGCGTTGCAGCAGGGCGCCTCCAGGTTGTAGGTCAGGTTCTGGAAGATCAGCCGCTCGTACAGCGCCCGGAAGGACGGCGTCATTTCGCTGAGGTAGTTCGGGGAACCGACGATCAGGCCGTCCGATTCCCGGATGGCGTCCAGCACCGGCGCCAGCCCATCGCGGCAGACGCAGCGCCCCTTGTTCTTTTCCTTCTTGCAGCCGAAGCAGGAAACGCAGCCGGTGTACTTTTCCAGCCTAAACAGATCGAATTTCTCCACCACCGCGCCGGCGGATTCCGCGCCCCGCGCGGCCTCCGAGATCAGGGTATCCGTGTTCCAGCCCTTTCTCGGGCCCGCGTTGACAGCGACGATTTTCCTGGCCATGGGCATACCTCCAACAGTTTGTTGATCACAGCGCTTTCCGGGGGCAGTTCTTCACGCACTCCATGCACAGAATGCACTCCGTCCCGTTTTTCCTCGTCCGCGCGTTGTCGGTCACATCCACCTCCATGGGGCAGACCCGCTTGCATTTTCCGCAGTTCACGCATTTATCCTTGTCGCATTTGATGCGGAACAGCGAAAAATAGCTCATCGGCTTCAGGAATACCGTGATCGGGCAGATATACTTGCAGAACGCCCGGTTGTCCTTCATGATAAACGCCAGGGCGATCCCGACGCCGTAATAGGCCGCGTTGCCGATCACGAAAGCCCAGAACATGATCCGCTCGATATTGCCCACCCTGGCCAGGAAGAGCGCCGACACGAAGACCAGCGACAGGGCGAAGGTGACATACCGGATCCACCCGATCTTTTTCCCCGGTCGGGCAGGCGTCCTGTAGGGCAGGAAATCGAGCACCATGGCGGTCCAGCAGGCGTATCCGCACCAACCGCGCCCAAATATCAGCGGGCCGAAGATCTTGGCGACCGCGTAATGGATCGTCGCGGCTTCGAACACGCCGGTGAAAAGGTAATACCAGAACCCCTCTATCTGCATGTTTTCATTGCAGATCAGCCCGAGGTATATGAGCATATAGGATCCCACCAGCAGCTGCACGACGCGCCTGGCGTATCTGTACTGCCTGATATAAAGGAAAGTCCCGAGAGCGATGGAAATGCCGATATAGCTGAAATTGAACAGATAGAACAGGTTGTTCTTCGTCAGCCACAGCGTCACCGCGATCGCCTCGAATATGAAAAGCATGACCAGGGGCATCAGGTATTTACGCATCTGTTTCATCATTTCCTCACTTCCCGTATTGTGCGCGGCACCACGCGGCGATCCGCGCGATCAGGTCCGCCGGCAGATCCCGGTCATAAGGCAGCCGGATCGTGCCCTTGCTCACGTCGTAATCCGAAAGCGCTTCCGCGAACACGGCCGTTGCCTCGCCTCCGGGGTACAGGCCGATGTGCTTTTTCGCGGCCGCGAAGTGGATCAGGTTCCTGCCCTTCCGATAAGTCGGCATCGACCACGAGATGCACTCCTCCGCGTCGGGGAGCGCCGCCCGGAGGATCGCGCGGAGCTCCAGCAGCCGGGGCCGGACGCCCTCGTCCTGCAGCTCAATATATTCCCCGACCGTCTGCGGCCTGACGCAGTAATGCTGCTGATCCTGCTTTTCAAACACGCGTCCGCATTTCGGGCATTTCCATTTCATCACAGATTCCTCCCCGGGCACGGGCCTGTGAACGCCGTTCCGGCGCTCCTGTCGGGATGTATGACCGCTTCAGTGGCAATTTAACATGGCGGCGGACGAATGTCAAGCCGGAATAAAGCCTGAACGCCCCAGGCGCCGGCAGGTGAATGCACCCGCAGGGACGGGCCCCGCGTTTCTCCGACAGCCTTGCATTCACAGGACGAATCCGCTATAATACAGAACTGTCAGGCGTTTTATTGCGCTCCGGCGTCCTCACCCCGGGTCCTGCGGAGGCGAACCGATGTCCAAACCTTTTCGGGCCGGCATGTTCGGCGGAAAGTTCATGCCATATCACAAAGGCCATTTATACTGCCTCGAAACCGCGTCGCGGCTGTGTGACCGCGTTTACCAGCTGCTGATGGCCAACTGCGTCGACGAGGAGCGCATCCTCCGGACGCTTTCCGGCGACGAGCTGCTGGCCCTCTCCCCCGAACGGCGCTACGCCCGGTTGCGCGCCGCGGGCCGGCGGCTGGGCAACGTGGAGACCATCTATATGGATATCTCCCAATGCCGTACCCCTTCGGGTGATGAGGACTGGGACGCGGAGACCCCGCTGGTCCTGCGGGCCTGCGGGCATTTCGACGCCGTATTCGGCAGCGAGCCGTCCTACGCGGCCTATTTCCGGCGCGCCTACCCCTGGGCCGCCTACATCCAGGTGGACCCGCCGCGCGCGCATTACCCGATATCCGGTACCCGGATCCGGGCAGACTGGGAGGAGCTCTCTTCATGGAGGATATAAAGCAGACCCCGATGGACCGCCTCGGCGCGTCCTTCCGGGCCCTCAAATGGTATGAGTGGCTGATGGCCGCCGTCATGGTGGTCATCGCCGCCCACGCGATGGTGACCGCCTTCACCGGCACGGAAGCGGGCGGGAACCCGCCCTGGCTGACGGTGGTCAACTTTATCAGCGCCGTCGCGGGCGTATTCTGCGTGTTCTTCTGCGCGAAAGCCTCCATCAGCACCCACGTGTTCGGCCTCGTCAACACCGCCGTGTACATCGTCTACCTATGGTACTGGCACATCTGGGGCACCATGTGCCTGGAGCTGTTCCTGTACCTGCCCATGGGCGTGATCGGCTGGATCCACTGGACGCGGCACCGTGACACGCAGCGGCAGGAGCTGACCGTGGCGCGGAAGCTGAACCTGTGGCAGAACGCGCTGACCGCCGCGCTGATCCTGGCGGGCACCCTGGTTTATTACCGCATCCTGCTGAACGCGGGCGGGAACGTGGCGCTCTGGGACGCCGCCACCGTCGCCATCGGCATCGCCGCCACCGCCCTGCAGACCCTGCGCTACCGTGAACAGTACTGGTGGTGGCTGGTCACCGACGTGGTGGCGGTGGCCATGTACATCGAGCACTTCGATCCCGTCTATCTGACCAAGAAGACCATCTACCTGATCGTCGCGGTCATTGGCCTGATCAACTGGCTGCGCCTCAGCCGGAAAAACGAAGGAAACAAATGAAAAAGCTGAACGAGCGTTTCCGGCGCATTCCCTGGTTCATCCTGCTGAGCCGCTACTGCCAGGCAGCGGGCATGGCCCTGCCCGTCCTGTTCATACTGCATCTCGTGCACAGCGGCGGCTTTTCCTATGCCAGGCTGGAGTCCGAGATCCGGTGCATCACGGACAGCGATTACTGGGGAGACATGCTGCTCTCGCGCCTCTATTTCTTTTTCGTCCTGTACGGCTCGGCGGTCGCCGTCTTCCGGCAGGAGATGCAGAAAAAGGCCCTGATCGGATACGCCGTCTGGGCCGTTACAGCCGCCGCCGTGGCGCCCATGGGCAACAGCCTCCCGCCGCTGGCGAGGGATCTGTTCATCCTGCTCTGGCCTGCGGCCCTGGGCGTATGGGCCGCGTGCTTTGAGCGCATTCACGGCCGGGGCCCCCGGGAAAAATGGCTGGCCGAGCATCCGGTCACCCCGGTGCCCGAGGCGGGCCCGCTTCCTCCGCAGCAGAAAAAGAAGCTGACAGTCAACGATTTCCTGCCCTTGTCCTTCCTGCTCTTCATCATGCTGTGCCTGTGCCTTGGCGGGATCAATTATGTCAGGATGTCCCGGACAGCGCTCTGGCATTTCGCGGGCGTTGGCCTGCTGGTCCTGATCTCCGTGTTTTATCTGGGCAGCATCCTCCGCTGGCAGATCGCCCCTTCGATCCTCATGAGCCGCTTCCTCCGGGGCGCCGGCGCCGCAGCCCTGCTGCTGTACGGCATACACCTGCTGTTTTATCCCGACCGTACCATGGCGCTCCGGACCGCCAACCTGACCGATATGTCTTACAGCGCCTGGTGGCCGGATCACGCGCTGCTGGGCACGCTGGTCCTGATCTGGGCGCTGAGCACGGCACTGACGCTGCGCCGGAAGGAGACCCGGCGCACCATACTTGCTTCCCTGATGCTGTGGCCGCCGGCACTCTCCATCGCAATGGGTCTGTACAGCCACAACCGCAGTTCCGGCGTCCTGTCGGTCATCACAGAACTTGTTTCTCTGGCATGGCCGGTTTTTACCGCGCTGTACGCCATGCTTTTTGAACGGTATTACGGAAAAGGCGCCACCTCCGAATGGCGGCAGGACAAGATCAGGAAATTGCAAAAACAGGCGGCTTCCCGCCAGACCACCGTGTCTGCCGGCTCCACGCCTGTCCGCCCCGCGCCTGTGACGACCGCCGGGTCCGTCCACAAAGCGCCGCCCCTGCAGAAAACGCCCGTCCCCCCGCCTGATCCGCTGGTCCTGTCGTACCAGAAGGAAATAGAGCTCCGGGCCAGAAAGCAGGCCTATCTGAACAAACGGCAGAAAACCCTCGATTCACGGACCGCCGCATCGCAGCTACCGAAAGCGGCGGAGCGGCTCTTCCCCGGCAACGCCACCCTGGCCACCCTGGACGGCCAGCGCCAGCTGCTGGCCATGCTTACAGCCGGCGTACCCTGTTTGAAGCCGCTGAGCGGCCACCAGGCGGCGAAGGACCTGATGCGCCCTGAGCTGCAGGACGACCCTGCGCAGTTCATCCCGCTGCTGGATATGCTGAAAGCCGAGGCGGCCCGCCTGCTGGGCGCAGATCTGTGGTCCCAGGAAGAATCGTGGCAGGCGCTGAGCCCGGAGGCCCTCGCGGGCGGCTGGTACGCCCTGGAAATGTATATCCGCATGGGCGCCGACGCGGACCTGTTCGGGCTCGCGGCGGAAGGACTGGCCGACCACATCAGCGGCCGCCCGGACGCCATGGAATGGCTGAATTCCGTATGCAATGAATGAAGGAGGACTCTGTATGGCCTATTTCAGGATCGACTACAACTCCGGCGCCCTGCGGCGCACCGTCTCTTTTGAAATGCTGATCCCCAACGATCCGGACGACGACGCGCCGGCCGGCGACCGGGAAAAGCCGCTGTATACCCTGTTCCTGCTGCACGGCTATCACGCCAAGGCCTACAACTGGGTCCCGGCTGGCCTGCCGCAGAAGTACCGCTTCGCCATCGTGATCCCCACCGGAGAGAATTCCTTCTACCTGAACGGGACCGCCACGGGCACTGGCTACCAGACCATGGTCGGTGAAGAACTGGTGGACTACGTGCGCCGCACCTTCGGCCTGGCGACCTCCCCCGAAAACACCTGCATCGCGGGCCTTTCCATGGGCGGCTTCGGCGCGCTGCACACCGGGCTGGCCTATCCGGACCGCTTCGGCAAGATCGGCGCCCTCTCCTCCGCCCTGATCATCCACGAGATCGCCAAGATGAAGCCAGGGGACGACAACGGCAGGGGCAATTACGACTATTACCTGCGCCATTTCGGGCCGCTGGACCGGCTGGAAAACAGCGACAACAACCCGGAGACCCTGGTCAGAAAGCTCAAGGCCGCCGGCAGGAAGCTGCCGGAGATCTACATGGCCTGCGGGACAGAAGACTTCCTGCTGGAGAACAACCGCGCATTCCACCGCTTCCTGCTGAATGAAAAAGTGCCTCACGAATACCACGAAGCGCCGGGCGACCACAACCCCGTCTTCTGGACGGAGTACATCACCCGCACGGTCGAGTGGATGTTTGATCGGAGCTGACCATGGATCCCAGTACACTTATGGCGTTTATCCAGCGGATCATCGCCACCAGCCCGGACCAGCGCGCCGCGCAGCAGGCGCTGCAGCAGCTTTACAATATCGTGACGGCGGCTTCCGGCACGCAGGGCAAGACTCTGCTGGATACTGCGCTGAGGGGCGTGGAGCGGGATTTCCATACGATGGCCACGGACCTCCCCGGGGACGCCGACATGCGGACACTGACCGCCGCAGCCGCGCACGCGGAGCAGGTCAGGGCTGACCGGGAAGCAGCCGAGCGGTACGGGAGGTGCTGAAGGAATTGCCTGTCGACACCTACATGGACGACCGCCTGCTGGCGGCGGACCATACCCTGCTGCGCTATACCGCCATCGATACGGCATCAGCAAAGGTGCCCGCCAGGGCCGGGGCGCTGTATCTGACCGAAGCCGGCTCCGGCGCGATCATCGTCCGCAACATACCGCGGCTCCAGCTCGAAGAGGGTTATACCCTTCTGAAAGACGGCTGCCTCGTCGCGGACAAAAACCTCAAGGAGCTGGAACTCCCGTCGTCCCTGATCCGGGCAGAAAGGTCGTTCTACAGGAGCGGCGGCCTGGAGCGCATCATCCTCCACCGGCTCCTGGACGCCGAATCCTTCAGCATGATGATGGAAAACGCCATTCCGCTGTACGACGGGAGCCGGTTGATCGCCCCTTCGGACATGAAATCCTCCGGACTGAGCGTGATATATGACGTCAGCATGTTTTCCGGGCCGCCCCTGCCCGTTCTGCTCCCGGACATGCGGATACTGTTCACGGACGACGGCAAGGCCTCGCTTTTTGACGAGCGTCCCTGCTATGATCTCTCCGCGCGCTTTTCCGCCACGGAAGAATACACGGAGATCATGGCCATGATCCGCGACGGCGTGACCGGCTGGCGGCACAGTGTGGCGGAGAAGAAAAGCGATCTGCGGATCAGGAGCAACAGCGTCTTCTCGCGGCCGATCCAGCTCTCCCTGGCGATCCTGATGCCGGTCTCAGGGCACTCCGCCGGGGGCAGCGTCGAGGCCACCCTGATCCTGACTAAAGCCCGGCTGTTCACCCCCCAGCTGCTGCCGGTCCGACTGGACGGCGTGCAGTATTACCTTTACAGCAGAAATCACCTGACCTCCGACCGGAGCTGCCTCTATTACCGGGAGGACGTCTGCATTTTCGACGAAACCGGGCTTGTGACAGACAAGAAACTTTCGGAGGCTGTTTATGGGAAAGCCCGACTGCTCATACTCCTTTGAGCGCAGCCGCGAGGTGACCATCCTGGGCGCGCCCGTCCGCGTCAAAAACTACCTATGCTCCCGCAACGGCGGCGAATACCGCATGAAGCCGGAGCGCGCGCCGGTACAGCTGAGCATCCTGCCCACCCGCCTGTGCAACGCCCGCTGTCCCTTCTGCATCGCCGCCCCGACGGACGACCCGGCGAAGATCGATCCGGACCGGCTGGAGCCCATGCTGAAGGCGCTGGCGGCGGAGGGCAGCGTGCGGGGCGTGACCATCACCGGCGGCGAACCCTGCCTGGACATGGACCTGCTGGACCGGATCCTGCGCATGTGCTTTGACGCCTTCGGCGGCCGGCTGGAAGTGACGCTGGACACCAACGGCAGCGGCCTGCAGGCGCTCACGCGGCTGCGGGACCTTTACCGCATCAACGCCATCCACATCAGCCGCCATCACTGGGACGACGGGATCAACGACCGGATCTTCGGCCGCAGAATGCCCGCCGCCGCGGAGCTGCGGGAGACCCTGCGCGGCATCGCATGCCCCGGCCTGTTCGTGCTCAACTGCATGCTGCTGAAAGGCTTTGTGGAAACAGCGGAGGACGCGCACCGGTATATGGACTTCGCCATCGAAACGGGCGCGGGCAAGGTTTCCTTTATCACCGGCTCGCCGGTGAACCCGTGGATCGCGGAAAGAGTGGTCCTGTTCGACGACGTGCTGCGGGACGGCGACCCCAGCATCCTGTTCACACAGGAATTCCGGGATTTCGATCTGTGCCGCTGCCGCGACGGGGTGTACGTCTCCCCCCGCGGACAGCTGATGGAGTTTTACGGGCGGCAGACCTGCCAGGCCCAATGCGGCTACTGCCGCGGCCTGGTGATCGGGCCCGACGGCGCGCTGCGCGCCGGATTTTCGGGAGAAATACTGTATCCGCGGGGAGGTGACCGGCTTGGAGACCCATAAGCCCGGGGAGGCGATCGGCCTGGACGCAAAGCAGATCGCGGACGAACTGGAAAAGTTCAAGCTCCGGCTGCTGCTGGACTACCCCTTCTTCGGGGATATCCTGCTCCGGCTGCCGATCATTCAGGACGACGGCATCCCGACCGCCTGTACGGACGGGCGCACCATCCGCTGGAGCGCCGGATTCTTCGGGACGCTGTACCCGGCCCAGATGCGCTACGTCCTGATGCATGAGGTGCTTCATACCCTGCTGCTCCATCCGCTGCGCACACAGGGCCTGGATCATGAGGTATGGAACATCGCCGCGGACCTCGTTGTCAACCAGATGTGCGATGCCCTGGCCAGCGATTTCCGCCGGAAGCAGGGACTGCTGCTGGAACGGCCCTATAGCGGCGTTTTCAGCCAGGTTCCGCTGGACGAGTCCGCCGAGAACCTTTACTGGAAGATCCTGGAGGACAACAAAGGCCGGCGGAAACGCGGCACGCTGCTCATACGGAAGCAGTACAGGACGCCCGGCGGGGCCGGCAGCGAGCCCTTGCCCGTTGCGCTTCCTGACAGCGACCTGCGGGGCCGGCACAACGGCGGCCTCAGGCTGACGCCCGAAGAGCAGAAAGCCCTCGAAGCACAGATCGGTATCCTGATCCGGACCGCCGCGGGCGATACCCGCGGAGACGGGGTCTCCACCCTCGTACAACGCGCGGTGCTGCAGCTGACAGCCGCCAAGCCCCTGGACTGGCGCAAGATCCTGAAGGACTTCCTCAGTGAAGTGCAGTCGGACGATACCTCCTACACGACCCCGGAGCGCAAATACCTGCACATGGGCCTCATCCTGCCGGGACACGGCATGCAGGAAGGCGGAGATCTGGAAAGCGTGTGGGCCTTCGTAGACAGTTCCGGTTCCGTCAGCCAGGATGCGCTGGAGCAATTCCTGACGGAGCTGTACAACATCACCAAGGAATTCGGCTGCGTCATGAACATCGCCTACTGGGATACCGAGGTGACCGACGTCTACACCAAACTGCGCAGCGCCAAACAGGTACTGACGGCGCAGCCGATGCATTACGGGGGCACGGACATCAACTGCGTTTACCGCTATATCCAGGAGAGAAAACTGAAACCGGCAGTCGCCCTGATCCTGACTGACGGTTACTTCGGAATACCGGATCCCGTCCTGAAAAAGTGCCTGAATCCCCGCAATACGATCCTGCTTTTGTGCAACGATTCCGAGAACCCCGTGTATAAAACCGTCGGCCGGGTGTGCCGTCTGACCGCGAAAAGGAGCGCCAAATGAACATTCGTGAATTTCAGGAGACCGTCGAATTCAACATCGAGCACAATATCAAGCATTCCATCCTCGGCCTGGGCGCGCCGGGCGTGGGCAAATCCCAGGTCATCCGCCATATCGGGGACAAATACGGCTATAAAGTCATCGATATCCGCCTGGCCCAGATGAGCGAGGTGGAGATCGGCGGCCTGATCTATCCCAACGAGAGCCGCACGCGCACCGTGTGGCTGGCGCCGGACATCCTGCCCAACGAGGAGCGCGACGGCAAAAACACCATCCTGCTGCTGGACGAGATCACCTCCTGCACCAAGCGCGTGCAGGTGGCGGCCTACCAGCTGATCCTGGACCGGCGCATCGGGCAGTACACCCTGCCTGAGGGCACCTTCGTAGTCGCCCTGGGCAACCGCGAGGACGACGACGGCGTGTACATCCACCTGGCCGGCCCGCTGGCGGACCGCTTCGAGATCCACTATATCGAATCAGACTTCGAGAGCTGGAAGTACGATTTCGCCCTGAAGCACGGCATCCATCCCTATGTCATTGACTACCTGACCTTCAAGCCCTCGGACCTGCACACCCAGGATCCGGAAAGCGGCAACATGGTCTTCGCCACGCCCCGCTCCTGGGAGCGCGTCAGCGACATCCTGAACATCGACAGCGACGTCACCAAGCCGGTGATCCGCCACAAGATCATCGGCAACATCGGCCTGGCGGCGGGCTCACAGTTCGTGGAGTTCTGCAAAAAGCAGCGCCCCGTCATCTCCGTGC
>JBGUIY010000192.1:0-2136 GCA_045113475.1 Christensenellales bacterium | reverse complement strand
GTGATCCAGACCTTTACCCCGGAAAACGAGGTGATCCTCCAGGCAGCAAAACAGGATTACCCCGGGTTTTATCATTCGGAGATCGAGCTGAGAAAGCTCCAGCATACGCCGCCCTTTTCCGAGCTGCTCTCGATTACCGTCTCCGGCATGAATGAAGAGCATGTCTACCGCACCTGCCGCCTGATCCGCCAGCGCCTGGACACTCTGACAGCGGCCGACGGCAGCACGGATATTCTCGGCCCGGCGCCCCTCGCCGTGGTGAAGGTGAACAACCGATACCGCTACCGGGTCATGGTCTACAGCGGCGGAAACAAGGGAGTCCGCGCGCTGATTGCCAGCGTGGTCATGGAATTCTGCCGTGACAAGCGCTTCGGCGACGTTGCGATATACGCGGACAATGATCCAAACGATTAAAGGATTGGAGATAAAGATGGCACGCAGAAATATCCTCACGAAAGAACAACCGGCGCTGTATAAGAAATGCCGCCCGGTGACGGAGTTTAATCCCAGACTGCACCAGCTTCTGGACGATATGGCGGAGACCCTCGCCGGGGAAAACGGCGTGGGACTCGCGGCGCCGCAGGTCGGTGTGCTGCGGCGCGCCGTGATCGTACTGGAGACCAACGTCCCCGAGGGGGAAGAGGAATACCTGATCGAACTGATCAACCCTGAGATCATCGAGGCCACCGGCGAACAGAACGGGGCGGAGGGCTGTCTCAGCGTTCCGGGCGAATACGGCCTTGTCAAGCGCCCCATGCATGTGAAGGTGCGCGCGCAGGATCGGAACGGCAACACCTTTGAGGTCGAGGGCGACGGGCTGACGGCAAGATGCTTCTGCCATGAGATCGACCACCTCGAGGGGATCGTCTTTACCTCCAAGTGTGAGCGCATGCTGAGCGAGGAAGAGCTCGAAAAGGGCGAGATTGAGCAATAAAGGCGGGATACAGCCATGCGCGTGGTGTTTATGGGCACGCCGGACTTTGCGGCGGCCTCTCTGAAAAAGCTGATAGAGGAAGACTTCGACATTGCGGGCGTCTTCACCCAGCCGGACAAGCCGAAGGGCCGCGGCATGGAGATGGCCTTTTCTCCCGTCAAGGAAGTGGCGATCGCGCACAATCTGCCTGTTTTTCAGCCCGAAAAGATGCGCGACGGGACGGCCATCGGCATCGTGAAAGAGCTGAATCCCGATATCCTGGTGGTCGTGGCCTACGGGCGTATCCTGCCGGACGATATTCTCGCAGTACCGGAATACGGCGCAGTGAATGTGCACGGTTCTCTTCTGCCGAAGTATCGCGGCGCAGCGCCCATCCAATGGGCGGTGCTGAACGGCGATACCGTGACCGGCGTGACGACGATGTACCTCGCCCACGATATGGACGCGGGGGATGTCATCTACACCGCCGAGACGGAGATCGGCGAATTTGAGACCGCCGGGGAGCTTTTTGACCGTCTGATGGACATGGGGGCGGAGCTGCTTGTCAAAACCCTGCGGGATATCGAGGCCGGAACCGCGCCCCGCACGCCGCAGGATCACAGTCGGGCGACCTATGTCAAAATGCTGGATAAATCCATTTGTCCCATTGACTGGAACAAGAGCCCGCGGGAAATCGTCAAGCATATATACGGCCTCCAGCCCTGGCCGGTTGCGACCATGGAGCTGGACGGCAAGAGTTTTCGCGTTTTTGCGGCGGACTATACGGAACGGAAAACAGACAAGGCCCCCGGCAGCGTCGTACAAGCTGACGGTGAAGGAATCGTTATCGCCTGCGCGGACGGACAGTGCCTTCGTATCACGGAACTCCAGGCGCCGGGCAAGAAGCGGATGAGCGCCGCGGATTTCCTGCGCGGCCACCGCATTTGCGCGGAATGAGCAAGACCGTAAACGCGCGTCAGGCGGCGCTGGATGCACTGACGCGCTGCCGCAGGGATGGGGCCTGGTCGGGCGATACGCTGGACGCGATCATCAAAAGCGCCGCCCTTGACCGGCGCGACGCCGCCCTGGCGTCCCGGCTCTGCCTGGGCGTGCTGCAGAACGACCGACTCTGCGATTTTTATATCGGCTGCTACTGCACCGGAAAGCTGGAGCCGACAGTGCGGGACATCCTTCGCCTCGGCGTGTATCAGCTGCTTTTCCTC
>JBGUIY010000191.1:0-2367 GCA_045113475.1 Christensenellales bacterium | reverse complement strand
CCTTGCGGCCCAGGATCACCTTCATTTCCTCGGTCACGGCGATGACCGCGAAAGGCAGCACCGCTCCGGCCGTGTCGAGCACTTCCTGCATGACGCCCGTATCAGTCAGCAGTCCGGCGTCGGCGGTAATGCTCTCCGCGCAGCTCAAGCCGAGCGATACCTGGTCGACCAGGTTGTCCTTGCAGCGCTTTTTGTATTTTTTCACCAGAGACTGATAGTCAGCCACCGATCTACCTCCCAATCAGGTTCAGGATCGTCACGATGATCCAGGCGCCGCCCGCGACCCCCACCAGGATCGTCAGCTGGCGGATCAGCCCGGACAGCGTGTCCAGCTTATGCTTTTTCTTTTCTTCGGCCTTCTTTTCGATCTGCTCCAGCGTCTTCTGCAGCTTCTGCACAGCGGTTTCAAGGACGCCGATGCGCTCGTTTGCGGACGCCATCGTATCGGACACCTGCCCGATCGCCTGGTCCAGTTCCTCGCGGTCGATGGTCTGCTGGGCCGCCACAGACTGGCAAAGCTCGTGCAGCTTTGCCTGATCCTCGCTGAGGCCCTCCGCCACGAGCGTCATTTCCGATGAGAAGTCCTCCACCAGGGTGCTCAGGTCCTTGCCCTTCACCGTGCTCAGCGCGTTGCCGAAGAAATCCTTCGTCGCCTGTACGATGCCGGCGGGCTTTTCGGCAGGCAGCGCCTCATTCCGCTCGGAAGGCAGGTTCTGCTCCGCCTTGGATGCCTTTTCCGTATTGCGGTCAGTCATTGTTTTATACCAGTCTGATGCCGTTCCTGGTCTGCTCTTCCCGGTAATTGGTGACCAGCTTCTGGATGCGCTTCAGCGGGGACAGCAGCTCATGGATGGAACGGTCATGGTTGAGGGTCGCAATCAGGTAGGAAATATACTTGCTGATATCCGCCGTGATGTGCCAGGGCGCGGCCTTCAGTTCAGGCTGCAGGTAAGCGCCGTTGGTGTTGATCACGCGGTAGATGAGCCCTTCCTCATAGGCCCGGTTGAATTCCTCAATGCCGTTGGTAAAGAATCCGAAGGTCGCCATGGCCATGATGCGCGCCGCGCCGCGGGCCTTCAATTCCTTCGCCAGCTCGATCACGCTTTCGCCGGAGGAAATCATGTCGTCCACCACGATGACGTCCTTGCCTTCCACCGAAGCGCCCAGGTATTCATGGGCGACGATGGGGTTCCGGCCGTTGACGATGGTGGAATAGTCGCGGCGTTTGTAGGACATGCCCAGGTCGAGGGAAAGTACGGAAGCATAGTAGATATTGCGCTGCATCGCGCCTTCGTCAGGGCTGACAAACATCAGGTGATCCTTGTCCAGGGTCAGGTCCTTGACGTTTTTCAGCAGCGCCTTCATCATCTGGTAGGTCGGCATGATGCTCTCGAAGCCGCCGAGGGGGATCGAATTGGCCACGCGGGGATCGTGGGCGTCGAAGGTGAGGATGTTGTCCACGCCCATGTTGTTGAGCTCGTGGAGCGCCATCGCGCAGTCCAGGCTCTCACGGGAGGTACGGCGGTGCTGGCGGCTTTCATACAGCATCGGCATGATCACGGTGATGCGCTTCGCTTTACCGCCGATCGCGGCGATAATGCGCTTCAGGTCCTGGAAGTGGTCGTCCGGCGACATGGGCACCGTCTGGCCGTACATCTTATAAGTTACATTGTGGGCGCAAACATCTACCAGAATGTAGATGTCATAACCGCGGACCGTTTCCTTGATGACGCCTTTTCCTTCGCCGGTGCCGAAGCGGGGGCATTGAGCGTTGATCAGGAAAGAAGAATGCTTGCCGGACGTCGTATAGAAGTCCGCATCGTTTTCTTCCTGCTGCTGATGCCATTTTTCCAGCCAGTAGTTGATCTGCTCACCCATCTCTTCGCAGCCGGCCATGGCAATCACGCCCAACGGGCCAAAGGGTATCGAGTTGATGTCGTTCTTCCAATCCTGAAACTGATTCATCCCATCCGTCCTTTCCTGCGTCCGCCGAATAGCCAAAACCCAGTCCATATCCCATTTTACTATAGTTTTCGGCATCTGAAAAGGGTTTTTGTTATACATATCGAAAAAATTGGCGCGGAATGCGCCGCGCCGGGCCTGTACGGCCGTGTTTCAGGCCGGTCTTTCACTCGGTCTGAGGGTGTGATTTCAGGTACTCCGCCATCAGCAGCCCGCACCTGAGCTGGATGTATACAAGCTTGCGGATCGGCACGACCTGATAATCGATCTCCCGCTCCAAATATTCGGCCAGCTTCCTGTGTTCCTCCTCCGCCGCTTTGGCGGCCTTTGTCAGCGCGCTCCGCTTCTCCGCGTCCGCCTCCCCCGCAGCGTCCATCCTGTCCAGCTCCCACTCGTTCGCGCGGA
>JBGUIY010000190.1:0-8253 GCA_045113475.1 Christensenellales bacterium | reverse complement strand
CATGCGCGCGGAAGCCGGAAAGCTGGTGGCCATCGTGGGCCCCACCGGCGCGGGAAAGACCACCATCATCAATTTGCTGATGCGGTTTTACGATGTGGACAAAGGCGCGGTGTTCATCGACGAGCGGGACATCCGGAACTGTACCCGCCGCAGCGTGCGCGGCGCCTATGCCATGGTGCTGCAGGATACCTGGGTCTTCCGGGGCACGATCTTCGACAATATCGCCTACGGGCGGCCTGACGCAACCATGGACCAGGTGGTGGCCGCCGCGAAAGCCGCGCATATCCATCCCTTCATTATGCGCCTGCCGGAGGGGTATCAGACCGTCATCAGCGAGGATGGCGGCAATATCTCCAAAGGCCAGAAGCAGCTGCTGACCATCGCCCGCGCCATGCTGTACGACGCCCGCATGCTGATCCTGGACGAGGCGACCTCCAACGTGGATACTTCCACCGAGCGCGAGATCCAGGCCGCCATGCGTGAGCTGATGCGGGACAAGACCTGTTTCGTCATCGCCCACCGCCTGTCCACGATCCAGAATGCGGACCTGATCCTGGTGCTGAACCGGGGGGACGTGGTGGAGCAGGGCACCCACGAGAGCCTCATGAAAGACAAGGGCTTTTACTATAAGCTGTACAGGTCGCAGTTCGAGTAATGATAATAATGAACCGCATAATAAACGTCCCGCTTCTTGATGAAACGGGACGCGTTTATTTATTGGGTTATAATTGCGTCAGTCCTTCTCGTCGGTGAGAATGATGCCCAGACCGATCGGGAGGTCCTTTTCCTCCGGAACCAGCACGATGGTGGCTGAGGCGTCGGCCTCGTTGGTCAGCACGCGCTGAACGGTGCAGGTGCGGTGGGTCTCGTGGGAATCGTCGTTGCGGGTATAATACCAGGTATCGCCCTTTTTGAAGCGCATGGCGTCATCGGCGCTGACCTCGGCCCGCAGGGTAATGGCGGTGGCCAAGGTCGCGGCGGACTGGTCTTCCTGCACGGAGCTACCCACCTGTACGTTGATGGCGGTCACGATGCCGTCCACCGGCACGGTGATCTGTGTATCGTCGGTGGAGGCGGTGGAGAAGAGCCACTGCCCGCGTTCCACCGTGTCGCCGACCGCTACCCGCAGCTTCAGCAGCACCCCGTTTCCGGACACCGCCACCGTATCGTGGGTGGTCACTGTCCCTTTGCCTACCAGGCTGTCCGTGGTGAATTCACGGCTGCGGTAGAGAAAGACCGCTTCGCCCACGTACAGCTCGCCGGCGGTGACTTCCGCGCTGAACGCCGCGCCGTCGATGGTGGTCACGCGGGCGATCGCCCGGTGCGTCCCGTCCGCGCTGCATTTCACGTAAAGGCTTTCGCCGCTGTGGATCAGGGCGTTCTCCGGGGTCTTGGCATAGTTCTCCGCGGTGCAGGTCAGGGTATAGCGGCTGACAGGCGAGATTTCCAGTACGGTGCCGTCAGCCTTGTCGCCGGTCTCAAGATGCACGGCGGCGACGCTGCCGTCCACGGGGGCAAAGACCTTCGTCTCACGGATGCCGCCTACCACCTGGCCGGCTTTTACCCGCTGCCCGACCTCCAGGTTCAGGGAGGTCAGCGTGCCGTCGGAGGGAATCTCGATCTCAGTCGTGGCCGATGCGGTCACCGAGCCCGCCCAGGTATCCGCAAGCGCGGGGGAGACCGCCAGCAGCGCGGCCAGCATTATAAGCAAGAATCTGGTTTTCATGGCTGCCTCGTTTCGTTTATGGGAATCATGATGCTGTCACGGACCGCGTAATACCGGTCCTCCACGTTCAGGAACAGGCCCTCGTCATCGGTCAGCATGAATAAGAAGTCGGAGGCGACAAAGCCGCCGGCACGTTCACGCCCGTAGGCCATTCCGGACAGGGTGAGGTCGGTGGGAATTTCGACGCTGCCCGTATCCGTGCTGAAGCTGAGGGCGCTCACGCCGGACTTTGCCAGGGTCTGCAGAGCGTACTGGGTGAAATACCAGCAGCCCTCCTCATTTGAACTCAAGACCAGCCTGTCGTCCGCGAGCGCTGCCTGGAAATCCGTTTCGCCGCCCCGGCTGACCTCCAGAGCCAGGCCGCCCATGCTCAGGATCTGCATGGTGTCGCTGTCCAGGGTCAGGGGAACGGTGCCGTATACGGTCATATCGCCGGTGCCGCTGGCATGGGTGCTGATCAGCGCCTTACCGGGGGTGATCACGAACACGTCGCTCCCGCTGCCGCCTTTGCCGCGCCATTTGCGCCAGTTGGGGAAGGGCCACCTGCCGCCAGTGGGAAGAGGCTCGTCCGTCGTCCCGGGCTCGTCTGTCGTGTCCGGCGTCGGCGTGACGTCAGGCCCGTCGGTTCCGCCGGGCGTCGGTGTCGGCGTGACATCGGGTGCGTCAGTTCCGCCGGGTGTCGGTGTCGGAGTGGCGGTCGGCGTGTGCGTTGCAGTGGGCTTGGCTGTTGGTTTTTTCGTCGGCGTCGGGGTGACGGTGACGATCGTCAGCTGCAGCGTCAGGCTGACAGAGGCAAGTTCCGTACCGCCCTGCAGCGATTTCAGCTGCACGGTATACTGGCCGGACGTGAGGTCAGTGGTTGCCAGCGCGACGCTGGCGGCTGTGACCTGCTGCCGGATCTCCGTTTCTCCGTTGGATACCGAGATCTCATAGGCGTCCGCGGGAAGGTTGAAGGTCCATTTCACCGAAAGCGGCGCGTTCTTTTCCAGGGTAAGGTGCCAGATATGCTCTTCGTCCTCGACGGCGCCTTCGATGGTCACGAGGAGCTCCGGAGCGGGTGTCGGGGACGTCTCCGGCTCTTCTGTGGCGTCAGGGTCGGGTGTCGGTGAAGCTTCGGGGGCGTCCGTACTCTCCGGATCAGGCGTAGGCGTAGGCGTGGTGTCGGGTTCCTCCGTACCCTCTGGGTCAGGCGTGGGCGTTGGAGTTACGTCCGGCTCTTCCGTGCCGTCAGGCACAGGTGTCGGCGTCGGCGTAGCGTCCGGCTCTTCCGTGTCATCAGGCACAGGTGTCGGCGTCGGCGTTGCATCCGGCTCCTCCGTGTCATCAGGCACGGGGGTAGGAGTCGGCGTTGCGTCAGGTTCATCCGTGCCATCAGGGACAGGAGTAGGAGTCGGCGTAGCGTCCGGCTCTTCCGTGTCATCAGGCACAGGGGTAGGTGTCGGCGTTGCGTCGGGGTCCTCCGTGTCGTCAGTGACAGGTGTAGGAGTCGGGGTAGCGTCCGGTTCGCCTGTGTCTACGGGCCTGGGCGTAGGAGTCGGCGCAGCGTCGGGGTCCTCCGCGTCGTCAGGCAAAGGTGTAGGAGTCGGCGTTACTGCCGGCTCGTCCGTGCCTTCAGGGACCGGCGTGGGGGTCGGCGTGACCTCCGGCTTTTCCGTCGCATCAGGGACGGGACTCCGGGTCGGATCCGGCGCGTCTGTGCTGTCGGGCTTTGCAGTCGGAGTGGGCGTTGGATCGCTTGTATCACCAGGATCCGGCTTTTGAGTGGGAGAAGGAGTGCTTTCTCCACTGCTATCTGGTGTCGGAGTGGAAGGAGGCTTTTCTGTCGGGGTGGCTGTGGGGTCCGCTGTTTTCGTGGGCGTCGGCGTTGCTTCGGTGGCCTCGGGAGGGTTCGGGTCTTCCTCGCCCAGGGACAAAGGCCATACCGTCAGGCAGAGCAGGCACAGGCAAAGCGAAAAGCACAGCACGCGCCTCAGGGAGAAATCACTCTCCGGCCTTCTCCTCTCCGTCCGGTTCGTTTTCGGGTTCGTCCGCATCTTCAATCTCCTCAAAATCTTCACCTTCCAGCGTGGTAACCACGACGCTCATGCCGAAGTTGACTTCGTGATCGGGCGTGAAGCTGACCAGCACGCGATAGCTGGTTTCGCTGCTGC
Organism: Christensenellales bacterium; assembly: GCA_045113475.1. Lineage (GTDB taxonomy): Bacteria > Bacillota > Clostridia > Christensenellales > Aristaeellaceae > UBA4246. Next base: position 4,377 of record JBGUIY010000190.1, on the reverse strand, counting down.
CGCTTTCGGCGACGGAGGATACCATGGTCACAGTGCCTTTGTAGGTCTTGGATTCGTCAGATTCGAGTTCGATCATCACCTTGTCGCCGACCTTGATTTCGCTGCGGCTGTCTTCCGGCACGGTGGCTTCCACGCGCATGCCGTCCCGCGGGTAGATCACGGCCACCACGTTGCCGCCCTGGATGCTGCTGCCCTGGGTGGCGCTCAGGCTGCCGACGATGCCGGCGCTGCCCGCCAGTATGTCCGTGCCGCTCATGTAGTAGCCGTCAAAGGTGCCGTCCAGGGTCTCCAGCAGCAGGTCGCCGCGTTTGACTTTGTCGCCGTCCTTGACCGCAAAGCGCACGATGGAGCCGGAAGCGGTGACCGCCGTGGGGCTGGTGCGGCTGACGGTGCCGCGGCCGATGCGCTTGCTGGTGGAGTATTCCACATCACGGTAGATATCCACCGAGTCGCCCGGGATGAAGGTGCCGGAAGAAACCTTGATCTGATAGCTGGTGCCCTCGATAGAGGTGATGGTGCCGGCGCCGACGCGGTCGGAGTTGCTGCGGCACTTCAGGTACACGGTCTCGCCGACGTGCACGAACTTGGTGTCGGTGGTATTATAGGCGTTGTCCGTGGAGGCGGATACGCTGTAAACGGAGTCTCCCTCCAGGTACATGACCGCGCCGTAGCGGGTGGATACGGTGGCGGCGGAGTCGCCCGGCTCGCCGAAAACGCCGGTCACGGTGCCGTTCTCGTCTGCGTAGACTTTGGCGGTCTTCAGGGCGTACAGCACGTCTTCCGCGCCGACCTCCTGGCCGACTTCCGCCGCGACGGAGGCGACAGTACCGCCGATGGGCGCGTACACTTCAATGGTCTTTCCGGCAGCAACGGTGCCGTTCAGAGTCAGGCTGTCAGCCAGCGCGCCCGCCGTCAGGAGGGAGAGGGAGCAGAGCAGGCATAACGCGGTCAGGATACGTTTGTTCATGGGGAGGTCTCCTTTCCAGATTTCATTAAAGATTCATAACAGTCAGGGTTGTATCATACGGCGCGGCCAGGGCCGCGCGTGTGATCAGATGGAGCGCAGGGCGTCGATGGGGTTCAGGCGGCTGGCCTTGCGGGCAGGCACCCAGCCGAAGATGATGCCCACCGCCGCCGAGAAGCCCACGCCCAGGGCGATGGCGCCGCCGTTCAGCACGAAGGTGGTGCTCAGCACCTGGCACAGGGCGTAGGAGAGGATCAGGCCCATGATGACCCCCAGCAGGCCGCCGAGCATGGACAGCAGGAAGGATTCGATCAGGAACTGGATCTGGATCTGCCAGGGGATCGCCCCCAGCGCCTTCTTGAGGCCGATCTCCGTGGTGCGCTCAGTGACGGTGGTCAGCATCATGTTCATGATGCCGATGCCGCCCACGATCAGGGCGATGGAGGCGATGCCGGCCAGCAGGGTGCTCATCATACCCAGCATGGTGTTCATGGTCTCCTCGATGGAGGCCATGGAGGTGACGGTGAAGCAGTCCTCCTCAAAGTCGAAAATCTGGTCCATCAGGTCCTCGATGGTGGACTTGGCGGCTTCCGAATCCACGCCATCCGTCAGATACACGGTGAAGCTCTTGATCTCGTTGCTATTGTTGATCTTCATGCCGGTGGTATAGGGGATCATGATGTCCGGCTTCCCGGAGAAGATGGCCGCGATGCCGCCGCCGGAGTCCTCCTCGTACCGGCCGACGATGGTAAAGGGGAGGCCGGACACGTATATCGTCTCACCGACGGGGTTGACCCCGAAGAAGAAGGTATCCACGATCTCCTTGCTGATGACGCAGACATAAGAGTTGTTGTCGTCGTCAATGAAGTTGAGGGGCCGGCCTTGGATGATCAGCTCGTCGTTCATCTGGAAATAGTAAGCGTTCTTCCCGGAGACGGCGATATTGGTCTCCACGTTCCTGCCGTAGGAAACGCGGCCGTTCAAACTGACGGAGGGGACGATGCCGTCCACTTCCTCCAGCGCGGAGATCTTCGCCAGGTCGTCCGGCGTCATGCCGGTCTTCAGGTCGCTGCCGGTCACGGTGACGGTCAGCGTGCCGACGCCCATGCTCGAAAAGGAGGAGGCCAGGGAGCCGGAAACGCCGGATACTGTGGAAATCAGCGTGATGACTGCGGTGACGCCGATCATGATGCCCAGCAGGGTCAGGAAGGAGCGGACCTTGTTGCCGCGGATGTTGTCCACGGACATGGAGATGCACTCTCCCAGCATGATCAGCCCGGAGCGGATGGATTTAAGCATCGGCCACCGAGCCCCCTTCCGTGATCTCGCCGTCGATGATGTGCACCACCCGATGGGCGTGCCTGGCGATGTTCATATCGTGGGTGATCATGATGATGGTGCGGTGCTCGTCGTTGAGCTCCTGGAACAGCTGCATGATCTGCGCGCCGGTCTTCTGGTCCAGCGCGCCGGTGGGCTCATCCGCCAGCAGGATGGAGGGATTGCCCACCAGCGCCCGGGCGATGGCGACGCGCTGCTGCTGGCCGCCGGAAAGCTGGGTGGGCAGGTGGTCCATACGGTCGCCGAGCCCGACGCGCTCCAGCATGGCTTCAGCGCGCCTGCGGCGCTCCCGCGGGGGCACGCCAGCGTAGATCAGCGGCAGCTCCACATTCTTGCGGGCGTTCAGCCGGGGCAGCAGCTGGGAATTCTGGAATATGAAGCCGATCTCCCGGCTCCTCAGGCCGGCCAGCTCCCGCTCGTCCAGTTCCTCCACTTCACGGCCCCGCAGGGTGTATTCCCCGGCGGTGGGGGTATCCAGGCAGCCGATAATGTTCATCAGCGTGGATTTGCCGCTGCCGGAGGGCCCCAGCACGGACAGATATTCGCCCTCGTCGATGCTCAGGTTGATCTTTTTGAGAATATGCACGGTTTCGCCGCCCATGATATAGTCCTTGTCGATCCCGCGCATGTCAAAGAATACTTCGGCCATGTCAGTTGCCCCTGTTGGTGCCGCGGTTGGTGTTGGTATTGCCTCCACCCGGAGCCCCGCCGCCGAAATTGCCGCCGGGCATGTTGCCGTAATTGCGGTTGCGCTGGGTGTTCTGGTTGATCTGCTGGCTGCCAAACATGCTGCTGAACAGCGTGGCCATGGTGCCCGCTTCCTTTTCCTTGGCGACCGCATAGATGGTTTCGCCCTCGGAAACGCCCTCCTTGACCTCCACATAGTTGCCGTTGGAAACGCCTACGGTGACGGGTGACTCCTGCATGGTGCCGTCCTTCTGCTGCTTGTATACGAAGGCGCTGTTGTTGCGGTCCGTGCTGATGGCGTCCATTTTGAGGATGACCACGTTGTTGGCCTCCTCCTGGGGGATGGTGACAGTGGCCTGCATGCCGGGATAGACGTTGTCCACGCTGGAGGTGTCCACGTCGATGGTGGTGGTGTAGTAAGCGACGTTGTTGCCGGTATAGGAGGCGTAGTCGATGGCGGAAATGGCGGAGTCAAAGGTCGCCTTGATGGAGGACACCGTGACGCGGCAGGCCTGTCCGATGTCCACGGCGGTGATGTTGCTTTCGCCGATGCGGATGGATACGCGCATGTGGTCGAAGTCCGCCAGCTGGATCAGGGCGTCTCCGGCGTTGACCTCGTCGCCCTTTTCAAAGCTGATCTTGTTGATTTTGCCGTCAAAGTCCGCGGAAATGGTGGTGCCGTCGGAAAGGCGCATCAGCCGGTCGTTCTCTTTGACCAGGTCGCCGGTCTTCACGTAGACCTCGCGCACCTTCGCGGACGAGGGGGCGGTATAGGTCTTGTTGTTGATCAGCTGCATGGTGCCGCTGAAGCTCAGCGAGTTGGAAATATTGCCCACCGTTGCCGTATAGGGGTCGTAGGTGACGCGGTACTCGTCCCGCAGCCGCTGGTAGGTGATCCAGCCCGCGCCGCCGAGGATGGCCAGTATGATCACCAGGATGATCAGGCGGCGGATGCGTTTGCGCCTGCGCTTGCGCTGGCCAGCCTTATCCTTGTCCGTATGCGCGCGCTGGGCCGTTTCAGGCGTTTTATCTGCAGAGACAGTGCTCATTTGCTTACCCTCCCGAATCGTCAGTAGTGATAACACAAATAGTATACATAGAAAAATGTCAAAAAAATGTTCATGAATTTGAACAATCCGTAAACAAATGAGGCTGATTGGCCTGTGGCTGAGGGGCTGCCGCACTTGGAACGGACGGCGGATTGACAGTTTTCCGGCGTTATGGTATATTACTGTCAGCCTCGAACAAACGCCGGACAGTCCGGCGAAGTCCCGGATCAAACGATAAAACTGGAGGTGCAGCATGGTTCCTTATCTGTTTTTGGTCGTAGTTGTATTCTTTGTGCTGATCCTGTTTTTCGCCATCTTCCCCATCGGCCTCTGGATCAG
>JBGUIY010000189.1:0-2939 GCA_045113475.1 Christensenellales bacterium | reverse complement strand
GATCCTGGCCGTCACGGTCCTGGCCGCCTCCGGCGTTGTCGGCAGCAAGCTCAACAAAAAGGATAATTCCGGCTTCAGTGCGGATATGCTGGGCTTTGAAAACGCCCGTTTTGCCGCTGCGGGCAGCGGCTTCGCCGCAGTTTCGGACATCTCCTGCCGTCTCTACGGCAGAAACGGCGAAATACTGTGCACCGCGTCCCGCAGCTATCCCCAGCTTCAAATCGCCGGGGCGGAAGGCTGCGCCGCCGTATGGAGCGAGGGCGGCAGCGATCTGACCATCCTGCGCCCTTCCGGACATGCCGACCTGAACTTCTCCGGCGGCGTCACAGCGGCGGACGTGAACGATCAGGGCACAGCGGTCGTCCTGGCCGGGGAGATCGGCTATAAGGGCTCTGTGACTGTGGTGGATGGGGAGAACAGTCCCGTCTATCGGGTCTATATCGGCAGCGGCTATCCGCTGGATGCGGATATTTCCCCGGATTCCCGGCGGGTGGCTATCCTCAGCCTGACTGCCGGCGGCAGCTCCGTATCGGTCTACGAAACCGACAGCGAAGAGCTCCGCGCGGAATACACGGAGGAAGGACGGAGCTGCTTCGATCTGGAATACCTGTCCGACGGTCGCCTGATGCTGGTATCTTCCGACAGAGCCGCTTTTGTCAAGGACGATGGGAAGCTGCTGGGAGAGCTGAGCTTCGACGGCGAATACCTGAAAGGCTATGCGTCCGGGGACGGCTACGCTGTCCTGCTGCTGGGACGCTACAAGGCCGGCAGCACCGGCAGGATCCTGATCGCTGATACCGCGGGCAATCTCCTGCGGAGCCTGGACACCTCCGACGAGACCGAGGGCGTCAGCGCTTCCGGAAAATACCTGGCTGTGCGTTATACGGATGAAACCGTGCTGTACGATTCCGAGCTGAATGTCCTGGGCAGCCTGCAGGATACGGCCGGTATCCAGGCAGCGGTCATGCGCTCCGACGGGAGCGCCGTGATCATCTCCGGCGGCAAGGCCGCCATCTTTGAACCTTAGAGGAGGCGTAATTCATGCACTGGATCATTGATCTCGTTCTTCTTCTGATTATTCTTCTCTGCGCCTGGCGCGGCTTCCGCAACGGGCTGATCGCGGGGATACTGGCCGTCTGCGCCGTGCTGTTCTCCATCTATGCCGCCGATATCCTTGCCGACACCTATTCCGGCGAGTTCACAAAGATGCTGGAGCCCTTCGTCACCGGCGCGGTGGACACCGCCAGCTCCTCCGCGGAGGATTACTATGAGAAGAAGGGCACGGTGCCCACGGTATATAACATGACCGAGATGACCGTGGAGGGCGTGGGATTTATGAAGTCCGCCTCCAAGAACGTGTCCGAGGCTATCTCGGAGGAACAGACGGAGACGGGGCCTGTGCTGCGCAGGGCCATCGTGGATAAGCTCTGCACCGTGGCGGCCTATGTGCTGACCTACGTCATCATGTTCATCCTGCTCATCATCATTTTCGCCGTGATCGGCAACCTGTTCAACCTGGCCTTCAAGCTGCCGGGACTGGAACTGATCAACGGCGTCCTGGGAACGCTGCTGGGTCTGGCAAAAGGCCTCATCTATGTATTTGCCATTGCCTGGGTCCTGCGCTTTGCCGGCATGCTCCTGCCGGAGGAGAAGGTGAACAGCACTATCCTGCTGAAATGGCTGATGGATACCTGCCCGCTGGTGGGCTTCCTGGGCCTGTAAGAGCTGGTAATACTTCTATTTGTCTGCCCTCGCCGCAGGTGGTATAATGCCTGCGTTCAAATACTCTGTCCGATCCTGATGCATAGCGTCCGCATCCGTCCTGTGGGATGCGGGACATGACATAAGGAAGCGCCCGAACCGAAAGGAAGGTGGAACCATGCAGCCCCCCCTTTGCTCACGCTGTCAGAAAAATGTGGCCGTCGTTTTCATCCGTAAAGTGGAAAACGGAAAAACGGTGAACGAGGGCCTTTGCCTGAAGTGCGCAAAAGAGCTCAACATAAAGCCCGTGGAAGACCTGATGCACAATATGGGCATCACGGACGACGATATCGAAGGTCTCAGCGCGGAAATGACCGAAGCCCTGAACGGCATCGAAGAGATCCCCGTGACGGACGAACCCAACGACGAAAACGGCAAGACCGCCACATTCCCGTTCCTGAACAAGCTGTTTGGCGGCAATCCCAATCCTGCGCCGGAACCGCCCCGTCCCAACCGGGAACAGCCCAAGGGCGGCGAAGGCAGCCCCTCCAGAGGACAGAAGCGGAAATTCCTGGAGAGCTATTGCCTCGACCTTACGGGGAAGGCCCGCGCCGGGCGGCTGGACCGCATCATAGGCCGTGAAACGGAGCTGGAGCGGGTCATCCAGATCCTGAACCGCCGGCAGAAAAACAACCCCTGCCTCATCGGCGAGCCCGGCGTGGGCAAGACTGCCATCGCGGAAGGGCTGGCGCAGAAGATCGTGGATGGGGAAGTGCCTTATAAGCTGCGGGAAAAGGAAGTCTGGCTCCTGGATCTGACCAGTCTGGTTGCGGGCACCCAGTTCCGCGGCCAGTTCGAGAGCCGCATGAAGGGCCTGATCGACGAGATTCGCAAGCAGGGCAACATCATCCTCTTCATCGACGAAGTCCACAGCATCGTGGGCGCGGGAGACGCAGAGGGCAGCATGAACGCCGCCAACATCCTGAAGCCTGCCCTGTCCCGGGGCGAGATCCAGGTCATCGGCGCCACCACCTTTGCGGAATACCGGAAGCACATTGAGAAGGACAGCGCCTTGGAGCGCCGCTTCCAGCCCGTCACCGTCTCCGAGCCCTCCATCGGGGAGAGCATCGAGATCATGAAGGGCATCGCCCATTATTATGAGGAATACCACTGCGTCCGTATCTCCGAGGAAATGTGCCGCCAGGCGGTGATCCTCTCGGAGCGTTATATCACGGATC
>JBGUIY010000188.1:0-2330 GCA_045113475.1 Christensenellales bacterium | reverse complement strand
ACGCGCTCCGGGTCATTCTCACAGGCGGCGACATAGTGATCGTGGATGTCCGCCGCCAGCCGCTCCAGGCGGGAGGGCTCGCCAAGGATGATCTCCATGGAGCTCATGGCCTTCTTGCTGGCCTCAATGTCCTCCTCGGTGGCGCCTTCATCGGCGCAGTGGCCGTAATACTCCTCGATGAGCTTCACTTTTTCCGGATCCAGCAGCACCTTCGCGATGCGCGGATGGTACTTGATCGGCACCGTCAGGCCGTCGGCCACGGCCTGATCCATGGTGTAGCGGTCGATTTCTTCGCCGAAGGTCTGGTAGGTTTCCGCGATGGGCGTGCCGGTGAAGCCGACGAAGGTGGCGGCCGGGAACGCCTCCCGCAGCACCTTGGCGTAGGGCTTGGAGATCATGGCCCGCATATTGGCGTCGGCATCCTTGCTGAACTGGATCTTTTTCGAGTGCTCCAGCTGCGTCCGGTGGGCCTCATCGGAGAAGCAGATGATGTTGGCCCGGCTACTGATCAGGCCGATCTTGTCATCCTCCCGGTCGCAGAACTTCTGGATGGTGCAGATATAGAAGCCGCCGCTCTCCCGAGCACCCAGCTCCTCCCGCAGCACCTTCCGCGTGGGCACCACCCGAACCTCGCCCAGGTTCAGGAACTCCTTGCTCTTGGTGAACAGCTTGGCTCCCTGCCGCTGCAGGTCCTCCCGGTCGACGATCATGATGATGGTGGGCGAGCCGATGCCCGGCACGTCCGTGCAGCGCAAGGCCAGCTGCCGGGCCAAGAAGGCCATGGTGTAGGTCTTGCCGCAGCCGGTGGCGCCGAAGTAGGTTCCGCCCTTGCCGCTGCGGGTAACGATGGATTTCACAATGCTCTGCTTCAGCAGGCGGGCGGCGAAGAACTGCGGATACCGGCAGACGATCTCCACCTCGTCGCTGTCATACTCATGATCCTGGAAATAGATGTAGTCCCGGAAGATCTCCAGAAAGCGCTCCGGGCTGTACACGCCCTCGATCATGGCCTTGGTCTCTTCAAATGGCAGGGTGGACACCTTGTCCCCGTCGTTCACGCGGCGCCAGGCATAGAAGTGCTCATAGGGCGTGCGGACAGTGCCCAGGCGGGTTTTTACGCCGTCGGAGATGCAGGCCAGGGGGCAGTAATGCAGCAGATGCGGAATGTCCCGCCAATAGCGGATGTTGATCTGCTCCCAGGCATCGTGGATGGTGGCATGGGCGTCGGCGGGGTTTTTCAGCTCGATGACACACAGGGGCAGGCCATTGACGAACAGCAGCACGTCCGGCCTGCGGTTTTCGGTGACGCCGTTGTTGGTGTATTCCACGGTGAACTGGTTCACGGCGCGGAACAGATTGTTCTCCGGGTGGTCGAAGTCGATCAGCGCTACCATCCGGGCGACGCCGCTTTGCGGGATGAACTGGATCCCATCCACCATCCAGCCATAGACCTTATGCAGGGTGGCGAAGTCGCTCTCTGCGCCGGCCAGACGTACGGTGTCCATGATCTGCCGGATCTCCTCGGCGTTCAGATCCGGGTTGGTGCTGCGGAGAAACTGCTCCATGTCATCGGCATACAAAACCTCCCGCCGGTTTGCGCGGGTCAGTTTTTTCCCGGAGAGATACTGCCAGCCGACCTCCTCCAGGTATTGCAGGAAGGCAGCTTCGAACTCCCATTCACAGTAGTGGCCGTTGAAGTTTTGTAGACGTGCCATTGAGCTCCCCCTAAACGCAAAAACGGCGATTATTGCAGATACTGTATTGCCAAGGATATCAGTGAAAGGCACCGGTTGAAGAAATAATCAAAATGCCGTGGATCAGATATTTCAATTTTGGTAGTTTCATGATGCCGTATCCGAAAGTCATTTCCAATCCGAGTAAGGGTTGCAAATTCGGTCTCAAAAAGGTTGCGGTATACAGGATCACCATGAGCCATATCATCGATGATTTTTGCTACTGAACCTTTTTTGTCCATGGTGGTATAGTACGTTTTTAGCCGTTCAAGTGCATCCCATATCTTTTCAACGGCATCACGATGTGATTGAAGACTTGGTTGCATATGCTTTTCAATCGCTTCTGTCAACAAATCACGAATTCCCGGCTCTTGTATGAGTTGGATTTGTTCTATGATTTCAGAAGACAAGACTTCTTGATCAACTATAAGCTCTATCAGCCCTCGATCGGACAATCTAAAAGCCAGATTGTCTTTTCGGAATACGTCGTTAATTGCTTCTTGGAAGGGTGCTTTTTCTCGACTTGATAACTCATCATATTGAAGCTCAATTACATCTAGGACAAATGGTGTAAAGTACCCTGATAAGATCTCATCT
>JBGUIY010000187.1:0-11392 GCA_045113475.1 Christensenellales bacterium | reverse complement strand
GGCGAAAACGCGCTACCGGCAGACCGAACAGTGGGCTTCTGTCGATCCCCTGGGGGAGGGCCGGGTACGTGTGATGTTCGATGAACCCCAGCGGGCCATTGCCCCCGGACAGGCTGTGGTCTTTTATGACGGGGACACGGTCCTGGGCGGAGGAACGATCCTGGAGGCGTAAAACAAATGATCTATCTCGATTATTCCGCGAATACGCCCATGGATCCCGCCGTGCTTGCGGTCTACGGAGAAACGGAGCAGGCGTATATCGGGAACCCCAATTCCGAACACCCCGCCGGACTGGCGGCAAGAGAAAGACTGGCGGCGGTCACGGATTCCATCTCAGCCCGGCTTGGCATCCGGAGCGCGGAGATCATCTATACCTCCGGCGCCAGCGAGGCGAACAATCTGGCCCTCAAGGGCATCGCCCGGATGCAGCGCCATCTGGGAAAGCACATCATCACCACGCCCCTGGAGCACCCCTCTGTCAGCGGCCCGCTGACCTGGCTTCAGGAGCAGGGGTATGAGATCGACCTGGTGGATGTGGGGCAGGACGGAAAAGTGAGCCTTGATCACCTGCGGGAGCTGCTGCGCAGAGATACTGTCCTGGTCGCCGTCGCCGCCGTGGACAGCGAGCTGGGCGCAGTACAGCCGGTCCGGGAAATCGCAGAGCTTCTCCTGGCCTGGCCCGATTGCCGCTTTCATGTGGATGCGACCCAGGCCGTCGGCAAACTGGACTTTTCCTTTGCGGGGATCGACACGGTCAGTCTGACCGCCCACAAGATCTACGGACCCAACGGGATCGGCATGCTTTATAAGCGCGGCAGCGTCCTGCTGGAGCCGCTGATCCACGGAGGGACCGGTGCTTCCCTGTATCGCAGCGGCACGCCGACCCTTGGGCTGGCTGCGGCTTTGGATACAGCGCTGGCCCTGTCTATGGAAGCCCGGAAAGAACGCTATGCCTATGTCAAAGAGCTGAACAACACGCTGCGCAGCGCCCTTTCCGCCTACCCGAAGGTGCGGATCAACAGCCCGGAGGACGCCCTTCCCCACATCCTGAATCTCAGCGTGTCCGGCGTGAAGGGGACCGTCTTCCAGAAGGCCCTGGGGGAAAAAGGCGTATGCGTCTCCGTGAAATCCGCATGCAGCACGGATGGAACGCCCTCCCGGGCCGTCTACGCCGTCAGCCGGGACAGGCGCAACGCCCTGTCCTCCTGGCGGATCAGCCTGAGCCATCTGACGACGGAGGCGGAGACCTGCGGGTTCCTGGAGGCTTTTGATCAGTGTTACAAGGAACTGACTACATGAGAGAAGAGTTGGAAACCTGGCAGCTGGTGGAACGCAGCATTATGAAAAAGTACCGAAAGGAGCTTTGGAAGCCCTTTATCGCCGCCGTCAAGCGTTATGAGCTGATCCGCTCGGACGATCGGATCGCCGTCTGCATTTCCGGAGGCAAGGACTCCATGCTCATGGCGAAGCTCATGCAGCTGCTCCGGCGGTTCAGCGACGTCCCGTTCGACCTAGTATTTCTGGTCATGGACCCTGGCTATAACGCGCTGAACCGGCAGAAGATCGAAGCGAATGCCGCCCTGCTGCATATCCCGATCAATGTTTTCGAGACGAACATTTTTGAGGTGGCGAATTCCGAGGACCGTTCCCCCTGCTATCTATGCGCCAGGATGCGCCGGGGGCACCTGTACGCCAAAGCAAAGGAGCTGGGCTGCAACAAGATCGCCCTGGGGCATCATATGAGCGATGTGATCGAAACGACGGTCATGGCCATGTTTTACGGCGCCCAGCTCCAGGCCATGCCTCCCAAGCTGCACAGCACGAATTTCGAGGGCATGGAGCTGATCCGGCCCCTCTACTGCATCCATGAGGACGATATCCTGGCGTGGAAACGGTACAACGATCTGGAATTCATCCAGTGCGCCTGCCGCTTTACGGAGAATTGCACCGCATGCGATAACGGCGGCGGGGGCTCCAAACGGCAGGAGATCAAGACTCTGATCCGCAGGCTGAAACGGGATAACCCCAATATCGAAAAGAGCATTTTCAACAGCATCCACGCAGTGAATCTGGACACCTTCCCAGGCTACAAGGAGAAGGGAACGGCGCATTCCTTTTTGGAACGCTATTCATAGAATGATCATGATCGATGCCGCAGGCGCATGGACGCACCTGCGGCATTTCTGTCCGAACGGGTTATAGAGTGACCCTATCACCAAGTATCGTTACGGGGTATTGGACAAACAAGCGGAACCCGCGTATACTGCGCCCATGCAGCGAGGAACCCGGCGAACCGGGATCGCCCCGCTGGTGCGGGAGAAGAAACCGCATATCCCAGGAAAGGAAGGCTATGACATGACGAGCTCACTGGAAAAGGCGCTCAGAACGAACTTTCGATGTGGCCGAATGCTGTACTCCCGGGCTGAAATGATGGCCGGGTGCCCAACTGCACCCTGTGTCTGTATCCGCTGATACAGACACAGCCTGACAGCCATCGTCAGCCCGGGAGCGCAAAACGCTGCCGGGCTGGTTTTTTTTCCGGCGGACGAAATCAGCGGCCCACAAATCCTATTGAAACAGGAAAGGAATCAAGACCATGAAAAAAATCTTTGTAGCGATCCTCATCCTCATCCTCATATCCGGCCTCATATCCGGCCTGATGACGGGCTGCAGCCAGAAGGCAAGCGGCGCAAACACTACGGCGCAGCCGGTGGCCTCCGTAACTGACGGCGCTGCCGTCACCGCCCCGGCGGACCACGGCAAGCTGAAGGTTTCCTTCCCCGCCGGTTCTGTCCGGGTCTCCATCAACATCCTGGCCCAGGAGCTGGGCTACTTTCAGGAAGAGGGCGTGAGCGTCGAGCCCGTCAACCTGGGGGGCGTGGATGCGCTCACCGCCATCAACGGCAGCGGCGATCAGCTGGATATCCTGAATACCGGCTTCGTGAACGACATCCAATCCATCGGCGGCGGTTACGATCTCACCTTCATCGCAGGGACCGCCGTGGAAGGCGGCGCCGTCATCGCCAAAAAGGGGCAGGCGGAGCGCTTCAAGAGCGCGGATACCATCATCGATATCGAAGCGGTCACCGGAGCGAAGCTGGGCTTTGTCCGCAATGAAGCGGCCTGGGTCATTACCCGGCAGTACCTGCTGGATCACGGTGTGGCGAATGAGACCATCGCCGCCATCGAAGCCGAGGATACGGGCAACGTCAGCTATTATGCCCAGAGCACCAACGTGGCGCAGGCTGTCCAGGCGGGCGAAGTTGACCTGGGCTTCCTGCCCCTGGAGTACGCGCTCCTCTATGCCGACGCCTACGATCTGGAGATCGTCACCCCTGCCGGCGCCCTCTCCCCGGACTATGTCTGCTGCAGGGAGGTGACCTCCGCCAGCCGCTATGCAAGCAAGTATGATTCCTTCGTCGCCTATGAGACCGCGCGCATCCGGGCCTTTGAGACCTACAAAAGGAGCGTGACCGACCCGGAAATCCGCAGCAAGGTGGTGCAGACCATTGTGGACTATACCGGCAAGGAGACCGAATATGTGGAGACCGTCCTCTACGGCGGCGTCACCAAATACGCCGTGGACCCCAACACCGCCGGGATCGTCAGCTATGTGGAGGCGGCGTATAACTCCGGCGCTCTGTCCGGAAACGCCACGGATTTCAGCCAGTACGACATCCGGCAAAACGTGAGCACCGGCGCGTATCTGGAGGCCCTGAACAATCTGATCGCCAGGGAGCCGTACAACGCCTTTTATCAGGAATTGCTGGCGCAGTATAACGCTGCGAACTGAGCCGGGAAACGGAGGATCGCCATGGGCAGGATCTACGAAAGCATATTGGAGCTCAGCGGTTCCACGCCGCTGCTGCGGCTCAGAGGTTTTGTGAAGGCGCACGGCCTGCAGGCAAACCTGCTGGCGAAGCTGGAATCCTACAACCCGGCGGGCAGCCTGAAAGACCGCATCGCCCTGTATATGATCCGGGACGCGAAGGAGAAGGGCCTTCTCAAGAAGGACAGCGTCATCATCGAGCCTACCAGCGGCAACACCGGCATCGGTCTGGCCGTCGCCGCAGCCGCGGAGGGCTACCGGCTCATCATCGTCATGCCGGACACCATGAGTCTGGAGCGCAGGAAGCTGCTCAAAGCCTACGGCGCGGAGGTGGTGCTCACCGACGGCAGCGGCGGCATGAAGGCTGCCATCGCAAAGGCAAAACAGCTGGCCGGGGAGATTCCCCACAGCTTTATCCCCGGCCAGTTCACCAACGAGGCAAATCCCCGCGCCCACTATGAAACCACCGGCCCGGAGATCTGGAAGGATACCAACGGCAATGTGGACATCCTGGTGGCGGGCGTGGGCACTGGCGGAACCATCTCCGGCGCAGGTAAATACCTCAAGGAGCGGAATCCCGACCTGAAGATCGTGGCTGTGGAGCCGAAGGATTCTCCGGTCCTCTCCGAAGGCCGGTCCGGCGTCCATGGCATCCAGGGCCTGGGGGCGGGGTTCATCCCCGCCACCCTGGACACCGAGATCTATGACGAGGTCATTGCCGTATCCACCGCTGCCGCTCTGCGGGCTTCCGCGGAGCTGGCGAGACAGGATGCCGTGCTGGCCGGCATTTCCTCCGGCGCGGTTCTGGCTGCCGGGGAGCAGTTGGCTCTCCGGCCGGAATACAAGGACAAGAACATCGTGCTGATCCTGCCGGACGGCGGAGAGCGCTATCTGACCACGGCCCTGTACGATTGACCGCAGGAGTGATGACTATGACCACCGCTGAACCCAAGATCGCCATCCGAAACGTCAGCTTTGACTATGTGAGTGAGAAAAAAGCCTTTCCTGCGCTGCAGAACGTGAGCCTGGAGATCCGGGAAGGGGAGTTTATCTGCCTGTTGGGGGCCTCAGGCTGCGGGAAATCCACGCTGCTCAGCCTGCTGAACGGCCTTCAGCGCCCCCGCAGCGGCGAAATCACATTGAATGGAAAGCCCATCAAAGGACCTGGGATCGACCGGGCGGTGGTGTTCCAGCAGTATTCCCTGTTTCCCTGGCTCACCGTGAAGGGAAACGTGCTCTTCGGTATCCGGCAGAGCGGGAAGAAATACAGCCGGAAGGAGCGGGAAGACCTGGCCAACCGCTATGTGGAGCAGGTAGGGCTCACCGCCGCCGCCGACCGCTATCCCAGCCAGCTCTCCGGCGGCATGAAGCAGCGCGTCGCCGTGGCCAGGGCGCTGGCCCTGGAATCGGAGGTCCTTCTGTTGGACGAGCCCTTCGGCGCCATCGACCCCAAGCTCCGCCTGGAGCTGCAGGAGCTGGTCTCCCGGCTCTGTGCGGAGCACAGGCGGACGGTGGTATTCGTGACCCACGACCTGGACGAGGCCATCCTGCTGGCGGACCGGATCGTGGTGATGGCGCCGGGGAGGATACGGAACACCCTTCCGGTCAGCCTGCCCCACCCCAGGGTGCGGGAGGAACTGATCCGCACGGAGGAATATGAAAAGCTCCACCGCCAGCTCATCATGGCTTTCTATGACCAGGTGGAGGAGACTATCGACGCGGGGGTGGCGCTGTGAAAGACTTCTTCAAAAACGGCGGCAGGCAGTGGCCGGAATTCATCCTGGCGGCGGCACTTTTTGTCCTCAATGTGATCCTGGCCCTGACCCTGCCCTACTACTCCGCACATTCCCGGTACTATGACAGCGGCGCCTACGTCGTCGTGCTTTCTGCAGCTTTTGTGACCTATACCCTGTATCTCCTGGCGGCGAAGAAAAAGAGCACGTCGGATATCGCCGTCCTCCTCTTTGGCTTTTTCCTCCTGTGGGAGCTGTCTTTCAAGCTGGGACTTGTCCATAATGATCTGCTGATCCCGTCGCCGGAGGGCCTGTTCCATGTGTATGTGGAAAAGCCGAAGGAGATCCTGGCGGACGTCTGGGGTTCCCTGCGGCTGCTCTTCTGGGGTTTCCTGACAGCCGCTGTGTTCGGCACGGTCATGGGCCTGCTGGCGGGCTGGGTGCCCCGTATCCGGGAAGTCCTGCTGCCCGTCTCCAAGGTCATCACACTGATCCCGCCCCTCATGTTTTCCGCCTACCTCATCATGCTCCTGTCCACCTTCCGGCAGGCGGCCATTGCGGTGATCTTCTTCGCTGTCTTCTGGCCTACCTTCCAGGGAACGGTGAGCCGGGTGGGACAGATCGACCCCTCCATTATCGAAGCGGCCAGGACCATGGGCGTCGGCACCGTGGGGATGCTCTTCAAGGTCATCTTTCCCTACTGCATGCCCGGTATCATCCAGAGCATTTCCGGGAGCCTTCGGGGTGCGTTCATGTGTCTCAGCGGCGCGGAGATGCTGGGCATCAACCTGGGTATCGGCTACTTTATCGAGAAATACAAGAGCTTTGCGGATTACCGCTGCGTTTTGGCCGGCATCGTCGTCGTCGGCTTTGTGACTACCCTGATCGACATTCTGGTCAGCCGGGTCAAAAAGAGCCTGATCCACTGGACCTATTGAGAAAGAAGAAGGGAATACCATGGGAATCGAAATCAGAAAAAGCATCTGCCGCGTCTGCTCCCGGGGCTGCCCCATCGACGTGGAGATCAAAAACGAAGAGATCCGTCAGATCACGCCCTCCAATCCCCAAAACGGCGGTCAGCTCTGCGCTCTGGGTTATGCCTACAAGGAATACATCACCCGCCCGGATCGGATCCGGACGCCCCTGCGTCGCGTAGGGGAGAGGGGCAGCGGCCAGTGGGAATCCATCACCTGGGAGGAGGCCTACCGGGAGATCGGGGATAAGCTCCTGAAGCTCCGGGCGGAATACGGCGCGGACACCGTCGCCTTTTATACCGGCTATACCAAGTGGTACCGCCCGGTCTATCAGAGATTCGTCCATTCCTTCGGGACCCTGAACTACGGGACGGAATCCAGCGCCTGCCACCAGTCCTACCGCATGGCCAGCGAGTTGAATTTCGGTGTGCTGACCACGCCGGACATTCCAAATTCGGACCTGTTCATCGGCTGGGCGTACAATCCCTTTTACAGCGGAAATTCCCAGGGAAACCCACTGGAGGAGTTCCGGGAGCGGGGTGGCCGGGTCATCATCGTCGATCCGAAATATACGCCCGCCGCAAAATTGGCGGACATCCATCTCCGCCCCGATCCCGGCACCGACGGCGCATTGGCCCACTTCTTCGGGAATTATCTGATCCAGCATGGGAAAACGGATGAGGGATACATCGCCGCTTACGTCCACGGGTTCCCGGAGTATAAGCGTTACGTCCGGAAGTTCACCCTGGAAAAGACCGCGCAGATCACGGGTATCCCGGAAGCAACGCTGCTCACCGCAGCGGAGCTGATCGCCGATTCCCCGGTCTTCAGCATAAACATCTCCGGCGCTGCGATCCCGCATCACACAAACGGCATGCAGAACTGCCGGGCTATCCAGGCGCTGCTGGCCATTACGGGGAATTTCGACCGGGAGGGGGGCAATCTGCCCGTGGAGTATCCGGTGGATGCCCTGAACCTGAAGGTGGAGTGGGACAAGTTCGTGGACGAGACCCGCCCTTTGAGCGAGGACGGCAGCGGCTACCAGAACTCCGTGGCCTGGCATAAAAAGAACCCCGGCTTCCGGGCCGAGGGAAGAAAGACCTGCAAGCCCAAGATCGGCTCCGGGCGCTTTCCCCTGTGGGCGCAGGTGGTGGACGAATTCCAGAGCATGGACTTATCCAGGCAGATCCTGGAGGGAACCCCTTATCCTATCCGGGCCGTCTTCGCCCTGGGCATGAACCGGCGGATGTTCCTTGAGAATGAGAAGCTCATGGAGGCCCTGGGAAAGCTGGAATTCTTCGTGGATGTGGACGTTTTCTGGACCGACGCGGCAAAGCTGGCGGATATCGTCCTGCCTGCCTGCACCTCGGTAGAGCGCGCCGAACTGGTGTGCTCCGGCCCCACCGTCCGGTATGTCAGCCCGGTCATCAAGCCCCTGTATCAGTCCAAGTCGGACGTGGACATCCTCTGCGAGCTGGCCGATGCTATGGAGCTGGAGGACCCGCTGCTCCGCCGGGGCTATGAGGCCATCGTGCGGCATGTGATGATGAAGATCGGCATCACCTTCGACGATCTGAGATCCTCCGGTGCGGCGATGAAGATACCCGGAAAAGAGCCTTATCGTCCGGGCAAAAGCCTGCAGCTGGGGCTGCGGACGCCAACGGGGAAGATCGAACTGTACTCCGAGACCATTGCAGATATCCCGGAGGAATACGGGCTGAATCCGCTGCCCACCTACCGGGACAGCCTGCCCCGAAAGGGAAAAAACGAGTACCCGCTGACGCTGGTAGCCGGTTCCCGAATCTCCACCCGCTTTCATTCCCGCTTCAACGGCGTCCGCGCGGCGGACTATTTCCGCCCGGTTCCGGCAGCGGAGCTGCATCCCCTGGACGCGCAGGCTCTGGGCATCCGCCAGGGCGACGCTATCTTGGTCTCTACGCCGACGGGCACGATGCACGTCCATGCCGAGCTGACCAAGGCCGCCAAGCGGGGCACGGTGTTCATGTTCCAGAGCTATGCGGACGAAGCGGACGTGAACCGGATCATCGACGGAAACCATCTGGACCCCTATTCCGGCTTTCCGGGATATCGGACGGTCCGGTGCAAAGTTGAGGAGGAGCAGGCGGTATGAACATCCATTTCACATTCCATCCGGAACGCTGCGTCGGCTGCGGCGCCTGTGTAATGGCCTGTATCAACGAAAATGAGCTCGACATTACGAATCAGCTGCCCTTTCGCCTTTTGAAGAAAAACGAATACGGCGACGGGGATACGCTGAGCATCACCTGGTTCGTCCATGGCTGCATGCACTGCCGGGAACATCCCTGCATGGACGCCTGCCCCAAAAGCTGCTTTTTCGTGGACAGGGAGACCGGCACGGTGCAGCTTGATAATTCCAGCTGCGTCGGCTGCCGCAGGTGCGCGCAGGCCTGCCCCTATGAAGCGATCCGGCAAAACGAAAAGCGGGCGTCAAAATGCGACGGCTGCCGTAGGCGACTCCGGCAGGGTCAGCTGCCTCTCTGCGTGCTGGCCTGCCCTCGCCAGGCATTGACGGTGGACGAGAAAAACCAGGTAGTGGCCGACGGCCTTGCTGGTCTCAGGGCTGAACTGGCAGAGTATCACCGCAGGAGCGAAACGGTCGTCTGACATACCGAAACGTGCCTAAGAATCAAGGTGTATTTGCAATTCCTCACACATTATCTTCCGCGCTCAATACAAAGAGAAACGCTCCGGCGACGCACCTCCATCGTGCCGCCGGAGCGTTGATTATTTCCCGCATCTTTCCCGGAGCAATAGACATCGTTCTGCATACGCAGATGCATCTGCTGACCGGACTCACACTATTCTCTGCCGATCCTGTCAAACATCTCCCGCATGGTGGCGTCGTCGATCTCGCCCCGCTCGGACATGGCCTTGATCTCCAGAGCTTGGGCGACGAGATCATTCCACTCAGCCGTGCTGATCTTCTTTCGGCGCTTCTGCATTTTCAGCCTGCCGTATACTGTGTCGTATTCGCCGCGCTCCGGATGATTCGGCAGTTCGCTCTGGCCCTGTGCTTTCTTGTGCGCCCCGACCTTCCGGCAGGTGCGCGTCGTTTCTCCGGGAGCAATGTTGTTGCAGTACACAGCGTTGTATCCGTTCAGCAGAAGGAAATACCTCCCGCAGTTGTGGCAGCGGCGAGGGATGTGCCCGCGCATCATCGCACGGTAGAAATCGGTATAGAGAAAAGCGTGCATGGAATCAAACTGCGTCTTCTCCGCCACCATGATCTTCTGCGGACCATCGGGATGGAACATGGGAACGAAGTCTACCTCTGCCTTGAACGCCTGGGAGAATATCGCTTCAGGGAAAAGGATCTCGCCGCCAACAAGCATATCCAGATAGTAGCTCGAGTACGCGGCGCCATATTCGTAAGCATTCCGCTTCGGCAAGTCCTCATAGTAGAACGTCAGCATCAGCATGAGCTGCTCACGGAACCGATGAAGATTCTCCGGCAGACTGCGGACCTTTTGCAGGAACTCGGTCAGGTAAGCGTTGCCGGTCGTTCCCTCCGTCATGGCCTCTTCCCACTTCGCATCGTTCTTCACAAGGGTAGGGAAGAGATCGTATGTGAGCTTCCTGTCGATGTGAAGGTCCCTGTATGGCGGAAGGGTCAGGAGAATGTCCAGAAAGGCGTTGAGCTTTTTCTGTACGGCAGATGCTATAGTGCGATCCTTCTTCTCCACGAGCGCGAGGGCTGCCGCGTCAAACTCTTCTGCTGTCCTCCGCAGGTCCTCGACGGTGGCCGCGTCGATGTTGAGGGCGTCGGTCGCGTTCTGACCGAGAGGATAGGAGCGGCCGTCGATGAAAACCTTGTCCTCCCAAAAGAGAACGGAATACATATCGAAATGATTCACGCTGTATTTCCCCCGATGGAGTTTTGAGATGTTCCCGTCATCGCCCCGGATTATTGAAATCGGAATCCCCAATGTCTACAATCAGTCTACTCGATACCGAGGTGAAAATCAATTCAGAATTCAGGAGGTTCAGGTGAAGCAATCAAAGTACAAAAGCTATGACGAACTGCCGCTCTTTCTCAATACGGCTCTGGTGGCCGAGGCGCTGGGGATCGCTCCGTCCAGCGCATACGAGCTCATGCATGAGAAGGGCTTTCCAATGCTGAAGATCGGCAGCCGCATGGTGGTGCCGAAGGAACGGTTCATCGAATGGGTGGAGCGAAACTCAGGAGGAGGTCGCGGATGCGGGAAGGATTAGTCCGAGGGGATCTGTTCGCAAGGCCGCATGATCATTACTCGGCGCTGCCCAATATCGTATGGGGCCTCGGCCTCACCGCCTGCGAGCTGGCGACGTATATGTACCTGATCTTTCGGGAGAACCGTCAGACCTATCGGTGCCATCCCAGCTACGAGGAGATCGGCAAGGCCATCGGACGGGACAAGCGGAGTGTGCCGAAGTACATCAGCGGCCTCGTTGAGAAGCGGCTCATCGAGGTGGAGCCCACGACCCTCACCCTGGCGGACGGGACCAGGTGCAACGGCACGCTGGAGTATCATCTGCTGAATCCCCGCATCGCGGTGGACCACTTCAACGCGCAGGCTCTTTCATCAGGCGGCGTGAGAGTGCCGAAGGCGAGAAGGAGCCGTCCACGGCGGGAGAGAAGGCCGGAGAGAGCTTCGGCTCCCGAAATGGCGGAGGATGATGAAGAAAACGAACAGCCCCTGTAAGCCGCCAGTGCGCCCGCGTGTGGAGCTTTCAGACCGGACCCGACATGGTGCCCATCCCTGACCGTAAGCCCCCGTTGGGCCCGCTGAGGCCCGGTTTTCCCACATTCTGCGAGGACAATCAGGGCTCCCGCC
>JBGUIY010000186.1:0-4686 GCA_045113475.1 Christensenellales bacterium | reverse complement strand
CTGTATATCCTGCACATGTACATCCCCACCGGCATGAACCTGGCGGTGAAGGAACTGTACAAGATGATCCCGTATGTGGTGACCATCATCGTGCTGGTGATCACCAGCATGCGCAGCAAACGGGAGAATCAGCCCCCCGCCAGCCTGGGCCTGCCATATTTCCGCGAAGAACGATAAAAAAGTACTTGCAATTTACTTGAAAGTGTGATATTATCCCTAATCGGCACATCCTTGCGCCGCAGGACATGCGGCGCCATAAGTCCATGAGGAGGTGAAAGTGCATGAACAAGTATGAACTGGTGTACATCATCGCGCCCGACGTCGACGAGGAAGGCCGCAAAGCGCTCCGTGAGCGTGTCAACGACCTGATTGCCCGTGACGGCGGTGAAGTGGTCAAGGTGGAAGACTGGGGCAAACGCCGTCTCGCCTACACCATTGATTACAAGACTGAGGGCTGGTACGTCCTGGTCAACTTCAATGGTGACAGTGAGATGCCGCGTGAGATCGAGCGTAATCTGGGCATTATCGACCAGGTGATCCGCTATCAGATCATCCGCGTGCTGGAAAAGCGTTCCAGCGTCAAACCCCGCGCGCCTCGCCCTGTGCAGCAGCCTGCTCCTGAAGCGCCTGTCGCTGAAGAAGCCGCGCCCGCCGCAGAAGAGTAAGGGAGAAGCTTATGAATAAGCTGTTTATCGTCGGTAACCTGACAAGGGATCCTGAACTCAGGACAACTTCCAGCGGTATCTCCGTATGCAGCTTCACCGTGGCGGTCAACCGCCGCCGCAGCGCCAACAGCGCTGCCGGCAATAACCAGCCGGAAGCGGATTTCTTCCGTGTATCGGCCTGGCGCCAGCTGGGTGAAAACTGCAGCCGTTATCTCGCCAAAGGCCGTAAGGTTGCGGTGACCGGCAGCGTGTCCGTGAACACCTATCAGGGTTCGGACGGCACCACCCGCGCTTCACTCGAAGTGAACGCGGACGATGTCGAATTCCTGAGCCCGAAGGGTGAGGGCATGACTCCCGGCGGCGAAGCCTCTGCTCCGGCAGACGGTTACGGTGCTGTGGGAACGCCGCCCCAGGGCAGCGGATTCGTCCAGGTGGACGACGAAGAGCTTCCATTCTGATTGAAAATCGCTTAAGGAGGATGTACATATGTCTGAAGATCGCGGCGAACGGAAACCCCGTCCGCACGGTGCTCGCCGCCGTCCGCGCCGCAAGGTGTGTGACTTCTGCGTCAGCAAGATCGAATACATCGATTACAAAGACGCCAATCGGCTGCATCGTTATATCAATGAACGCGGCAAGATCCTGCCCCGTCGTGTAACCGGCAACTGCGCCAAGCATCAGCGCCAGCTGACCGAGGCCATCAAGCGCGCCCGTGCCATCGCGCTGCTGCCCTACACGGTTGAGTAAGAATCACATGCATGAGCCGGACGGAGAAAACTCCGTCCGGTTTTCATGTTTAATTGACGCTTATGGTGTGAGAATAAACCGCGGATGTCAGCTGATGCGGTTGTCATGCAGCCCTGTCCAAACGGGAATGTGTTATGCAGTAATTGCAAATACTCTTATAATCGGAAAAGTCAATGTCATTAACTTTTCTACAATTCCATATGTCGGCCTTGCAGAGGCGGCCCCTGGGCATCACGTGCGCGGTGCGCGAGGCGCTTGTGCCCGCGGTGCGCGCGCGATACATCCGCCACATTCGTGGCGCGAAAGCTTTCTCAATAACGAGCACAACCCGAAAAAAATTTCTTGAATCATTATGTCGCGTTTATGGCGGCCCAGGGGCCGCCGCTACGCCGTATATCTCATGATAATCTCAATATCTATATAATCAATGCATGCAAATGAACAAGCCGCTGCGAAGCTCATTCAGCATTCGCAGCGGCCTGTTTTGTTTATTGGGTATTATTCAGTTAGGATTTATCCGACGGATCAGCCCACTGGCGGCGTGTCGATCAGCGTATCGTCGTCCTGCACGATGTACTCTTCCGTAAAGTTGGGAGGAATGACGGGTTCCGGAGTCGGAACATAGCCGATATATTCGGGGGTGGTGATTTCAAGCGGCTTCTGCTTGTCTTCGGGGATGTCGTAGCGCCAGCCTTCCTGCACTCGGTAGGAGGTCACGGTCAGAACGATGCGCCCGAAGGTAGCGTAGGGTTGCAGATAGTCGATGAAGTTGAAACGGCCGTGGCGTGTGGTCTCGCCTTCGCTCAGCGGATACTGGTAGATGCCGTCGAAGTAGTTGGAGCCGTTCACATTGCAGATCAGCGGCTGATTGTAGATATCGAAGCACTCTACAGTGAACTCAACGCGGGAGAGATTGAGGTTGCTCACGTTGGTCAATGCAAGCTTGATCTCGTCGTTCTCCAGATACAGGTCTACAGGACGGACAGCCGTATCGTAGTTCTGTACGGTGACCCAGGCGCTGGCGGAGAAGCCGCCGTCCTGCGTGTAGCCGATGATTTCCACGGTGCCCCAGCGGTGGCCGGTCACGGTGGGCTTGGTGCTCTTGCCGCTGACAGTGGCAATGGTTTCATCCTGGCTGTGCCAGATCATGTTTTTGTTGGTGGCGTTGGAGGGTATCACCTGGGCGACCAGTTTGACGGTGCCGTCAACGTCCGCCATTGCATTAGCCGTCTCCATGTAGACGCCTTCCACGGGCTGTACTACGATGACGCGGACGGTGGCCTGCTTTTTGCTGCCGTCGTTCGCTTTGATCGTGATGGTGCACTCGCCGCCCATGTGGGTATGGACGGTGCCGTCCTGGTCGACGGTGGCAATGGAGGTCTTGTTGCTGCTCAGGGTCACGGTGGGATCGGTGACGTCCTCGGGGCCGACGGTCCAGCGGATCTGGCCGGATTCGGTCACGTCGATGCTGATGGTCTTTTCTTCGGGCGTGATCTTGGTGACCAGCTGATGTACCGTGACGTCCACGGCGGCTGTTACGGATTCATCGCCGCGGGCCCGGCAGATGATCTGGCAGTAACCGGCTTTTACAGCAGTGATCTGGCCGTCCTTGCTGACTTTGGCGATGGATGGATCGGTGGATTCCCAATTGACATGGGTATTGTTGGCGTTCTTGGGGGAGACCGTGGCTTTGATGGTCTGAGTACGGCCGGTGTTGATGGTCACTTCCGTCTTGCTCAGGCTGATGCTTTCGGGCAGCTGAACGACAGTCAGGCTCATGGTCGCGGTCTTGCCGCTGCCGTCGGTTGCTTTGGCCCTGATCGAGGTGCTGCCCTTCGCCAGGGCGTGTATCATGCCTGTATCGTCCACGGTGGCGATCTTGGTGTTCGCAACGGTGTATTCAACGACGGGATTGCTGGCGTTGGCGGGGGAAACCTCGATCTGGGGATAGGCGGTGGAGCCGACGCTCATTTCCATTTTGTTGTTGGTGAACTTGAGCCCCGTCACTTCCTGAATGACCGACACCTGGATCATGTCCGTGAGATCCGGATCGGCGCTGCTGGTGGCGATGATATCGCAGAAACCGATGCTGACTGCTGTGACGCGGCCGTCCTGGCTGACGCGGGCGACAGCAGGATCGGAGCTCGACCAGGTAACGGCACGGCTGCTGGCGTTGGCAGGCGAAACGGTGGCTTTCAGGCTGGCGCTTTTGCCGGCTGCGAGGCTGATCTGCCTGTCGCCTTCGATTTTTACGGAGGTCGGCAGCTGCTGAACGTTGATTGCGACCGAATCCTTTCTTCCGGAGCCATCCAGAGCGTTGGCGCGGATCGTGGCGCGGCCCTTGGATACGCCGGTCACGAGGCCGTTTTCGTCGACAGTCGCGATTTTCGGATTTTCGCTGACCCATTGTACCGCTTTGAAAGTGGCGTCGTCGGGCTCGAAGCTGACGTCGAGCTGGCTCGTTCCGCCCACGCCGATGGTGGCGCGCAGTGTGTCCACGCTGAGTTTGGTGACGGGATTCACGACCAGGACGCCGTATACGGCGCGGATCTCGGGGTTGGACGCGCTCGATACGGTCAGGATGCTGGCACCGGCCGTTTCACCGGTCAGGCCCTGTTTTTTGGCCGAAAGCACGGCTTCGTTGGAGGAAACGGTGGTATAATTCTTGTCTGTGGCCGATGAAGGCAGTACCGTCGGTTTGATATTCAGCTGACGGCCCTTGCCAACCAGGATGATCTTGTTCAGCGCCATTCCCGTTTCATAATCCGCTTCGGGCAGCGCGTCGCCGAGCAGGCTCTGTGCAAGAATAAACGAGATGCCGTCCTCCGCGGAGAGGATGTTGAGGGCGTCTTCATTGAGCTCAATGCCGGTCACAGGGCGTTTTACGCTGACCTTGACGGTGGCCTTGTAGGTTTTCTTCGCTGTCTTGAGGGAAGCGGTCACGGTGGTATTGCCCTTGGACACACCGGTCAGCTCGCCGTCGGCGTTGACGACGACGATACGGTTGTCGCCGGATTTGTAAGTCACCGTGCCGCCCTGCAGACCGTCGCTGAGTACGGGCACCAGCAGGTACTTTTCGTTTTCAAAAATGGAAACGGTGTTTTCCTCGAAGCTGATCTGCTCGTCCGCGACAGCAGCCGCTGACAGGAGCATGACGAGGAGTGTCAGAATCGCCAGGATACTTCGCTTCATCATGATCAATCCTTCCTGATAAACATATTACTATCTGACAGCCAAAAGAAGCCGCTGCTTTTTCGGCAAGGGACGGCCTCTT
>JBGUIY010000185.1:0-3276 GCA_045113475.1 Christensenellales bacterium | reverse complement strand
CCTCCGGAAACTCGCCCGCCACCAGCCACCGGCCGTTCACCTTCAGATGGCCCACGGTGCCGCCGGAACGGACGTCAAAATAGTCGCCGTTCACCCCGGCCAGGATGGTGCCATCCGTTTCGGGCTCCGCGTTTTTGAAGATGGCCATGGGCGTCTTCTGCCCCTTGTGGATGCGCGGTCCGCTGGGGATCGCGGCCAGCCTTACGCGGCTGACGGCGGAGGGCGCCACCTCGACCAGGTGGAAGCGCTGGCCCTTGTCCGTATCGGTGCCCTCCGGCAGGAGGTCGTAGCGGGAATAGGTGATCCCCTCCGCCAGCGGCCTGACCTGGACGTCCTTGACCCTGAACCCGGTAAACGTACGCTCCTCCTCCGCGGACGCGCCTGTATACAGGCACATCAGCGCCAGCAGAAAAAGCGCCGCGCGTCGAACCGTCCTCATTTCAGGACCAGCTCCACCGGGCAGTGGTCCGAGCCGAAGATCTCCTGATGGATGGAGGCGCTTTCGATCCGATCCTTCATATCTTCAGACACGATAAAATAGTCGATGCGCCAGCCCGCGTTCCGGTCACGGGCGCGGAAACGGTAGCTCCACCAGGAATACTGCTCCGCGGCGTCGGGATGCAGGTAACGGAAGCTGTCCACATAACCCGCTCCCAGCAGCGCGGTGAATTTGCCCCTCTCCTGGTCTGTGAAGCCCGCGTTCTGGTGGTTCGCGGAGGGATTTTTCAGGTCGATGGGCTGGTGCGCCACGTTCAGGTCGCCGCAGAACACCACGGGCTTTTCGCTTCTCAGCCCGTTGATATAGTTCAAAAAGGCGTCTTCCCAGGACATGCGGTAATCCAGGCGCTTGAGCCCGTCCTGGGAATTGGGCGTGTACACGGTCAGGAACCAGAAGTCCCCCATATCCAGCGCGATCACGCGGCCTTCATGGTCGTGCTCCCCGATCCCGATGCCGTAGCGCACCTCCCTGGGCGCGGCCTTGGTGAATACCGCCGTGCCGGAGTAGCCCTTCTTCTCCGCGTAATTCCAGAAAGCGTGATAGCCCTCCGGCGCGAAATCCGTCTGGCCTTCCTGCAGCTTCGTTTCCTGCAGGCAGAAAACGTCCGCGTCCAGGGTCCTGAACACGTCCTCAAAGCCCTTGGTCATGCACGCACGCAGCCCGTTGACGTTCCATGAGATCAGCTTCATAACGCACGCTCCCGTTTCATAACATAATATGGCGGCTTCATTTTACATGAGGACGCGATCACTTGTCAATAAACACATTGCCCCGTGCCCGGCAGCTACGCACTTGTATTAATCCCGGATATCTGTTATCATAACACCAGATATACCGGATACGGGAGGAATCGCGATGGTCTACAAACAGTATACGCTGAACGGCACCCGGGGCGTGCCCTTCGGATGGCGGTGCCCGGGCTGCAGAAAGCTGAATATCGGTGCGCACAAGGTCAAAGCCAGCGCCAGCTATGACGACCGGGGATTCAGGGTGAATCTGGACAGCCGGAAGGAAAAAGCGAAGGAACAGATGGACGCCGCGCTGGAAAAGGTCGCGCTGAAAGCCATTTACAACTCGGAAAACCGCCGCTTTGACAAACTGAATCTCACCGATAAATGCGCCCAGTGCGGGGAAGTCCCGCCCTGGTCGAACCTGCCGGTGACCCTGCCGAAATGGCTCACCACCGTCCGCGGCCTGTGCCTGGCGGCGGCGGTCATCCTGGGCATCATCACCGCGATGTCAAATAGTCCGCGCCAGAGCGAGATGTACCTGTCCGCCGGGGTATTCGCGGCGCTCTTTGTGGTGATCCTCCTGGCGGGATGGATCAAAAAGCACAAAGCGCTCTCAGACGCCATGCCCGATATCGGAAAGCTGCCGCCCGAAAGCCTGCCCCATATGGCCCTCAACGGTCCGGAGCTCCTGCTGCGTCTGAAGCAGGACGGCCTGCTCTCTGTGGAGGAAGCGCGGGAGCTGGGCGTCCCGTCCAACGACTGGACGGCCAAGATCTCAGAAAACTACCGCGCCGGGGCGGAACAGTACAAAAAGGATCAGCGCAAAAAAGCGATTATCATTGCCGTCATCATCGCCGTCGCCCTGGCGATATTCGGTTATACCCAGTACAACGGCTCACAGTTCAGCCAATGGCAGGCAGCCATGGATTCCGCAAACCTGTTGGCGGCCTATCCTGACGCCGGAAGCGCCTACATCGTCCAGGAGCAGCGCGGCAGCGCGTCCCCCAAGTACAGCAAGAATTATCTGGACCCCGGAATCGCGGCTTCAAAGCCTGAAGACGTAGGCTACGTCATCGTCATCACGGACACTGACGAAAAAGTCGGCAGTTACGGAGTCATCAATAAACCCGCCTACCGCGTCCACACCACGCTGCGCCTGTTTGACCGCCACACGGGCCAATACGTCGGCAGCAGCATCGAGCTTGTGGGCGGCAAGCCGCCGTCTTCCATCAAGTCCACCAGCTCCATGGGACGCGGCTCCCGCCCGGCCAGTACCGAGATCAAAAAGGCTATATCGCAGCTGATGGAGCGGGTCAAAAAATAACGCGAAAGGCCGGTTTTTCCGCCATTTTCCACTTTTTTCTTGAAAATTCCTACTATTTATGTCATAATAGACTGTGATTGACAGACATTTTCAGGCGGCTCCTGAAACATCCGCAAACCGTCCTGAGGCTTTCAGCCGTTTATCCATAACCGCGGACAGAATAAAATGCCTGTCGATCCAAGATATTGCAGACTTATACACATTATCGGCAGGGCCTTAGATGACGACTGATTATTAATAAATAATAATTATCTTCTCTTTGCGCCGCGCCGAGGAAAGGACCCTCCCGTGCTACAGGAATTCAACGTCAATACGAATGAAATGAACCGCGGACTCAGCCTGGTGACCCACGCCCTGTCCGCCCGTCCGGTAAAGACGATCTATAACGGCGTACTGGTCGATGCAAAGGACAATATGCTGGTCATGACCGCCACCGACGGTGAAATGACCATCCGTCTGAGCGTGGACGCGGACGTGATCACGCCCGGCGTGACCGTTTTTCCGGCGAAGCTGCTTTCGGAGCTGATCCGCCGCCAGAGCGTGGGCGTCGTCAGCTTCGCCGTGGAAGACAGCAACACGGCCCGCATCACCAGCATCGGCAGCAAAACCAATATGATGGGCATGAACGCGGAGGATTTCCCGGAGATCCGGGATATTTCCAATGCGCAGGAGATCCGCGTGCCTGCCGGTAAGCTGCGCAACGCGATCTCCAGGGTGATGTT
>JBGUIY010000184.1:0-7818 GCA_045113475.1 Christensenellales bacterium | reverse complement strand
TAATTGTTTTCGGGTCGTCTTCATTATTGAGGCAGCCTTTACGCCACGAAGATGGCGGCGCAGGCGCCGCCGCTACATGGCTTCCATTTGTAATTGCGGCGATGTTTATTGACACTGATTGTTTTAATCAGAAGGTATGTGATGAATATTAAATTGAGAACAGTATAACCATTTGGGAATCAATATCATTCAACGGTTTTTTCCGGTATGTGTAACGAATCCCCTTTTTCCGGCATTAATGGATGAAAGGAGGGAGACAGGCTTGTCTGAACTGGACACGATCTATCGGCAGCATGCAGATACTGTATACCGTTTCCTGCTCGCAAAGACCGGGTCTCCCGACCTTGCGGAGGAACTGACGCAGGAGACTTTCTTCCGGGCAGTCGGCAGCATCGGCCGTTTCGACGGCAGCTGCCAGATCAGTACGTGGCTGTGCGGAATAGCCAAAAATGTCCTGCGGACATACTGCAGAAAGAAGCACGGCGAACTCCCGCTCGACAGTATTGCGGAGCCTGCTTCCGAATCCGCCGAAGAAACGGTCATCGAAAAAACCGGCCACGAACAGATACTCGCAGAGATCCATCAACTGCCGGAGCAATGGCGGGAGATCATGTATCTGCGGCTGCTGGGCGGCCTGTCTTTCGGGCAGATCGGCGAGATCCTGCACCAGTCAGAAAACTGGGCCCGTGTCAACTACTACCGCGCAAAACAATTGCTGATAAAGGAGCTGAGAAAATGACTGATAAACTCTCATGCAATATCGTGCAGGATCTGCTGCCGATGTATATGGACGGGCTCCTGACGCCGGAAAGCCAGAGCGAGGTGAAGAAGCACCTGGAAGAATGCGAAACATGCCGTGAACTCTGCGCGCAGATGTCCGAACCCGAACCGAGAATGCAGGAAGACAGCCGTGAAATCGACTTTTTGAAAAAGGTCCGGCGCAGGCAGATCAGGCTGCTGATCAGCGCGGCCGTGACCATCGCATGCGTAGCCGCGGGACTGCTTTTCTCCTTTCATGCACAGGCCGGAAAGAATACTGTCAACTACGACGAAGCGTCCCGGACGATCGTTGTGTACGGCAAAGAAGGGGATGTCCACTTGTCGCTCCCCGAAACGACCAACCAGGCAAGGAACCTGGACGCGCAGTTTGAAAGCTTCCGCCTGTCTTCCGAACTGAGTCTGCTGAATACAGACGGCCAGCCCCTGAACGAATACCTTTCGGCTTACCTGAACCGGACAAACCAGAGCCTTCAGTTCATCCGCAGTTATCTGAAAAAGCACTGCTCGGACCAGTATCCGGCTGAACGCGCAGCAAAATACGTCGATATCTCCATCCTTTCCGGCGGAGACTACGCGTGGTCGGAGCTTGAAGACAGGATCATGCTGAATATGGGTAACTACTACTGGCACAGAGAGGAACTGTATCTGCTTTCCCTGCTCGGCGGCAAAACAACCGAATGGAAACAGCTGGGCTATGCCTGGTATCTGGGCTCCTGCGTCGATCCCTACAGCGAAGTGATCGCAACCACTAACATGGACCGTCTCGACGGCCAGGTCGCCGAAATGTATAAGCGGGGCGGCGGCACCAATGAAAAAAGCCCGGAGAATTACAGAATCCTGAACGACGCTGTCGCCTGCGTATGCCTTACCAAAGGGATGAACTGGGGAACGGCTTACGAGAGCATGCCGCTGAAAAAAACAACGCTTTACCGCGGGCCGAAAAAGGCGATCGATCCGGGCAATGAAATGAGTGTCTGCATGGCAACGTCATTTATCGCGTATTTGTCAGACCGGTACGGATTTGAGAAAGTGAGCGCATTCTGCTTCGGGCAGGGACGCTTCGAGTCCTTCTTTCAGACGGATTATGAGAGCGCCTACAGCGCTTGGAGCGATTGGATCCTCTCAACTTACCGCGGATAACAGCACAGACAGTTACTCCTGCCTTGTATGCCACCTGACCCCGGGCTGATCAGAATAATGGCCGCCGACGATCTTTTCCATCCAGATCATATTGTACCAGCGGCCGAACTTGTAGCCGCACTGCCGGAAGGTGCCCGCCAGGCTGTAGCCCAGACGGGCATGGAAATCGGCGCTGCTGCGGGTCAGGTATTCGTCCTCCTCGTCAGGTACGGCGATGCAGGCGTACAGATTCAGGATGCCCATGTCCCTGAGCCGCGTTTCCAGCGCCCCGTACAGCGCCCGCCCCAGGCCGCGCCGCCGTGCCCCGTGATCCAGATAGATCGTCATCTCACAGGACCAGTCATAGGCGGCGCGGCCCTTGAAGGGCCCCGCGTACGCATAGCCCAGGATAATGCCCCCTTCCTCGACGACGAGCCAGGGATAGCGCGCCGTGACGCGGCGCATGCGTTCCCGGAACTCCGCCAGGGAGGGGACTTCTATTTCATAGGTGACCGCCGTGTTTTTCACATAATACGCATAGATCTCCAGCATCCGGGCGGCGTCGGACAGGTTCGCCTCCCGGATCACCCTTTCCCCGCGGCCAGCGCGGAGATAAGCCATCAGCCGGCTGACGGCCTTCGCCCGGTGGGAATGGCTCTCCTTGAAGGAGATCGGCATGCTGGCGGTGGTCCGGCCGCCGGCGTCTTCGGCAATGAAGATGGGATCGTAGCCGAAGCCGTTGGCGCCATCCTCCGCCGTTGCGATGGACCCGTTCCAGACGCCCTTGAACAGGTGCTCCTGTCCCGACGCGTCGATATAACAGATGCAGCAGACGAACCGCGCTTTCCGGCTGTCGGATCCCTTCAGGCCATCAAGGACGGCCTGGCGCCGTTCGCCTTCCGTCGCCAGCCCCCTGTAGCGGGCGGAATAGATGCCCGGCTCCCCGCCCAGGGCCTCCACCTGCAGCCCGCTGTCGTCGGAAA
The DNA here is from genome assembly GCA_045113475.1 of Christensenellales bacterium. Taxonomy (GTDB): domain Bacteria; phylum Bacillota; class Clostridia; order Christensenellales; family Aristaeellaceae; genus UBA4246. The sequence goes on along the minus strand of JBGUIY010000184.1, from coordinate 4,936 downwards.
TGACGGCGCAGTGGGCCAGATCATAGACGGCCCGGGCTTTCAGGCGGGCGTTTTCCTCAAAGGTCGTCCCCGTTTCCTCGACTTCCAGGCAAATGCCTTTCTCCTGCTGGGAAAACACGCGGAAGCCCAGCGGCTCCAGGATATCCCGGTATTCCTGCACCTTGCCCGGGTTGTTGCTGGCGATGATCAATTCCACGGCTTCATGCCTCCCTCACCCACACGCACATCTCGCCCACGCCGCGGTTGGCCCAGGCGTAATAGGGGATGAAGGTCAGGGTCTGGGCCGCTTCCTCACAGGCCTCCGCCGGGGCGTACAGCCCTTCCGCCGCCCAGGCCGCGCTGCGGCGCAGGCCCCGGGCGGTCAGCACGGTCACGCCGTCCAGCAGTTCCGGCTCGTCATGGATCTCAAAAGCGGCGTCCCGGGGCAGGCGCAGCAGATGCAGGGCGCCGCCGTTGTCCTTCTCCTCCAGGCAATAGACCACGGGGCCGCGGGTGACCGCGACCTTGCCGGTATCCTCCCGCACCCGCGGGTCCGCGGCCATCCGCGTGACCGGCATATCGAAATCCAGCGTGACGGCATCGCCCGGCTGCCAGTCCCGGTCCAGCAGCAGGTACCCGGCCTCCGTGGGGGCGTCCGCAGGCTGACCGTTGACGCGCAGGGTATAATTCCGGCACCAGGCGGGCACCCGCAGGGCGATCCGGCCCGAAGCCGAACCGGATACGACGGTCAGCTCCGCCCGGCCCTGCCAGGGGAAGCCGGAGCTCAGGCGCAGGGACAGAGGCTGCCCGTTCAGGCTTGCGTCCAGCTCCGCCCCGATATACAGATGGACGTACAGCGCTCCCTCCCGGGCCGTCAGCATATACTGGCTCACGGAGCCCAGCAGCCGCGCGATATTCGGCGGGCAGCAGGCGCAGCCGAACCACTTCTGCCGCTCCGGCTTCACGTGGCGCTTGCCCTCGTCCTTCTCGCAGGCCTCCGGCACCACCTCCAGCGGATTCACGTAGAAGAAGCGCTTCCCGTCCAGGGACATGCCGCTGATGACGCCGTTGTACAGCGCCTTTTCCATCACGTCCGCGTACTCCGCTCTCGGCCGCAGCTCCAGCATCCGCCGCGCGAAGAACACCAGGCCGATGGCTGCGCAGGTCTCGCCGTAGACGGTGTCGTTGGGCAGGTCGTAATCGAAGGTGAAGGCCTCGCCCACGTGGCTGGAGCCGATGGCCCCGGTGATATACATCTGCCGCCGGGTGACGCTCTTCCACAGGACCTCCGCGGTATCCAGCAGGCTCTCGTCCCCCGTGACCCGGGCGACGTCCGCGACGCCGCACAGCAGGTACATGGCGCGCACGGCATGCCCGTCCGCGTTCCTCTGGGCGCGCACCGGCATGCCGGCCTGGTAATAGTGATAACGGTAATGGGTGTCCCGCCAGTAGAACCGGTTGCCGTTCCGGCGGCCCTCCTCCTCGAAATACAGGGGCGACTGTCCGCGCTCGTCGATGAAATACTTCGCCAGCCGCAGATGCTTTTCATCGTGGGTGATCCCGTACAGGCGGATGAGGGCCAGCTCCGCCTCCTCATGCCCCGGATAGCCCCGCAGCTTACCCGGCTCCGGGCCGATGCAGCGGTCGATGCAGTCGGCATAGCGGATCATCGCCTGCAGCAGGGCGTCCTTGCCCGTGGCGTAATAATATGCCACCGCCGCCTCGGTCATGTGCCCGAAGCAGTACAGCTCGTGGTGGTCCTGCAGGTTGGTGAAGCGCTTGTCCAGGCCGGTGATGATATAGTACGTGTCCAGATATCCGTCCGGCTGCTGAGCGGCGCAGATCAGTTCGATGGTCTCGTCCATGCGGCGCTCCAGGTCCGGATCGGGCCGCAGGACGAGGGCGTAGGCCACCGCCTCCAGCCATTTCGCCAGGTCGCTGTCCTGGAACACCCAGCCGATATGTTCGCCCGCCGCGCGGCCCGCGGCGATCTCAAAGTTCCGGATGCAGCCGCTCCTGTCCGCGCCGGGCACCCGATCGTTCAGGGCCTCCCACTGGTAGGGGATCACCTCGTTCAGCACCTTGCGCTGGTAATTGCCCCAGAACCCGTCCGTGATGCGGACGCTTTTCAGGGGAAGGGGATGCGTGAATAAGCGTTTGTCCATATGATCGGCTCCTTTTGCAGATACAGTGATGTAAAAGCCAGGGTTCAGTACCCGGCGTTGACCAGTTCCTCGCAGAGGGCGGACCAGAAGGCGTAGATCTTGTCCCGCTTGCTGTCCCTGACCATGAAATCGATGATCTCCGTATGGGATACGGAGCCGTCCACCGCTTCCCCGCGGTATTCGCCGAAGATCGCCGAGTCCCGCGGCACCAGGCCGTCGGTCAGGCGGTTCTTTTCGATCCAGCGGGAAAACATGAGGGGGATGCTCATCACGAAGTCCTGCCCCTTTTCCCCTTTGCGGACCGCGGAGGAAAAGCTCTGGCAGAACACCTGCCCGCCGCAGTGCAGCGTTTCGGTGTTCACGTCCGTCACGCGGCGCATCTCCTGGCAGGCGGTAAAGCTGTCCGGCGCGCGGTCGCCCAGGATACGGTAGGCCAGGTTGACCCACCAGGCCGCATAACGGACCGCGAATTCGGGGAAACGCAGGATGAAGCTGGCGATGGGCGAACCGCGGAAGGGCGTGCAAAGCGTCGTCAGCGACGCCACCCGGCCGGCCATATCCAGCTGGCGGATCATGTGCTTGGCATCCAGTCCGCCCTTGGAATGGGCGATGATATTGACCTTCTCGGCGCCGGTTTCGGCACAGATGCGCCCGATCTCCGCCTTCAGCTGCGCCGCGTTGCCCTCCACGCTGCCCACCGCGTCGATATTGCTGGTGTACACCTGATACCCCTGGATGCGGAGGAGCCGGTCGATCCGCCCGAAGGACCGCATGAAAAAGGTGTCCTTCATGGCGAAGCCGTGCACCAGCAGCAGGGGATAACGGGTCTTCATGCAGGCGGCACCTCCCTTCAAGTATATAGTCATTGCAGGAACGATTATAGCATAGAACGGGTATGATGAAAAGACCGCCTGCGGCAAACAAACAGGACAGCGTCCTGACAGGGGCAGGCCCGGCCCGCGATGACGGCCTGCCGCACCGCGCACGGCATGCCCAGGGGCCGCCGCTACAGCATCCCCTCTCCGTAACCTATTTTCTGGGTGCTTCCCGCCTCCGGCATGGATTTGAGCCGAACATACAAAAACCGGCGCCGGGGATTTCTCCCTGCGCCGGTTCGGTATATATCTGTTTACAGTCCGTTGAAATAGCTGTCACACCAGGACCAGCGCTTGGTCAAGGCGCTTCTGAGATAGGTCAGCTCCTTCTGAAAATCAAGCGTATACCCATAACTGTCGGATATGTAAGAAGTGAATTTTGCGTAGAGGGCGGTTTCCCGCTGATCCGCGCCGCATACGCTGATCCTGCCGATATAGCCCTCAAACAGCGCCATGACATGCTCCACCGAGAACGTCGTCTGCCGGTACCGGTTCCATGTCTGGCGCAGCAGCTCGTTGAAGCCGCCCACGTTGCCCTTGATCAGCCGCTTGAACAGGCGGTTGGTATAGGGCTCTTCCGGATTCCGCTTCAGCGAGGTATAGGTGCGGCCAAAGCCCGCGTCCATATCCCAGGGCAGCAGCTGAAACTGGCTGAACCGGCCTTCCCCGCTGTAACGGACGAAGGTCATGTTTTTCCGCATGTTGTCATTCAGGCCCAGGGCATTGACCAGCACATAGTACCGGGCCAGGTTGTCCAGATCCAGATAATTGCCGATCTGAGCGGCGAACTCAGCGTCGTTTCCCCTGATGACGAGCCTGGTCATTTGATAGAAATCCGTCCAATCATCGCTGTTCAGGTCCTCGGGCTTGGGGTATTTGATTTCGACGTTGTACCACTTTTCGATGTCATGTGCCCCGGGCTTGCTGGTCCCCAGCGACACAAAGCCCGCCGGGCTTTTTTCAAGATCGCCGGAATCCCCGCTTTTCACCAGCAGGCCGGTGCCGCCCTTCTCTTTCTTTTTCAGTCCGACCTGCTTTCGGTCCTGCTTCTCATTCAGAATAAAGATGCCTTTGTAATTGCCGTTCAGGTACAGCTCCGCCGGCGCGCCGCCGACCGCCCCGGAAAGCGTCTTGTCCCAGGGCAGCCTGTAAATTTCGTCCCACAGATCCATGCCTACCCGGTTCCTGAACCGGGAGGCGTCGTTGTAGGCGCTGTCCAGGATCCAGTCGCTGTCCTTCCGCAGGCCGGCGATCCGCACGTCATGCTTTTCCCCGTTCTGCATCACGGAGAACTTGTAGGGGTGCTTGGTGGGATATCTGGAAGAGGACAGGCCCCTGGTGGAAAACACGCCGTCCGAAGTAAACGTCGGCGTTTTCCAGCCGCTGTCCGCATAATCCGGATCGGTGATACTCAGCTGCATCGGCGTATCGGAATCCCGCCCGATGTCGTCTTCCAGCGATACGGCCACAACCATCAGCGAGGTGAACATCAGCCGCAGCTGGGTGCGCAAGCTGCTGTTGGCCACCTGCAGGACCAGCGTATCCGTAAGGTCCGCCGTGACCGGTTCAGACGCCGAAAGAGGCTGCTCGTTCAGATACGCAGTACTGATCCCCAGCGCATCGTCAAACCCCAGATACAGCTCGATATCGCCATGCCTGGCGCTCAGGGGGATCATCCACGTGACGGATCCGGGCTTCTGCTGATATTTGTAAAAGGTATGATCACACTCAAAGCGCAGCCAGTCCCGGGAATACTCCGTTCCGTCCGGACCGAACGGCTCGTTGGCCTCCAGCGGCGACGCAAGAAAAAAGCGCACCTTCGGGGCATCGCCGCTCATGCTGCCGGTGTACGCCACCCGCACAGGCACCGATACTTCCGCGCAGGCGATCCCTGCCGCCAGCGACAAAAGCAGCGTC
>JBGUIY010000183.1:0-5932 GCA_045113475.1 Christensenellales bacterium | reverse complement strand
AACAGCGGCGGCCGCGCGTCCGGTTACGAAACGGATATGGACGCCCTGAAGCAGATCTTCTGCCGGGGCCGCTTTACCCGCGGCTATGCCGGAGGCTGCCAGGACGCGGGCATTCTTGATCCGGAGCACACTGCCCATCAGGGCGTCCGCATCGGTCGGATCGAACAGGTCACCCGCCGCGGAGACGCCGTACTGGCGCGGTTTGCGCCGGAACGGACGCTGCACGATCAGGACGGCCTGACCGTCGGCGAAGATAAATGCATTTACACGGGCCCCGACGTGCCTGCCGGACAGCAGGCGACACTGCGCCTGCACCGTCCCGCGGAAGTGGGCACCCCGGTCCAGCGTACGGAATCCGCCGAACAGCTGAACGCTGCCAGGCGCGACTTCGGCGACGAAGCGCTGAAGCGTCTGCGCCTGCCGTTCAGCGCCGTGCTGCATGCCTCCGTCGGCCAGCCTGCTCGCCTGGCGCTGTCCGTCAGGGACCTCACCGTGCATACGGAAGGCCCCGTCTGCGAGGCTGCCGTCCATCACCCCCTGAGCGAAGCCACAGTGCGGCAGGCGCTGGGCAAGACCGGCGGCGCGCCGTTCTTCCTTTCCGAACTCACAACGCACATCGACGGCGCCTACCTGAGCAGCGCCCAGCTGAACGCCCTGCGCAGGGAGGGTCTTAAGTCCCTGGAGGACGCCGTCATCAGCAGAAATGAAGCCGCCATGCCGGCTCCCCTGCCAGCAGTCCCCGCATCCGCCCCTGATCCATCTGTCTCGCCCGCCGGCCGCTTTTATGTGGGCACCGACTCGCCGGATGAGATCCGGCTCCTGCTGGACGCCGGCGCAGACCGCGTGCTGTTTTCCCCCAGGGACACCACAGCCGCAGCACTCAGCGCCCTGCGCCTGGAAATCCCTTCGGACGGCCGCGTGATCCTCGCCCTGCCCCCGATGGCGGACGACAGCACGCTCCGGCGGCTGACAGACCTGGCCGGCAGCTGGGGCTGCCCGGTAGCCGCCGACAACGCGGGCCAGCTCAAAAGCGCGCCGGATATATGCATGACCACCGAGGGTGTGCCGGTATTCAACGCGGAGACGGAGCGCCTCCTGCGGGGCTGCGGCATAGAAAGCGCGGTGCTCAGCCCGGAGCTGTCCGGCAAAGAGATCGCCGGGATGCCGCCCCCCGTCCTGGAACGCATCCTCTGCGTATACGGCCGCCAGCGGCTGATGCTGCTGAATCACTGTCCCGAGCGGGTATACCGCGGCCTGACCTCGGACCGCGCCGGTTGCCGTCGGTGCGAGAATGGCACCGGTGTCCTCGGCCAGTGCCTGACCGACCGGAAGGGCCTCAGCCTCCCGCTGATCCCCTACCGAACGGACCGCGGTTGTGTCGTCCGGCTTTACAGCGGAAAGCCCGTCTCCCTGCTCAATTATATGGATGAACTGCGCAAAATGCCCATCTCGTTCCTGATCAGCTTCACAGACGAGCCCGCCGGACGCCGGCAGGATATCCTGCGCGCATTCATAAGCGGCAGCGCCCGTGAAAGCAATCCTTATCCCGGAAAATTCCTGACAGGCATACTTTAAGCTGTATCCGGTATTCATTCATTGAGAACGCGTCTTGCGTTTTATGAACCGCAGGATATATCGAACTCATTCCGGCAATGCCGGCGCACAGCCATGGAGGACAACGATGAACGAACGCGCACAGCGGGTGCTTGAATTCAACAAGATCCTGGACATGCTGGAAGGCAGCGCCCTGACAGACGGCGGAAAGGTCCTGTGCAGGGAACTGAAGCCGTCCAACGAACTGAAAGCCGTCACGCGCGCCCAGGCGGAGACCGAGGAAGCGGTGATACTGCTGAGCCGTCTTGGCGGGAACCCGCTGACGGCCTTCTCCGACGTGAACGACTCCCTGAGCCTGGCGGAAAAAGGCGCCGTGCTCTCCCCCGGCAAGCTCCTTCAGGTGGCCGAGGTGCTGCGCGCTGCGCGAAACGCCCGGGCGCAGCTGGTCACCGAGCAGGAAAACACGCCCCTGATCACCGCGGAAGCCTCCCAGCTGAAGCCCAACCAGGCGCTGGAGCGGGATATCACCGACGCCATCATCAGCGAGGAGGAGATCTCCGACCACGCCAGCGCCCTGCTGCTGGATATCCGCCGTCACATATCCCGGGCCAACGACCGCATCCGCGAAAAGCTTAACGCCATGGCCCACGGCAGCGCCTATTCCAAATACCTGCAGGAAAACATCGTCACCGTCCGCAACGGCAGGTACGTGCTGCCCGTGCGCTCGGAATTCCGCGCCAACGTACCCGGCATCGTGCAGGACCAGTCCTCCACCGGCGCGACCCTGTTCATCGAGCCGCTGGCCGTGGTGGAGCTGAGCAACGAGATCCGCGAATGGCAGGCCAAGGAAAAGCAGGAGATCGAACGAATCCTCGCCGCCCTCTCCGCGGAGGTGGGCGCCGACGCCGTTTCCATTTCCCGCAGCGTGGCCATCCTGACCCATCTGGATTTCTGCTTCGCCAAGGGCATGCTGGCGCGGCAGATGCGGGGCGTATGCCCGAAGCTCAACGACCGGGGCTATCTGAAATTCGTGCGCGTGCGGCATCCGCTGATCGATCCGGACAAGGTGGTGCCCCTCAGCCTGGAGCTGGGTGACAGCTATACCAGCCTGATCATCACCGGCCCCAACACCGGCGGCAAGACTGTGACCCTGAAGAGCATCGGCCTGATCAGCCTGATGGCGCAGGCCGGCCTGCAGGTGCCAGCAGAGCTTGGTACGGAACTGGCTGTTTTCAACGAAGTATATGCCGACATCGGCGACGAGCAGTCCATCGAGCAGTCCCTTTCCACCTTCTCGTCGCACATGACGAATATCGTATCCATCCTCTCCGCCGTTACGGACAACGACCTGGTGCTGTTCGACGAGCTGGGCGCGGGCACCGACCCCACCGAAGGCGCGGCCCTGGCCCAGGCGATCCTGCATTCCCTGCTGGACAGGCACATCCGCACCGTCGCGACGACCCACTACAGTGAGCTCAAAGCTTATGCCATGACCACGCCCAACGCGGAAAACGCCAGCATGGAGTTCGACGTGGCCAGCCTGCGGCCCACCTACCGCCTGAGCATCGGCGTGCCCGGCAAATCAAACGCCTTTGAGATCTCCCGCCGCCTCGGCCTGGACGAAGAACTGATCGAGAGCGCCAAGGACCTGCTGAGCCACGAAAGCATCCGCTTCGAGGACGTGATCGCCAGCGCGGAATATCACCAGCAGGTGGCGGAGCGCGAGCGGCAGCTGGCCGAGGACGCCCGCAAGGAAACGGTGCGCCTGCGCAACGAGGCGGAAAAGCTGTACCGCGAGACAGAGGAAAAGCGCCGCGCCGCCAGCACCAAGGCCAAGGAGGAGGCGCGCCGCATCGTGGAGAGCGCCCGCCGCGAGGCCCAGGAGGTGCTGAGCGAGCTCAAGAAGCTCAAGGCGGAAAACAAAGCCCAGGCCCAGCAGCTGAACGCCCGGCTGGAAAAGAGCCTCGACAACCTTTCGGAAGGCCTGAAGGCCGCCGAGCCCCCGCTGGTGCGCAAGAACCAGCGCCCGCTGATCAGGGGCGACATCGTACAGATCCTGACCCTCAACACCAAGGGCACCGTCCTCAAGGAAGCGGACGAAAAAGGCGAAGTCCTGGTGCAGGCGGGCATCATCAAATGCAAGCTGCCCGTGGAGCAGCTGGTGCTCGAGGACGCTCCCGCGGAAAAGAAAAAGACCCAGGTGCATTCCCACCAGGACGCCAAGCACAGCGTCGTCCCCCTGCAGGTGGACGTGCGCGGCATGAACCTGGACGAAGCCCTGAACGCGGTAGACAGCTATCTGGACCAGGTCGTCATGGCCGGATATCACGAGGTCACCATCGTCCATGGCAAGGGCACCGGCGTGCTGCGGGCGGGCATCCACCAGCACCTGAAAAAGCACAGGTTCATCAAGAGCTACCGCCTGGGCCAGTACGGCGAAGGGGAAGACGGGGTCACCCTCGTCACCCTCAAGTGATTCGGAGGCAGTTATGTCAGACAGACAAACGATCATGATCGTAGACGATGACCGCAACATCGCCCAGCTCATCCGGCTGCTGCTCGAAAAGGAAGGCTACGCCGTGACTGCCTATGAGCGCGGGGACGACGCGGTCAAGGCGTTCACGAGTTCCCCGCCCGACCTGCTGCTGCTGGATATCATGCTCCCCGGCATGGACGGCTGGCAGGTCTGCCGCGCCGTGCGCCAGCACAGCGCCGTACCCATCATTATGCTCTCTGCCAAGGACGAGACCTTCGACAAGGTCCTGGGCCTGGAGCTCGGCGCGGACGATTACATCACCAAGCCCTTCGACAACAAGGAGCTGGTAGCCCGGGTCAAGGCCGTGCTGCGGCGCAGCGTGCCCGCGGAGAACGGGCCCGACGCCATCAGCTGGCCGGGCCTGAGCGTGAGCCTGAACACCTACGAAGTGCAGTTCCGCGGCAAACAGCTGGAGATGCCCCCCAAGGAGCTGGAACTGCTGTATTTCCTGGCGTCCCATAAGAACCGCGTATTCACCCGGGAGCAGCTGCTGGAGCAGGTTTGGGGCTTTGACTTTTTCGGCGACAGCCGGACGGTGGACCAGCATATCAAGCGCCTGCGAGAAAAGCTGAACGGCAGCGAAGAGCTCGGATGGCAGATCAAGACGGTCTGGGGCGTGGGTTATAAGTTCGAGGTGCAGTGAACATGCGCAGTATGTTCACGCGCCTCATCAGCGTGTTCCTGATCTTCATCGTGGTGTTCATGCTGACGCTCACCACGGTTTTTTACGTGAGTTCCCGGCGCCAGAACAGCACCCGGACGCTGAACACCCTGAAAAGCGAGGGCCAGGACCTGGCCTATCTCGCCAGTGAATCCCGCTACAATCCGCTGACGATGACCTTCGAATACGCCGCAACCACCCGGAAATACATCCAGTGGAAGCTGCAGAACCTGTACAGCCGGTACTCCTCCTACTGCATCATCATCGACCGGACGGGACGGGTGCTGGTATACATCGACCCGAGCCTGCTGAACGACGAGGAAGTCCTTTCGACGCTGAACAGCGAGGAGCTGTCCGACACCCTGGCCCGGGTGACCGCCGGCGAGGAGGTCGAATTCACCACCCGCACCGACCGGGGCATCATGTTCACCGTGGCGATCCCCTGGATGCAGGACGGCCGCGTCATGGGCGCGGTGGTGATCCAGACGGCCGCGCAGGCGATCAACGCCAACCTGCAGCGCTACGTGATGCCCGTGCTGGCCGCCACCTTCGCCGCCACGCTGCTGGCGATCGTCCTGTTTTTCTTCCTGGCTCGTCAGCTGACCCGGCCCCTGACCCAGATGGAGCTCTCCGCCAACGCCATCGCCCGGGGCAACTTCTCGTTCCGCGCGCCTGAGACCGGCTCCCGCGAGACCCGGGCCCTGGCAAAATCCTTCAATGAAATGGCCGTGCAGATGGAATCGCTGGAGACTTCCCGGCGCGATTTTATCGCGAACGTATCGCACGAACTGCGCTCCCCCCTCACCTCGATACAGGGCTATCTCCAGGGCATCCAGGACGGCACCTTCCCGCCGGAGGATCAGGGGAAGTACCTTTCCGTTGCACTGGAGGAGACCCAGCGCCTCTCCAAGCTGGTATCGGGGCTGCTGAACCTTTCGCGCATTGAGCGGGACGATATCCCGCTGAATTATACTGATTTTGACCTGAACGAGCTGGCGCGGCGCGTGCTGATCACCAAGGAAGCCCAGATCGAGGAAAAGCATATCGAGGTGTCGGTCGACTTTGCCGAGGAGGCCTGCACTGTCAGCGCCGACCGGGATCAGATCACCCAGGTGCTGGTCAACCTGCTGGACAACGCCCTCAAGTTCACTCCGAAAGGCGGGCAGATCGCCATGAGCACC
>JBGUIY010000182.1:0-6459 GCA_045113475.1 Christensenellales bacterium | reverse complement strand
TAACCGGCACGCGTTCCTGACAGCTGCCGTGAAGCAAATCCCGCTTCACGGCAGCTGTTTTTTTCTTGCCCGCTTCGGACAACCGGTGTATAATCTGTTTGCGAAAGCAATATGAACGGACACGGAGGGCAACGCAATGCGGCATGAGATCTATCTGGCGGGCGGCTGCTTCTGGGGAGCGGAAAAATATCTTGACAATATCCAGGGCGTTCTGGAAACCGCCGTCGGCTACGCCAACGGCCGGACGGAACACCCCAGCTACGAGCAGGTCAAGCACGAGAATACCGGCCACGCGGAGACCGTCCGCGTGATCTTCGACGACGAACGCCTGCCGCTGGAAACGCTGCTGAGCCTCTTCTACCTCGCCATCGACCCCACCAGCGTGGACCGGCAGGGCGGCGACACCGGCCATCAGTACCGCACCGGTATCTACTATACGGACGGGAACGACGCTCCCGTCGTCCGCGCGTCCCTCGACCGGCTGCAGGCCCGGCTCGGCCGGCCCGTGGCCGTGGAATGCGAGCCCCTCAAACAGTTTTTCGACGCGGAGACCTATCACCAGAAATACCTGGACAAAAACCCGGGCGGCTACTGCCACGTTCCCTTCGCCCAGATCGCCTGGGTGAAAACCGTGGACCCCGCTCAATGGACGGAAACGAGCGAAGCGCCTCACTTCCAGCACTGATTCGAAAAAGGAGAGATCGCCATGGCATTCCTGCAAGTTCAGTTCTTTTCGGACGTCCTCAACGTCGCCTCCACCGTTAACGTGATCCTGCCGGAGGGCAGCCAGGGCATCGGTGTGGAAGCCAACGCAGATAACGCACTGCCCAGGGTGCTGTACCTGCTGCACGGCTACAGCGACGACCACTCCATCTGGATGCGGCGCACCTCAGTGGAGCGCTACGCCGCCGCCCACAACCTGGCCGTGATCATGCCCGCCGTGAACCACAGCTTCTACTGCAACGAGGTCTGCGGCGAGCGCTACTGGGACTATGTGAGCGAGGAGCTGCCCCGCACCATGCATCGTTTCCTCCGCCTGAGCGACAGGCCCGAAGACACTTACGTGGCCGGCCTCAGCATGGGCGGCTACGGCGCGATGCGCCTGGCGCTGACCTATCCGGAGCGCTTTGCCGCCGCCGCCAGTTTTTCCGGCGCCGTGAACGTCGTCCGGGAGCTGGACGACGCGCCGGTCGTCCGCCGGGAGAAGTGGCAGAACGTGCTGGGCGACCTGAGCAAAGTGCCCGGCAGCGAAGTGGATCTGCTGTATCTGATGAAAAAGAACGCCTCCGCGCCGAAAAAGCCCCGCCTGTACGTGAGCTGCGGCACCGCCGATTTCCTGTACGGGCAGCACCAGTTTTTCGTGCCCGCCCTGGAAAAGCACGGCTGGCCCGTGACCCGTTACGACGAGCCCGGCGTCGGCCACGAATGGGCCTTCTGGGACAGGCAGATCAAGATATTCATCGAAATGATATTTGAAGCGAAGTAAGCGGTAAAAAACGCCGTTGCGGTTTTCCGGCGGAACCGGACAGACCGGCAATCAAAAGAGGAGCTGCCGTGTTTCATCGACACGGCAGCTCCTGTTTTGATATGATGGAATATTGTTACTGGATATTCAGGATCGGCAGGCTCGTGCTCCCCTCGCCGGCCATGTAGGCGGGCAGCTTGCCGTCCCAGGCGTTGGCCTGCTGCCACTTGATCAGGCTCTCCGTCAGGGAGGCGGCGATCTTCTGGTTCGCCTCGGCCTCGGCTTCGGCCTTTACCTTGGTGGCATAGGCGGCGGCATCCGCTTCGATCTTCTTCACGGCAGCCTCAGCCTCGGCGGTGATGCGCTGGCGCTCGGCCTGCTGCTGGGTCTCCATGGTTTTCTGCTCCTGTTCGATCTCAGCCTGGAGCTTTTTCTGGGCGGCGACCTGCTTCTGTTCTACAGCGTCGGTGAAGCTGTCCGTAAAGTCGATGTTCTCGATGCTCACGGAACTGATATTGATGCCGTAGTTCTTCATTTCCTCAGACAGCTGATTGCGGATGGTCTTGGACAGGGTCTCGCGGGCGGCGACCAGGTTTTCGGCCGTGTGCTTTGAAAACACCGCCTTCGTATTCTCCAGCAGCCTCGGCATGACCAGCGTGTTGAAGTAAGAAGTGCCGACCTGGCGGTAGAGGTTCATGGCCGTGGCCTGATTGATGGAGAAGTTGATGGATCCGTCAATGTCCACCTGCTGGATATCGCTTGAGAAGGACTGGGTCTTGAAGGACGTCTTCTGTTCGCGGTTATCCATCAGCACCACCTGCTGGAAGGGGGACTTGAAGTGGAAGCCCGCGTCCATGGTGTAGCTTTCCACCCGGCCGAAGGTGGTCAGGATGCCGGTGTAGCCCGTGGGAACCTGCGCGGTACAGGTGCTGTAGATGATGGCGCAGACCGCTGCGACAGCGATCAGTATAATGACGGTCTTGTTCAGTTTCATGGTTCCTTCCTCCTTGTATGCTCCGTTGCTTATCGCATGACCCTGTTCCGGTTTTCACTGTTCCGGGCCGGGGATCGCGCGCGCCCCGCCGGAACGGTTACAGTATACCCCGTTCAAATCAGCCGCGCAAGCCCTCCCGCCGCCCGCCGCAAGCGTTGATCATGGATCCGCCCGTGAAACAGGCCGTCCCGCCTGCTTCACGCAGGGGAAAAGCGGGTTTTCGCTCTGTTTGTTACAAAATTATTTCTGAATTATTACAATTTTATTGCGTACAATGCATAGATATATTTAACGGTCTGATTATAATGCCGCCATATGCATCCGTATCGCCGATTTGTTAAATTTTTATTAAACACGCACGGCGAAGATCCGGCAGCCGGGATTTTGCCTTCCCGGTCCGGCCGCAGCATTTTCCTTCTTGTATTTCGACGCTGAATCGCTTACAATAAGCCCAGACAAAAAGAAAGCGAGGAAACCGTTATGAGCAAAGCTTCTTCCGCCATATCCCCCGCCTGGCTGCGGGACGCGGTTTTTTATGAGATCTATCCCCAGTCCTTTTACGATGCCAGCGGCGACGGCATCGGCGACTTCGACGGCATCACCGAAAAGCTGCCCTACATCCGCTCCCTGGGCTGCAACGCCCTGTGGATCAATCCCTGCTTCGATTCCCCCTTCAAGGATGCAGGCTACGACGTGCGGGATTACAAGCGTGTGGCGACGCGCTACGGCACCAACGAGGACCTGTATCACCTGTTCGACGAGGCCCATCGCCTGGGCATCCGCGTGCTGCTGGACCTGGTGCCCGGCCACACCTCGGAAGAACATATCTGGTTCCGTAAAAGCGGCGAAGCGGAGCAAAACGAATACTCCGGCCGCTATATCTGGACGGACGACTGGTTCAAGGGCATTCCGGGCCGTCCCTACGTGGGCGGAGAATTCCCGCGCAACGGCACCTACATGCTCAACTTTTTCAAGTGCCAGCCCGCGCTGAACTACGGCTGGCTGCACCCCACCGAGTCCTGGCAGAGCGCCATGGACAGCCCCGAAGCCCTGGCCACCCGCGAAGCCATGAAGGATGTGATGCGCTTCTGGCTCAGCCACGGCGCGGACGGTTTCCGCGTGGACATGGCCGGCTCGCTGGTCAAGGGCGACGACGAGCAGGGCTCCGGCACCTGCGCCGTGTGGCGCGATATCCGCGCGATGCTGGACAGGGAGTATCCGGAAGCGGCGCTGGTGGCCGAATGGTCGCATCAGCAGGCAGCCGTGGCCAGCGGCGGCTTCCACATGGATTTCTATCTCGACCACTGGGACAACGGCTATCACGCCCTCCTGCGCGACGGGGAAAACAGCTTCTTCGCCCGCGGCGGCAAGGGCGACATCCGCCGCTTCCTGAGCGACTTCATGCCCCGTTACGAGGCCTGCCTGGGCAAGGGCTATGTGGCCCTGATCACCTGCAACCACGACACGCCCCGCGTCTGCCCGGCCCTGACGCCGGAGGAGGCGAAGCTGGCCTACGCCTTCCTGCTGACCCTGCCCGGCGTGCCCTTCGTGTACTACGGCGACGAGATCGGCATGCGCTACCAGGCGGGGATGCCCACCAAGGAAGGCGGCTACACCCGCACCGGCACCCGTACGCCCATGCAGTGGACGAACGGCAGGAACCTGGGCTTCTCCGAAGCCGACGCCAGCCGGCTCTACCTGCCGGTGGACTGGTCCCCCAATGCCCCGACCGTGGAAGGCCAGGAGGGCGATCCGGATTCCCTGCTGGAGACCGTCCGCGCCGTCATCCGCTTCCGCCATGAGCACGAAGACCTGGCCGCCGACGCCGATTTCGAAGCCTTTGAGATCCCCGGCGAACCCCACGCCCTGGTCTACCGCCGCGGCAGCCTGTACCTGTGCGTGAATCCGTCGGGCAAAGCGATCCGGCTGCCGGAAGACATTGCGGAAAAACTTGAAGACAAATGCTGCGTATTCGCTATTGGTTCCAATCCCGACGCCGCCGGCTGTCTGCCTTCGCAGTCATTCGCTGTTTTCGGCGCCAGATAACGCATATCCCGCGCCGTATCACAGAGCAGGATTCACACCACTCTCAACTCTCCGCTCTGAACTCTTACCATGACAGGAGGTTCCTCTTATGCTTCCCTTCACCCGTGATCAGGCCCTTGCCCTGCTGAAAAAGTACAACACTGAACCCTTCCACGTCCGCCACGCGCTGACGGTGGAAGCCGTCATGCGCCAGTTCGCGCTCAGAAACGGCGGCGACCCGGACCTCTGGGCCATGGTCGGCTTGCTGCACGACGTGGACTTTGAAAAGTATCCTGAGCGGCACTGCCTGGAAGCCCCGGCGATGCTCAACGAGATCGGCGCGCCGGAGGATTTCATCCGCGCGGTGTGCAGCCACGGCTACGGACTCTGCGTGGACATCAAACCGGAAAGCGAAATGGAAAAGACCCTCTTCGCCGTGGACGAGCTCACCGGCCTCATCGGCGCCGCCGTGCTGATGCGTCCGTCGAAATCCGCCCAGGACATGGACATGAAGTCCCTGAAAAAGAAGTTCAAGGACAAGCGCTTCGCCGCCGGCTGCTCCCGCGACGTGATCCAGCAGGGCGCGGAAATGATGGGCATCGAACTGGACCAGCTCCTGTCCGACACCCTGGACGCCTACAAAGCCTGCGAAGCGGAACTGAACGCGGAGTGTGAGAAAGAAGCGGTATAAACCCAGTGCAATAAACCTTCTGCAGAACAGATCCTTCACGACGGGCTCCTTCGTCGCCCTGTTCAGGATGACACCGGGTGTTTTGTTTCCCTTTGCCAAATGAGCAGTTTTGATAGGCTGTCAGGCCGGGTTGTCACGCCCGTCAATTCGTATACTCCTAACGCCGTCAGTCTGCTTACGACCCTTTATAAGCCTCCGGTGTCATTCTGAGCCGGCGCCGCGTCAGCGGAGCGCCCGCGAAGAATCCGTTCTGCGGCGAAATCCATGACGCAAGAAACATCCATCCTGCCGGTCTGTCCGGTATTCATTCCTGCAGCACTCGCGAAGGAGAGATTGAATGCATAAACGCTTGCGCATTCTTGTTTGTTTATTCATGTTTTTTGTCTTTCTCGCCGGATTAGGTCTCCTTCATGCCGGATACAATTATCGTTTTGAACCGGAAGATATCATCATTTCTGATATAGAAAAAACCTCCAAGGATTTGAAAATATCTGTGGATTACTGTGCCTCTGCCAAAGTGATAAAGCATTTCAAATATACTATTGTGGACCATCAATTGATTATTTATCTGTATGGCGGTTGGATTTATCCCTGGGATAAAGGGATGACAGCGTTTTCCATCAATGCTGCGTCTGACTTGTATGATCAGGTTATCGTTAAAGGCAGAAAATCCGAAAGTGTTGTTTTATCACAATAATTCTGCTGAATTCCAATGCGCATTTCTGCGATCATTCAAAAGTTCGCGCTTTTTTCACCTGAAGTATGGGAATCCGTTTCATAATTCCTCATTGTCTTCAGTTCAAAGTAAAGCCTTAAGTCCCGCTGATATACACCGAGACCCTCGATGCCTGTTTCCCTGCCGCCCACTGATAAGCCTTCGTCCCGAGCACGGCGCTCCTGAAATCGTCATTCCCGTTCAGCCAGTCGTCTTCCAGGATCCGGCTGTTCTCAGCGTCAGGGGCATATTCCAGCTCGACCTTCAGCTGGTAATACTCGTCGCTTTCCTCGTCCTGCTCCTGGAACGTCCAGGTGATCGTAAACGGTTTTCCGGCGGTCCACTTGTCGATCCCGGCTTCGTTCAGATACGGATCGTACTTGCCCTGCCCGATTTCAGTCCAGATCGGGAGGATCGCCTCCAGGACCTCGCTGATTTCCGTCTTCCCGCCAATGGCGTCATACAGGCTTTCCCGCAGTTCCAGCAGCCGCCCGGTCTGCCCCTCCGGATGAATGAATTCGTACGGAGGGCACTGTTTTTCTCCCAGCTTCTGCGCCACCAGCGCCTCA
>JBGUIY010000181.1:0-7794 GCA_045113475.1 Christensenellales bacterium | reverse complement strand
CGGGGACTCCGCGATATGCCTGGCCATATTTGCAAAGGACACATGCTTGTCGTACCCGCCCAGGATCAGCACCGTAGGCCGGTTCATGGTATCCACGGCCTTGACGGTGGAATCCGGATTGGTGCCCTTGGAATCGTTGATATATCTCACCTGGTCCAGCTCGCGCACGAACTCGATCCGGTGCTCGACGCCCTTGAAGCTCCTGAGGGTATTCGCGGCGGCTTCCGGCGGCACGTTCAGGTCCATGGCGATCACGGCGGCGGCCATCGCATTTTCCAGATTGTGCGGGCCGGGAATGCCGATTTCGTCAGTGCCGCAGAGGGTCCATTCCCGGTTCCCCAGCCGCACGACCAGTTTGCCGCCGCGTACGAAGGCACCCTGTTCCACCTCGGTCTTTCGCGAGAACCATGCCACACGGGCCTTCAGGCCCTCGGCCATGTCCATGCATATCGGATCGTCGCGGTTCAGTACCGCCAGGTCCCCGGATTTCTGGTTTTCAAAGATCCGCCGCTTCATGGCGATGTAGCATTCCATGGTATAGTGGCGGATCAGATGGTCTTCCGTCACGTTGAGCACCGCCGCGGCCCGGGGATGGAAGGTGTCGATGCTTTCCAGCTGGAAAGAGGAGACCTCGGTCACCAGCATATCGCCCGGCCTGGAGCTGAGGGCGGTCAGACTGAAGGGCGTGCCGATATTGCCGGAGAGCCAGGAGTTCATGCCCGCTTCCCGGAACATGGTATGCAGCAGGGTCACGGTGGTAGTTTTGCCGTTGGTGCCTGTCACGCCGATCAGGGTGCCCTCCGCAAACTGCGCAGCCAGCTCCATTTCGCCGATGGTATAGATGCCGCGCTTCTGCGCCTCGAGCACCGCGGGGCTGTCGATGGGCACGCCCGGACTGATGACCAGTGCGTCCGCCTGCTCCAGCAGCGGCACCGGGGCTTCCCCCAGCCGCCATTCCACCGGAAGCTCATTGAGCGAATCCAGCGCGTTCCCGAAGGCATCCCTGTTCTTGATATCGTTGAGGACCGGCAGAGCCCCCGCTTTCACCAGCAACTGCGCTGCCTGGACGCCGCTCCGGGCCATACCGATGACCAGCACGCGTTTTCCATGATAATTGAATGGCCGACTCATATTATCCCTCCGTCAGCGCAGGAAGCCGATCATGATCAGCGCTGCCACCGCCGACGATACCGCGGTGACGATGGCGTACATGCGGACGATCTGCGGTTCCTTCATGCCGCAAAGCTCGAAATGGTGGTGGATCGGCGACATTTTGAAGAGCCGTTTTCCGTGCGTCAGCTTGAAATACCCCACCTGGATCATCACGGACAGGGACGAACAGACCGAAGTCAGGCAGAAGAGCAGCATCGGGAAGGCGCAGCGGGACAGCATGCCCACGCCAACCATCATGCCGCCGATGAACATGCTGCCGGTATCCCCCATAAAGATCTTGGCCGGATAATGGTTGAACTTCAGGAACCCGACCACCGCGCCGCATAGGGCGACGCAGCCGGTCAGCAGCACGGGCCGCACCGCCATCGGCAGGCCCGCTTTGGTGTTCAGGAAATAGCAGAAGATGCCGAAGGCCGTCATGCCCACGGCAGTCACGGTGGAAAGCAGGCCGTCCAGGCCGTCCTGCAGATTGGCGCTGTTGGTCATGAACATGACGGCGACCGTCATCACCGGCACATAGAATATCCCCAGGTCCCAGGTCCTGTCCGTAAAGGGCAGCAGGATCTCCGAACCTACCATATACCGGCAATAAAGTGAAAAAATCACCCCCACAATAAGCTGCATGAGCAGCTTCTGCTTCGGTGACAGTCCGTCATGGCGCTTTTTTACGTCCTTGATATAGTCATCCGCAAACCCGATGAGCATGCAGAATACCGAAATAAACAGCAGCGGCCACAGCGGGTTGTCTGGCGAAAAGAAGGTGATGTCGGCGTTCGAGCACAGCCAGATTGTCCCGCACAGGGTCGCCGCCGCTGTGCAGAAGCTGATCAGGATGCCGCCCATGTTCGGCGTTCCCTGTTTCTGCTGGTGCTTCGGCCCGAGGGCGTAGATGGTCTGCCCCAGCTTCAGGGCGCGCAGCCTTGGCAGCAGCCTTGGCATGAGCAGGAGCATTCCCGCCAGGGAAACCAGAAATACGATGATGAAATAAATCAGCACGGTTTTACGGATCCTTTCTCATTTCCTTCAGCAGTTCGGCTACGACCACCTTTTCGTCAAAGGGCCGCTTGACGCCGTTGATTTCCTGATAGGTTTCATGGCCTTTTCCGGCGAGCACGATGATGTCGCCCTCGCGCGCCATGCTGAGCGCATAACGGATCGCCTCCCGGCGGTTCTCGATCACGGTATAAGGCGTTTGGGTGCGTTTCAGGCCTTTCTCCACCGAAGCGAGGATCTCGTACGGGTCCTCAGTGCGGGGATTGTCGCTGGTCAGCACGCAGTAGTCAGACAAACGGCCGCCGATCTCGCCCATGATCGGGCGCTTGCCGTGGTCGCGGTCGCCGCCGCAGCCGAACAGCGCGATCAGCCGCCCGCGGGTGAACTCCCGCACGGTGCTGAGAATATTTTCCAGCGCGTCCGGAGAGTGGGAATAATCCAGGATCACTTTGTACGGGGTGTGGGTATCCAGCACCTCGGCGCGTCCCGGGACGGAGCGTACCGTTTCCAGCGCCGCGGCAATGTCCTTGGGATCGATCCCCTGGTTCAGGCAGACTGCTGCCGCCGCCAGCGCGTTGTACACGTTGAACATGCCCGTCAGCTGAAGCCGGACGGGATACCTGTCCGTATTCAGGACGTGCAGCACGAAGCTGACGCCTTCTTCGGTGATCTCGATATCCGTGGCCATCACGTCGGCAGGCGAGCAGATGCCGTAGGTCACGCAGGGCACGTCCATGGTTTTGCGGATCAGCGCGGAATGCTCGTCGTCCGCGTTCAGCGCGGCGTTGCGGATGAAGTGCGAATGGAAGAAGCTGCGTTTGCAGTCAAAGTACCGCTCCATGGTGCCGAAATAGTCCAGGTGGTCCTGGGACAGGTTCGTATAGCAGCCCGTCTCGAAGCGCATGCCCTCCAGCCGGTGCATGTCGATGGCATGGGCGGAGACTTCCATGGACACGTATTCCGCGCCGGAATCCGCCATCAGGCGCAGAGTTTTCTGCAGGTCGATGGGATCCGGCGTCGTCAGGCCGCTCTTCAGGAGCTTGCCGCCCATATAGGAACCGATGGTGCCGATGACCCCGCAGGAAGCGCCGGTCTGCTCCAGCACGCCCTGGATCAGGTAGCTGGTGGTGGTCTTTCCCTTGGTGCCGGTCAGGCCCAGCAGGCGCATCTGCCGGTCCGGATGGTCATAGAAAACCGCGGCCGCCAGGGACATGGCGACACGGCTGTTGTCCACGATCAGCTGCGGCACATCCAGGCCGGGGACCGGCCTTTCGGTGACCAGCGCCGAGGCGCCGTTCTTCACCGCTGCGGGCGCGAAGGTGTGCCCGTCGAAATGTGCCCCGGAAATGCAAAAGAACAGCCCGTGATCCTCCTGTTTCCGGCTGTCCATACAAAGTTCAGCGATCGGCAGGTCACCCGATGAGGGCAGTGCCTCCAGGCCCATGCTGGCCGCAAGTTCATTCAGCGTTTTCATTCGTTGGTACTCCCTTTAACCGCGAACGGGCGCGTCTCGGGCGCAGTCACATGGTAGACTTCCTGCTCCTCGATCAGCACCATGCCCATTTTCGCCGCGTTCGCACTGATATGGGCCATATCCCGAGCCTGCATGACCTTCTTGTCCAGCTCGTAGTTGCTCTCAGACAGGATCCGGACATGCTCTTCCAGGCAGCTTACGTCATAGGCGACCTTGCGGATCCTTACATAATTGACGACCAGTACCAGGACAAGGATCAGCGCCAGAACCGCGAACACCGCGGCGGCAAGCTTCGCCGAAACGCCGAAGCTTTCCCGGCGCGTCCGTTCAACGGCCGGGTACATACGGTCATCGTAAGCATCATACCCCTGTCCGGCCGTCGCGTCAAGAATAAATACGCTTTTGTTGATCTCAAATTTTTCATTTTCGACGGTTCCGATACCCGCCCTGGAATAGCTGTTGCCCCGTACCAGCGACATTTGCGCTTCTCCTTTCCTGAGTTAATTATTTACAATTCTTTCAGTCGTTCCTCGTCCTCGCGCTGCGCTGCACTTCGGCCATGAACGCCAGCGGATCCGGGAATTCGCTCCTGAAGGTATCGTCCTCCGCCTCGCCCGCTTCGGACTTGAGGATGCGGATATATTTCTTGGCGCCGCTGATCTCCACCTCACGGCAGTTATCCAGGTACTTCGCGCGCATTTTCTGCGGCAGCAGCAGACGGCCCTGCTGGTCGGTCTCGCAATCCGTGTAGCTGTACTTGTTGAACTGCTCGATCAGCCGCAGCACGCGGGCGTCCAGTTCGGCCAGGGCTTCCAGCTTGTCCTGCTGGTTCAGCCACTCGGCTGTTGGATAGATCGCCACGTTGTGGAAATCCGGGGTCGGCGCGACCACGAACTTATCCCCCAGCGCGTCCCGGAAGTTAGCCGGGATGATCATGCGCCCCTTGGAATCCACGCCGTGGACGAATGCCCCTGAAAACTGACAGCTGTCAGCCCTGGGATCCCGGGTGCGGGTATTGTCAGCGGCTGTATCGGTCTTTTCGCCGGCCTGCGTCGGTTTTGGGACGCGACGATCTTCGTCTGACATACTCTCACCACACAATCTGCCATATTTTCACCACTTTATGGGTTCGAAAACCATTTTAACCCACTTTTTGGTCCTTGGCAAGCGAGAATCACATCTGAATCCGCGTCTCATTCCCAGCTTTTCGAGGTTCTGGCGCTACTTTTTTGGACAAAAAAAGCCATCACGCAACTCAGATGGCCGATAAAGTTCAGCTTCTTTATCTTCGACATATTTATTATGACAATTTGCACAAATATTATCTATATTTTTGTATAATACAACGTTTTTAAGACTTCGATATTTTTGGGAAAAGGCAGCTTCTGACATTGCCATCGCCGGCAGATCTGTATCCGGTAAAAGAAATAAAAATAGCGCACCGTTTCCACTTTCAGGGAATCAGTACGCTGTTTTGCATCAGGTTTATGGATTTTTATCAGAAATCGGTGTTCTTTATGGGAATCACGCGCCACTTTACGGCTTGCCCGCGCCACTTTACGGAGCAGTCAGGGGGATTTCGCACAGCCGGAAGCCCAGCTGGTCACAGGAAACGCACCTATATTCCGTCCCTTCAAGCGTTCCGCTGAAGGCAGACCGCCCTGACGCCCCGTGCAGATGCCCGTAAACGCAGTACCTGGCCCCCGCTTTGGCGATCAGCCGGGAAACGTCGGTCATCTCCCCGTTTTCGGCTACCGGCGGGTAATGGGTCATGACCACAAGCGTCCCGCCCAACTGGGCCGCCCGGTCCAGCGAAAGCGCCAGACGGGAGACCTCGCGCTGGTAAATACGCTCGTCCTCGGCGGATACTCCGGGTCCCGGCAGCGTCCAGCCCCGGGAACCTGCCACGGTGACATCCCCGAACCGGAGCGCGTCGTTCTGCACGGCGTACATACCCTCCGGCAGCACGGCGCGCAGGCGCCCGATGCCCGACCACCAGTAATCGTGATTCCCGCGCAGAAGCACCTTCCGCCCGGGCAGCTCACCGATCCGCTGCAGATCGGGCAGCGCGTTCTCCAGCTGCATGGCCCAGGAAATATCGCCGGGTATGAGCACCAGGTCGTCCGGCGCCACCTTGTCCCGCCAGTCGGCGCGGATCTTGTCAAAGTGGCCCTCCCACTGGTCGCCGAAGACGCTCATCGGCTTGTCGTCGCCGCCCTCAAGGTGCAGGTCGCCTATCGCAAATACCCTCACCGGTCACTCGCTTTCTTCGTCCTCGTTCTCCTGTTCCTCTTCCTCATCGCCCATGGCGTCCAGGGAGAGCTCGTTTTCGATCTCGGAATACTCTCCCTCGGGGATATCGTCGCTGATATCCGGCATGATCTCGTCCATGGAGCTGACGGGATCGATGGAGCCGATGGAGTTCTCGTCCACGGCGCCGACCGGTTCGTCATCGCGTTCCATATCGTCGGTGTCATCGTCGTTGGAAGCGTTCATTTCTTTCAGGCAGACCAGGCAGATATCCCTACCGGGAATAGCGGGCCGTTCGTTGCAAATCGTGCAGAGCTCCACGTCGTCGGAGCTGTTCTCCCCCTGCATCTCGCGTTTGCAGATCTTGCAGAACCCCTCCGACTCCTCGATATAATTCAATTCGCAGCGCGGACATTTTATAAAGCCCATACACATCCTCCTCAGGTATAATGCTCAAAAGCAACGGCATTATACTACTAACATATAGGAATGGCAAGCCCCTTTTTTATCCCAGCGGCCGCTTGTGCGGGATCCCTGTCCGGCGCGGATAAGCCGCGGGCGTCCCAGCCCGCTTTTCGGCACGGATCAGCACGCTCTCCTGGCCGGATATCCCATAGGGCAGCACCGTCAGGGCCGCTTCGCCCAGGGTGCGCGCCGCTTTGTCGGAAGCCGCAAGCTCCTCCTCCGCCCGGCGGCCCTTCCAGCAGAGCGCCTTGCCGCCGACGCGGGTCAGGGGAAGCATGTATTCCAGCAGTTCCGGCAGCCCGGCCACCGCCCGGGAGACCGTGACGTCATACCGTTCCCGGTATGCGGGATCCTGCCCCGCAGTTTCCGCCCGCGCCTCGATGACATCAGCCGTGAGGCCCAGTTCACCGATCACATCCCGCAGGAAATCGCAGCGCCGTCCGTTGGCTTCCAGCAGGCTCACCCGGCATTCCGGAAGCATGATCGCCAGGGGAATGCCCGGCAGGCCCGCGCCGGAGCCCACGTCCAGGACGCTCTCCCCCGTCGCGATCAGTCCGGGGCAGCGTACGAGCGGCAGGATGCTGTCCGCATAGTGGCGGGACGGCATTTCCTCGTCCGGCACGTTGCTCAGGTCCATCAGCCGGTTCCTCCCGGTCAGCAGACGGTGGTACGCCTCAAAGCGCTCCATCGCCAGCGCGTCCGCAGGCGCGCCGGCGGCGTTCAGGACCTCCGTCAGCACCGCCGTCACGTAGCTCATGCGGCACTCCCCTTCTTCATCAGTATATGCAGCATCGCCTGCTCCATCGCGCCTTCCTCCGCCAGGCGGCCGGCCTTGACCTCGAATTCCACCTCAGTGCAGTAGCGCACCATATCCGCCAGTTCTTCCACCGTATACATTTTCGTCAGCGGCGCAAGCTGGCGCATCGCGAACGGCGGTATGCCCAGCTTCCCGGCTATTGCCGCCTGCTGTGTACCGGCGTCCAGATACAGGCGCGCGTCATATACCTGCCTGCACTGCCGGCTGAGCAGCGCCAGCAGCATCAGCGGCTGCTCCCCGTCGGTGATCATGGCGCGAAGCATGGCAAAAGCCTGCCTGCTCTTCCCCTGAAGCACCGTCTGGGCAAGCTCGAAAACACGGTACTCCGTCCGGGCAGTGCACACAGCGCGGATATCCTCCGCCGTCACGCTGCCGCGTCCGTCGCAGTAGGCGATCAGCTTTTCCAATTCGGAGAGGACCGTCGTCAGGTCGTCGCCCACCGAATAGATCAGCTGGTCGCAGGCTTCCGCGGTAATGGACAGCCCGGCCTTCTTCATGGTCCTGGCGATATATCCCTGAAGCTGGCGCTGATCCAGCCGGTCGAAGCTGACGACACAGCCGGTTTTTTTGACGGTCTGGTACAGCTTTTTCCGCTTGTCCGCCTGTCCGCGCACATAGAAAA
>JBGUIY010000180.1:0-11014 GCA_045113475.1 Christensenellales bacterium | reverse complement strand
GAATGAACCAGCCCCGCGCGGCAGGCATTCCGGCTGCCGCGCGGGGCTGGTTATTGTTCAATCGGTATTATACTTTAAATATATCGTATTACGCTTCCGGCTCCATCAGGCCCAGGTTGCCGTCCTTACGGAGATACAGCACGTTGGTGCGGTCGGTTTCGATATTGACGAACACGAAGAAGCTGTGGCCGAGCAGTTCCATCTGCAGCGCGGCGTCCTCCACGGACATCGGGCGAACCGGGAAGGTCTTGTGGCGGACCACCTGGCGCTCTCCCTCGCCGTATACCTGCGGCTCCTCGATGAACTCGGGCTCTGCCACATAAGCGCCTTCGCGGAATTTCTTTTCCAGCTTGGTGCGGTGACGGAGGATCTGGCGCTCGATCTTGGCCAGAGCGCTGTCGATGCTCATAAACAGGTTATCCTGATTGGCGGACTCTGCGCGCAGCGTCACGCCGCCTTCCAGTGGTACGGTGATTTCACAGATCCTGCGATCCGCCTCCCGGCGCAGCCGGACGTTCATCTCGGTATCCGGCTTCAGGTACTTCTCCATGGTTGCGGTCTTTTTGGTGATGCGGTTGGTGATGCCAGGGGTCACGACCATGTTCTTGGCTGTGATGTTGGTTTTCATATCGGATAACTCCTCTCCGGCGGCGGAACGGTGCATACGCCGCCTTTATTGAGTGTATTCTACATAAAATACCGTTTTCCTGCATACAGGAGTAAACATCATGTCAATTATGGGAAAAAAGCAGAAAATAAACACTGTTTTCCCGGTCGTTGTGTTCCCTGCCACCCCGGCGGAAAAGGCGCAGCCTTACCGGAAGCTGTCCTCTTTAAGTCTTTTCCGCGTCGGTGCGGGCAAATTCCATGACTTTTCTCAGGCCCGCCTCGAAGGCCTCTGCCGGGATGAGGGCGACGCCGACTTCGTCCGCCACCACGATCAGCCGCGTACCGCCAGAAATGCCGAACCTGTCCCGCGCGCCTTTCGGAATGACGATCTGCCCCCGCTCGTTGACCGTGACCGTTCCCCAGATGCTCTTGCCCGCCGGCGGCGGGGGGACGCTGCCGAAACCCTCGATCCTTTCGTCCTTGACCAGGCTGTCCATCGTGACGCCGTACACAGCTGCAAGCCGCCCGCATTTTACGATGTCCGGAACTGCCGCTCCGCTTTCCCATCTGGCGTACGCCTGCCTGGAAATGCCGATCTTCCCCGCGACCTCTTCCTGCGAGAAGCCGTGTATGTTCCGCAGCATGATCAGGTTATCCTTCAGCATGGCAAACCTCCGTCAAAACGCCGTCACAGGTCCAGTTTTTCAAAATGGCTGCAGGCGGACCGATAGGAAAACAGGGTCAGAAGCAGGTAAGCGGCAATACCGGCGAGCAGCAGCGCGGCCTGAAGGCCGAAATGCTCAAATCCGAACGCGTTCAAAGCCTCCATTCCCGGCACGTGGTGCGCCGCTTCCAGGACGCCGATGGCCAGGAAGACCGCGATGATATAGGTGATGAAAGGCCGGCCCATCTTGTAAGCCGTTCTGAAGAAGCCTCCCAGAAAGACCGCGTTGAACAGGCCGAAAGCGAGGAAGGCTCCGCCCAGCGAGAAGAAGTTGGCGTTCATCAGAGCATTCGAACGATACACCGCCGCGTCCGCGAGCGCCGTCATGCGGATCAGCGCCGCCGCCAGCATCAGGAGCAGGCCGCAGGCCTCAATGAAGCAGACGAACAGGTATTTTCCTCTGACGACGTCCTTCTTGCCGATGGGAAGCAGGGCCGAAAACACGATGTCGTTGGCCTCGCGGGCATACTGAAAGCCCTGGTATATCCCCAGCGTCACGAAAAACGCGCCGCACAGGATGGGATAACCCGGCAGGAAGAACATGAGTCCGAACAGGATGAACAGATAGGAGAGCGGAGAAGCGCTGAGCTTCATCTCTTTCCGCATGATGTCACGCATTTTTGATCCCCCTTTCCATACGCAGGACGGTCTCCTCAAGGGTTTCGCCTTCGCGTGCGTATTCCGCGGT
This sequence comes from Christensenellales bacterium, assembly GCA_045113475.1. Classification (GTDB taxonomy): domain Bacteria; phylum Bacillota; class Clostridia; order Christensenellales; family Aristaeellaceae; genus UBA4246. Next base: position 8,993 of record JBGUIY010000180.1, on the reverse strand, counting down.
GAAGTCCGTCTTCGGCATCGCGGACACGATCTCCCCGTGGGAGATATACACGATGTCGTCCGCGCATTTTTCCAGGTCGGAGGTGATGTGCGTGGAGAAAAAGATGGCGACGCCGTGCTCCCTGAGTTCGGCAAAGAGCCCCAGCAGCTCGTCCCGGGAGAAAGGATCCAGCCCACTGGTCGGCTCGTCCAGGATCAGGATCTCCGCCCTGTGGGAAAGCGCGACCAGCAGGTTCAGCTTTACCTTCATGCCTTCCGAAAGCTCCAGCGGCGTTTTGTCCTCATTCAGGTCGAACAGGCTGAGATATTTGCGGTAGGCTCCGTCGTCCCACGTCTCATAGAAGTGCCTGACGATGCCCACGAGATCCCGGATCTTTTTTCTCGGATACCAGCTGACGGTTCCGGTGGAGTAGCCGATCCGCTTCTTGATCTCCGCTTCATGGCCCGGGAGCGGCATGCCGAAAAAGCGGATCTCGCCGCCGTCGGGATGGACGAGATTCAGGATGGACTTGATGGTCGTCGTTTTCCCGGCCCCGTTCCGGCCGATGAATCCGGTGATCCTCCCCTGTCCGACGGAGAAGGAGACGTCCTTCAGCAGAAAGGACGGGTATTCTTTTCTGAGATTCCTGACTTCCACAATACTCATACATTCCTCCAAATCCAATTTGTATGATTTGTACGAATATTGTAATGTAAAGTTGCCGCCGCTTCAACCAACCGGACTTGACAAGTTTCCTCTGTTTTTGTCAGCTTTGGTTGCGGGCGGCGGCAGTTATCCTGACTTTTCCCGAACAATGGCGGCACAGGAGATTCAATCGTGTATCCCAAGCCCCTTGCTCAGGGTCACGACGAAATCCTGGGCGTTGGTAACGATGCCCCGGGCGGCCAGGCTGCCGCGGTCGGTGAGCTTGTTCACCGTGAACTCGGAAATATCCACGCAGTAGAAATACACCTGGCGCACCGTGCCGTCGGGCAGCACCCGGTAGGAGGGCGTCATATTGCCCACGGCGATGGAATGCAGGGTCGTGGCCATGCACAGCACCGTGGTCGCGCCGCGCACCTGGTCGCGCATCCGGTCCTGGGCCTCATAGACGTTGCCGTATACCGGCGGCAGCGGCCCGTCGTCGCGGATGGAGCCCGCCAGCACATAGGGAACGCCGTGCTTTTCACAGCTGTAGATGATGCCGTCGCTGATCCCTTCCGCCTCGATGAACTGCGGGATGCCGCCCCGCAGGCGCACCTGGTTGATGGTTTCCAGGTGGTTGTAATGGCCGTTGGGCTGGCTTTTCTGGGTGTAAATGTTCTGCCCCAGGGCCGTTTTCAGGTAGGCCGCCTCCAGGTCATGGGTGGCCAGGGCATTGCCGGCCAGCACCGCGTGGACATAGCCTTCCCTGATCAGCCTGGAAAACGCGTTCCTGGAATCGTAATCGAAAGCCACCGCCGGGCCGAGCACCCATACGATCTTCCCGTGCTCCCGGTCATGGCGCAGCACGTCGTACAGCTCGTCGTAATCCCGGGAAAAGGCGGTTTCGCGGGAGCGGTTCTGCCGGAAGGCGAACACGTCTCCCGGCCCCTCCTTCCGGTCGCTGAAGCCGTCCGGATGCACATAGATGCCTTCCTCGCCGTTTTCGGTGCGGCCCAGGACCACCAGGTCGCCCTTTTTGAGCAGCCGGAATTCCCGCACCTGGATCTTCCCGCCAAACAGCACCGGCACGCAGTCCATGCGGCTCTCCTCTGCCAGCAGCCACTGCCCGTTTACCCTGAAGTATTCCGGGTAGATGCTCATGGCGTGGAAATTCAGCGGCGCCGTCCGGTCCGCCGGCGCTTCCGCCAGGGTCACATCCGGTGCATTTATCAGTTCAGGCCGGGTAAAATCGGGCGGGCAATACTTTCTGAGCTTCAGCGGCATAATCACATCTCCTTAATGCTTCAGGCGCATTCTTTTTCAACGGGTCTATTATATCAGCAACCCCTGAAACTGTAAACACAAGAATTGACCATTGCATTTTATCGCATGTTTTGTTATGATGCACTCGCCGCCGAAAAGCGGCCAGAAGACTGCAACGGGAGGCGCTTTCCTTGAGCAACGGGATCCCGCGCGTGGCGCGGTTTGAAAAAGTGAGCATCGGGCAGTTCCGGGAAGCGGCGCATAAAGCGCTGCCGGGGCTGAGTGGCACGGACATCGACGCCGCGTACGCGGGCGTCGCCCTCCCCCGCCGGGCCACGGCAGGCTCCAGCGGATACGACATCCGAACGCCCTTCACTTTCACGCTGAAATCCGGGGAGGACATCGTCATCCCCACCGGCATCCGGGCGTGGATCGCACCGGGCTGGTGGCTGATGCTGATGCCGCGCAGCGGGCTGGGCTTCAAATTCTACACAAGACTGGCCAATACCGTGGGCAACATCGACAGTGACTACTACGGCGCGGACAACGAGGGCCACATCATGGTCAAGCTGCGCATGGAGACGGCCGGCGGCGAACCCCGTACCTTCGAGGCAGGCACCGCCGTCTGCCAGGGCGTATTCGTGCCCTTCGGCATCACCGAGGACGACTGTGCCGCCGAAAAGCGCACCGGCGGCTTCGGCTCGACCGGGAAATAATATCGGAGGCGTTTCATGCAGAAAGAACGGATCCTGGATATGCTTTCCTCCCTGAAGGGCGACATCGGCTTTGCCGCCTGCGACCCCGAAGAGAACGAATGCATCAGCTACCATCCCGACGCGCCCATCCAGGCGGCGTCCGTCATCAAGCTGTTCGTCATGGCGGAGGCCTTCCGGCAGCGGGAGGCGGGGCTGTTCGACTTCGAAGCGCCGGTCACCGTGCGCCAGGAGAACCACCTTCCCTCCTGCGGGGCGCTCACCTATATGCGCGCGCCGCTGACCCTGCCCTGGGGCGACCTGGTGACCCTGATGATCATCCTGAGCGACAACACCGCCACCAACATGCTGATCGACAGGCTGGGCATGGACAATATCAACGCGATGATCGACAGCCTGGGCATGAAAAACACGCGCCTGCGCCGCAAGCTGTGGCAGTCCGAGCTCTCCCGGCAGGGCATCCAGAACACCGTCAGTGCCGGGGATACGAACCTGTTCCTGCTGAAGCTCTACCGTGAAGAGCTGGTAAGCCCGGCGGCGTCCAGGGAAATGCTGGGCATCCTGCTGAACCAGCGCCTGAACGGGAAGATGCCCTTTTACCTGCACAGCCGGGGCATCCGCTGCGCCCACAAGACCGGCGAGGACGACGGCATCACCCACGACGTGGGCATCATCTTTGCCGACAGGCCGGTCATCTTCAGCTTCCTGAGCGAGCACACGGACGTACCGGAAGCCGAAATTGCACTGCAGAAACTGGCCCTGGCCGCCATCACACAATGACCGGCCGGCATGATCGAAAGGTATGACAGCATGATGAAAAGAATCCTGGCCGCGCTGTGCCTAACCGCGCTGCTGCTGACCTCTGCCGCCCTGGCGGAAAACGTCACGGTGGTCTGCTCCTTCTATCCGCTCCGCGTGTTCGCGGAAAACGTGCTCAGGGACGTGCCGGACGTGTCGCTGCAGACCCTGGCCCCCGCCGGCACCGGCTGCCTGCACGACTTCCAGCTGCTGCCCGGTGACCTGCGCGCGCTGGAAGGCGCGAAGTGCCTGATCATCAACGGCGCGGGCATGGAGGACCAGTTCCTGCCGCTGCTGAAGAAAGAGCTGAGCGCCCTGCCACTGGTGGACTGCTCCGCGGGCATCACCCTCATCGAGGAGAACGAAGGGCCGAATCCGCACATCTGGCTGAACGCGCTCAACGCGCGGCAGATGGTGCTGAACATGGGCGGACAGCTGGCCGCGCTCCTGCCCGGGCACGCCGACCGGATCACCGCCAACGCCGCCGCCTATGCCGACCGGCTGTCGGCGCTGCACGAGGAACTGACGGCGCAGCTGAGCGGCCTCCCGTCCCGGGACATCGTAACCTTCCACGAAGCCTATCCCTACTTTGCCGAAGAGTTCGGCCTGAACCTGGTGGCCAGCGTCACCGTGGAACCTGACGAAGCGCCCTCCCCCCGCATGATCGCCGAAACGGTGGAGAAGGTCCGGCAGTACGCCCTGTGCCCGCTGTTCTCCGAGCCGGGCGTCGCTTCCGACGCCCTCCAGGTCATCGCCCGGGAGACGAACCAGCCCGTCTACGAGCTCTCCCCCATCACCGACGGTGACGGCGCGGCGGACGACTACGAAAAGGGCATGCGCCGCAACGCGGAGACCCTGGCAGAGGCGCTTTCCGGAACCAGATAACGCTTTTCCCCTGTCCAAGTGGGAGATTTGCTTTTTACCCCCGAATCTGATATCATATAGCCATCAAGATCGTGGAGGCATCCGAACGTGGAACACAAGAAGCTCCTGACAGTCACTGTGCCGTGCTACAACTCACAGGCCTACATGCGCAAGGCGCTGGACAGCCTGCTGACCGGCGGGGAGGAGCTGGACATCGTCGTCATCGACGACGGCTCCAGGGACGATACCGGACGGATCGCCGACGAATACGCCGCGAACCACCCCGATATCGTGCGCGTGGTGCATCAGCCCAACGGCGGCCACGGCGCTGGCATCAACCGGGGCATCGAACTGGCTCAGGGCGTGTATTTCAAGGTGCTGGATTCCGACGACCGGGCGGATCCCGCCGCCCTCAAGGCCCTGCTGGCCGACATGCGCGGACTTGCTGAATCGCCTGTGGACCTGGTGGTGCACGATTATGTGTACGACCGGCCGGAGCGCGAAGCCGTCCACCGCATCCGCTACAACGGCGCTTTTCCCGAACGCCGCCGCGTGACCTGGGACAAGGCGAAGCACATGGGCATGGGCACCCAGTTCATGATCCACGCCCTCTGCTACCGCACGCAGCTGCTCCGGGATATGGGCCTCGTCCTGCCCGAGCACTGCTTCTACGAGGACAACCTGTATATCTACCGCCCGCTGCCCCATGTAAAAACCCTGTACTACTGTCCGGAAGCCGTTTACGGCTATTTCGTGGGCCGCGCCGACCAGTCCGCGAACCATCAGGTGCTGCTCAGGCACATCGACAATATCACCGACATCGCCGAGCAGATGACCTGCTCCTACAAGTGGGCCGAGATGCTGGCGCTGCCGCAAAAGCTGCGCAGGTATATGCTCAACAACGCCTGCGGCAACCTGTGCACCGCCGGAGCGCAGCAGCGCATGATCAACACGGATCAGAGCCGCGCCCTGCATCACCGCATGGTGCAGACCATCCGCGATTTCGATCCCGACCTGTACGCCGCCATCCGGCACAACCTGCTGGGCTTCGCCGGGACCTCAGAAAACCCCGTGGTCCAGAATCTGCTGCTGTTCTTCTATCATACCGTCCGGAAATTCATCGGGACGAACTGAAAAAAGGGCTTCGGCCCTTTTTTTCATGTTTCATGATCGGATAGCCAACCGGCGAAGGATATGCGGAAACGTTCGTCAGATTGGAATGAATCATCGTCCGTATTCTGAGATCATGTTTCAGACCGCACGGTTCAGGCCGGAGACCCGCAGCCGGTGGTAGCAGCCGACGATCAGGAATACGCCGGCACCGGCCCAGGCGGCGATCTCCGCCAGGTAAACGCCCCAGACGCCCATGACCATCGGGAGCAGCAGGGCCGCGCCGACCCGCATGAGCAGCTCGATAAAGCCCGAAATCATGGGGATCACGGTATCCCCCAGCCCCTGCAGCGTGGAGCGGTAAACGAACAGCAGATAGAGCATCGGCAGGCCGCACGCCATCACCCGCAGGAAATCGTATCCGATGGCAAGCACCTGTTCAGCCACGTCCGCGTCCGCCCGGATGAACAGGGACAGGATCGGCCGGCCGAAGCAGATCACGACTGCGCCGATCGCCAGCGCAAGGCCGGCGCCGATCTGGGCCGCCCTGCGCAGCCCCAGCCGCACGCGCTCCGTCTTTCCCGCGCCCCAGTTCTGGCCGGTAAAGGTGCCCACAGCATTGCCCAGGGACGCGCCTGAGATCTCCACCAGGCCCTGCAGCCTGGCGGCAGCGTTGTAGCCGGCCATGAAAATGAAGCCGAAAGCGTTTACCACGCTCTGCAGCACCAGCCCGCCCAGGGAAATGATCAGATTCTGGAACGCGATGGGCAGGCCCAGCCGCATCAACCGCCTGATCAGCCGCCGGTCCGGCCGGTAGTCCGCCTTATCGGGCTGCAGTTCGGGGATCTTCAGCACCGCGCGCAGGCATATCGTCGCGGAGACCGCCTGCGCGATCACGGTGGCGTACGCACCGCCGTCGGTACCCATGGCCAGCGGGCCCACGAACCACCAGTCCAGACCGATATTGACCATGGACGAACACGCCAGCGCCAGCAGCGGCGTTTTGCTGTTCCCCAGCGCATGCAGAAAGCCGCTGAAGGTATTCAGGCACATCACCACCGGCAGTCCGGCGTAGATGATCCTGAGATAGCTCTCCGTCAGGAATATCGTCTCCGGCGGAGAATTCAGCAGGGTCAGCACCGGGCGCAGCAGCAGCTGGCTGGCCAGCTCCAGCAGCACTGTTACGGCGACGGAAAGCAGGTAGCTCTGCACTACTGTTTTCTTCAGTTCCGCGTAGCTCCGGGCCCCGTAGCACTGCGCGGCATGGATGGAATACCCCTGGGCCATGCCCATGGGGATGGACAGCACTGCCCAGTCCAGCCAGCCCGAAGCGGATACCGCCGTCAGCGCCGTGACCCCCAGCAGCCGGCCGATGATCAGCGAATCGACCAGGCTGTAGAGCTGCTGCAGCATGTTGCCCGCCAGTACAGGCAGGGCAAATCCTAGAATGAGCTTCACGGGGCTGCCCGCCGTCATATCCTTCGTCCGGGACAAACAATTCTCCCTTCCGGAATCCGCCAGGCGGATCCAAACAAGCAAATCAGGCTGCCCGGCACCCTCAGGATGCGCGGACAGCCTTCACATTATACAGATGTTTCATTCATCTGACAAGAAAAATCGCACTATTCTTCCATCAATGGTTTTCACCTGAACGTATAGGAGTTGAACCCCGGACAGTCCTCGGGAAAGACGCCGCGCACATTCCACTCCTCATTCCTCACTTCACAATTCCTCTCTCCACTCTCCAAACTCCACTCTCAGCTCTCCTCCGCCTGCCTCGCCAGCAGATACGCGCCGGTCATGCCGCTGTCGGTGCCGAGTCCGGGCGGAACGATGTAGTCCGTCAGGCCGTTTTCGACCGAGGGATGGCAGAGGTAGCCCTTCAGGAGGTCCACCGTTTTCCGCCGGATCAGCGGGAACAGGAAGGCCTGCTGCATGACGCCGCCGCCAAGGATAATCTTTTCCGGGGAGAAGGTATACATGGCGTTGGTGCAAAGCTGGGCCAGATAATCGCTCTCCAGCGCCCAGGCCGGGTGCTCCGGCGGCAGCTCGCGGGCCGGTACGCCCCAGCGCTTTTCGATCGCCGGGCCGGAAGCCATGCCCTCCAGGCACGCGCCGTGGTACGGGCAGGCTCCGCCGGGCATCGGGTCGTCCGGACTGACCTGCACCGGAATATGGCCGATCTCCGAGTGGATCAGGCCGTGCACCGGTCTGCCGTGGATGATGATGCCGCCGCCAACGCCCGTACCGACCGTCACATACAGGCTGTTTTCCAGCCCCTTTGCCGCGCCGAGGGCGGCTTCCGCCAGGGCCGCGGCGTTGACGTCCGTATCGAACCCGATGGGGATATGCAGCGCGTCGCGGAATTCCCCCAGCAGCGGGTAATGCCGCCAGGCCAGCTTGGGCGTGGCGGTGATGTACCCGTAAGTCGGGGAGGCGGTATTCAGATCCACCGGCCCGAAGGAACCGATGCCCAGGGACGCGATGGGATACTCCCGGAAGAACCCGATCAGCTCCGGCATGGTTTCCGCCGGCGTGCGGGTCGGGAACACCGCCCGGGATGCCAGTTCGCCGTTTTCGTCAAAGACCGCGGCCACCATCTTGGTGCCGCCCGCTTCCAAAGCGCCGTAATACCGCATCTTTCAGGCTCCTTTCATATGTGTGAACTGTCTTGTCCGCTTTACGGCACCGGCAGGACGAAGGAAAATTCGCTGCCTTCGCCGGGAGCGCTCTTCAGTGCGATCTCCACGTTCATTTTCAGCAGGATCTCCCGGGCAATGGACAGCCCCAGGCCGCTGCCCTTGGAGGCGTGGGATTTGTCCGCCTGGTGGAAACGGTCGAAGATGTGGCGCTGCGCCTCCTCGTCGATGCCGATGCCGTTATCCCGGACAAAGAAGCGGATGCCCGTCTCCAGGCCGTCCGTCATCACCACATGCGCGCCCAGGACGATCTTTCCGCCCTCGGGGGTATACTTACGCGCGTTGTCCAGGAAGATGGTCAGCACCTCGCTCAGCCGGTCCTCGTTGGTGATGATCTCCGGCAGATCCTCCTCGGGAATATCCAGGAGCAGCGCCTGCCGGTGATCCGAAAACATCTGCTTGTTCAGGTCGAACAGTTCGAACATGACCTCCGTGGGCTGGACGCGCTCCATCTCGAAGGCCGCGGGATTGGACTGCAGGCCGGAAAGCTCCAGCAGATCGTTCACCAGCCGGGAGAGCCGGCGCACCTCGTCCACGATGATGCCGTAATACCGGACGCGCTCCTGCTCGTCGGTCACCAGCCCGTCGCGCAGACCCTCGGAGAGGCCGCGCATGTTCGCCAGGGGCGTGCGCAGCTCGTGGGAGATGTTCGCCACGTATTCAAACCGCGTGCGCTCCAGGCGCTCCGCCTCCGTAATGTCCCGGATGACCGCCATGACGCCGCTGCGGGCGCCCTCCGCAGGCAGCAGCGTGATCACGGCCTCCAGCACGTCCTCGCCCCTGCTGATGCGCAGGCGGTCCGGCCGCTGATTCCTGAGCGCGCCGGAAAGGGCCTCCATCACCTGGTCCCAGGCGGGACTCCCTTCCCCCAGCAGCTTCCGGGCGGCGCTGTTGCTGTCCAGCAGCTTGCCTTCCACCGTCA
>JBGUIY010000179.1:0-3374 GCA_045113475.1 Christensenellales bacterium | reverse complement strand
CATGCAGAAAAAGGGAGCGCCGGCCGACGCGCAGGCCTCCGCGGCCGTCTATCGCGCGTTGTTCGACCGTCACCTGAGCGTGCCCTGCATCAACGTGGCGGGCGATCTCTGCGATGCTGCGGAACAACCCGCGCTTTTTGAGGAGATCACCGCGTGCATCGACGCCGCCCGGCGGCTGCACGTACCCTTCGTCCGCCTGCATACGGTCAGAACAGGGGATGACTTTGACGAGTCCCTGGTACGCCAGGCGATCGGCTTCGCCCTGCCCGCTGCGGAGCAGAACGACGTGACGCTGCTGCTGGAAACCATGGGTGCTTACGCCGATACAGCTCGCCTGCGCGCGCTGCTGGACGGATATGCGCTGGACAATCTGGCGGCGCTCTGGGATTTCCATTTCCCCTACAGGCTGAACGGCGAAACGCCCCAGACCACCGTGACCAATCTGGGCGCATACATCCGTCACGTGCATATCAAGGATTCCCTCGTCCAGTCTGACGGCACCCTCAGCTACCAGCTGATCGGCGAAGGCGATCTGCCAGTCGACCTGCTGATGAAAGCGCTGGACTCCCTGGATTACGACGGCTATATCTCCCTGGAGTGGGACCCGCAGTGGCTGCCCGAGCTCACGGACATGACGGTCATTTTTGCCCACTTCAGCGGCTTCATGTCCCGCTACGGCCAGGAAGAGGAAAAGAAATCCCTCTACTACAACAAGCTGCATACCGGCAACTACGTCTGGCCCAAGGAAGCCCTGATCAACTGCACTTTTTCCCAGGTGCTGGACCGGATGGTCGAGGAATTCCCGGACCAGTACGCCTTCAAATACACGACGCTGGATTATACCCGCACCTACAGCCAGTTCCGCGACGACGTGGACGAATGCGCCCGTGCGCTGATCTCCCTGGGCGTCCGGGCCGGCAGCAAGGTCGCCGTGTGGGCAACCAACATCCCCGCCTGGTACATCACCTTCTGGGCGACAACCAAGCTCGGCGCGATCCTGGTAACGGTCAACACCGCCTACAAGATCCACGAGATCGAGTACCTGCTGCGCCAGAGCGATACCCACACGCTGGTGATGATCGAGCGCAGCCAGGATTCCGACTACGCCGCCAGCATCCGCGAGCTTTGCCCTGAACTGGCGGATACAGCGCCCGGTGCGCAGCTGCACGCCAAGCGGCTGCCCTTCCTGCGCAACGTGGTCACCGTGGGCTTCAGGATGCCCGGCTGCATGACCTGGGAGCAGATGATCGCCCGCGCCAGCGCCGTGCCGGCCGAACAGCTGCACCGCATGGCCTCCCGCGTGGATATCCACGACGTATGCAACATGCAGTACACCAGCGGCACTACAGGTTTCCCCAAGGGCGTCATGCTGACCCATCACGCGGTGGTCAATAACGGAAAATGCATCGGCGACCGCATGGAACTTTCCACGGCGGACCGCATGATGATCCAGGTGCCCATGTTCCACTGTTTCGGCATGGTGCTGGCCATGACCGCTTCCATGACCCATGGCGCAACGATCTGCCCCCTGCCCTATTTCAGCGCCCGCAACGCCCTGGCCTGCATCAACCAGGAGCGCATCACCGCGTTCCACGGCGTGCCGACCATGTTCATCGCCATGTTCAACCATCCGGATTACCGCAAGACGGATTTCAGCCACATGCGTACCGGCATCATGGCCGGCTCCGGCTGTCCGCCGGAACTGATGCGCCGTGCAGCGCAGCCGGACGAGATGAACATGCGCGGCATCGTGTCCGTATACGGCGAAACGGAATCTGCCCCCGGCGATACCATGAGCGAACTGGACGATCCGCTGGACGAACGCTGTGAGACCGTAGGCCGGGCCTTCCCCCATGTAGAATGCAAGATCATTGATCCCGAAACCGGCGAAGACTGTCCGGACAACGTGAACGGCGAGTTCGTTGCCCGGGGCTACAACGTCATGAAGGGTTACTACAAGATGCCTGAGGCGACCGCGGCAGCCATCGACAAGGACGGATGGCTGCACACCGGCGACCTGGCCTGCCGCCTGCCCAACGGCACCTACAAGATCACCGGACGCCTCAAGGACATGATCATCCGCGGCGGCGAGAACATCTACCCCAAGGAGATCGAGGAGTTCATCTACACCCACCCCGCCGTGCAGGACGTACAGGTCATCGCAGTACCCGATAAGCAGTACGGAGAAGAGATCTGCGCCTGCGTCGTGCTGAAAAAGGACGCCGCCCTGACCGAAGCGGAGCTCAAGGATTATGTGCGCAGCCATATGGCCCGCCATAAGGTACCGCGCTATGTATGGTTCATGGAAGGATTCCCCATGAACGCCGCCGGCAAGATCCTGAAATACAAGATGCGCGAAGAAGCTGCCGCCAGGTTCGCGCAGCAGGCATAGCATCATTCATATATTTGCCTGAAATTCGAAGATCTGCCGCCAGGTTCGCGGCAGACCTTTTATCGTTCATTGCTTATTATGGATTTGCGGCCATCGCCTTTTCCCAATCCTTCGTCACGCAGCATATCGACACGCCGTCCACAGACAGATAATCCATCCCATACGGTCCCGGATACAGGGATACTGTGATCGTTTCCGAATGGTCCTCCGGCGACAGGGAAACGCTGACTGCCGGTTCAGACGGTTCACTCCCGTCTTCTTCCGGTCTGAAGAAAGTCAGTTTCTCCAGAACACGGTATTCTTTCAGCGCAGTCAGTCCTTCATAATAGGCGCTGAAGGCGTTGGCATCGATGACCTGCCCGTTTTTCCTGACGCGCATCTCATACAGGGTATTCCCGTTCTCATCCATCTCAAATTCGTTGTTGGGCAGGACGCGCTCCACATAACTGATTTGATATGTATCCGTGTGTCCGCCGGACGTTACCGTTACTTCGGACAGGTTGTTCTGCCCGTAAACAAACGGGACGGGCGCCGCATATTTCCTCCAGCTGAAATCCCTGAGGAAACCGAAACTGACCACCGTTCCGGTCATGATATCGCCGTTGTAAAGATAATAATATGCTGTAGAGGAATATGATCCGCCGCGCACGATGGTGATATTGCTTTCGGGGAGCTCTATCACCTGCATGCTGCCTTCTTCATCCGGAACGGTCAGCACAGACGCTGCGAAATCGATGGAAATCGTGGTTCCCTGTTTTTCGAATCCGTATTTATGCCTGTTCAGCGGCGTATCCTTTCCGACCCAGGTGGAAAACCTGATGTTCTCCAGTGCCGAAAGCAATGACTCCATCGCGCTGTCAGAAAGCGGATACCGAAAAGGCCGGATCATCCGCCAGCCTGACCCTGTGCGTTCCGCAGTGAAACCGGAATCGTCAGCATCGCTTCCGATGGAGATCCTGTCGATCAGTGAAGCGGAAATGGC
>JBGUIY010000178.1:0-2310 GCA_045113475.1 Christensenellales bacterium | reverse complement strand
GGCCAGGATCACCAGACCGATCAGCAGCTTCCCGATGATCTTTCCGGTTTTTTTCACCCTTCCATCAGCCTCCCTGCCGCGCCGGGATAGCGCACATCCGTCATATATAGTCCCTGGGGCGGAACGGTGGGGCCTGCCAGGCAGCGATCCCCGGAATCCAGGATACGGGGGATATCCTCCGGCTTGAGTTTGCCCAGGGCGGAATAAACCACCGTGCCCACCATGGCACGCGCCATGTTATAGAGGAAACCGCTGGCTGCGATCCGGAAGGAGAAGAGCTCCCCTTCCCGGCAAACCTCGAAATCATAAACGGTCCGCACCGTGGTTTTCACATTGGTGCCCACGCTCCGCACCGCCGCAAAATCGTGAGTGCCGAGAAAGCCTTCCGCCGCCCGGCGCATCACTTCCAGGTCCAGCTTTTCCGAACGATACCACACCCGCCGAAGCTCAAAGGGGTCCCGCCAGGCGCCGCATCGCATATAGTAAGTGTATTCCTTGCGGGTGCAGGAGAATACGGCGTGGAAGTCTTCTTCCACGGGACAGGCTCCGGAGACCACGATATCGTGCGGCAGCAGAGCATTGACGGCAAGGGGCAGGCGTTCCAGGGGAATGGCGCCCGCCGTGCGGAAATTCGCCAGATATTTTCTTGCATGGACGCCAGCATCTGTCCGCCCGCAGCCGATCACATGGATCTCTTCCTTATAGAGACGGCTCAACGCATTTTCCAGCGTTTCCTGAACGGTAGCGGCATTCTTCTGCCGCTGCCAGCCGTGATAAGCGGAACCGTCGTAGCCAAGGCGCAGGGCGATACAGTTCACAGCCCCAGCCTCCGCAGGAGGATCATGACAGCCAGAAGCACCGCGCCGATCCCCAGGGCAACCCAATCCCGACGGGCCATTTTCAGTACCTTCATTTTGGTCCGGCCCTCGCCGCCGTGGTAACAGCGGCTCTCCATGGCGGTAGCCAGCTCGTCGGCCCGGCGGAAGGCGCTGATGAACAGGGGCACCAGCAGGGGCAGCATGGCCTTCGCCTTCTGGATGAGGTTCCCGGTGTCGAATTCCGCGCCGCGGGCCTTCTGCGCATTCATGATCTTGCCCGTCTCTTCAATGAGGGTGGGGATGAAGCGCAGAGCGATGGACATCATCATGCTCAGCTCATGGACCGGCACATGGATTATTTTCAGAGGATTCAGCAGCTTTTCCATCCCGTCCGTCAGCTGCAGGGGCGAGGTGGTATACGTCAGCATCAGGGTGCCGGTGACAAGGAGCATGATGCGCAGGGCCATGGTGATGGCCGTCCGCACGCCCTCCCAATAGACGCTGATGCGCCAGACGCGCAGCAGCAGGTGTTCCCCCCTGGTATAAAACAGATTCAGCAGCCCCGTGATGATGATCAGGATCACCAAGGGCTTCAGCCCGCTGAGGATCGCCTTGAGGCGGATGCGGGACAGAAGGATGCAGATCACCAGGAAAAGGAGAACGATCCCATAGGAAACGAAGCTCTTGGCGATGAACAGCAGGACGATATAGAGGATGGTGAGGATCAGTTTTGTCCGGGGGTCCAGCCGGTGGACGATGGTATCACCGGGGAAATACTGACCCAGGGTGATATCCTTAAGCACCGGCGCCGCCCCCTTTCAGGCGCTGGAGAACTTCCACTGCCTTATCTACGGTATAGACGCCCTCCTCCACCGGAAGGCCCTTGCCCCGCAGCAGGGACATGACCTTGGTGACGCTGGGCACCGTGAGGCCCATGCTCTCCAGCTCATCCACATGGCGGAACACCTGCCCGGGCTCATCGTCCATGGCGATGGAACCCTTGTTGAAAACCACCAGGCGGGTGGCAAAGCGGGCGATATCCTCCATGCTGTGGGTGATGTAGATCACCGTGCCGTTGACGGCGGCATGATAGCGCCGGATATTGAAAATGATCTCTTCTCTTCCCCGGGGATCGAGACCGGCGGTGGGCTCGTCCAGGATCAGCACGTCGGGCCGCATGGCAATGACGCCGGCGATGGCGGCACGGCGCTTCTGCCCGCCGGACAGATCGAAGGGAGACTTATCCAGCATATCCGGGTCCAGGCCGACGAAATCCGCCGCCTCCAGGACCCGCTGGTCGATTTCCGCCTTGTCCAGCTTCATATTCTTCGGGCCATAGGCGATGTCAGCGCGGACGGTCTCCTCAAACAACTGGTACTCCGGGTATTGGAACACAAGGCCCACCTTGGAGCGAACCAGCCTTGTGCGGGCAGATGAGGTGAATATCTCCTCTCCCTCCACCAGAACGCTGCCGGAGGTGGGCTTCAAAAGC
>JBGUIY010000177.1:0-26037 GCA_045113475.1 Christensenellales bacterium | reverse complement strand
GTCAGTCGCCGATGCTTCGGCATCGCCTCCTTCCTCTTCCGCGCAATCCAGCCCTTTGTCCGGCGCATCTTCCTGGCAACATTTAATCGCCGGAGTAATAGTTCCATAAAGGCGCCGGAAACAGGTGTGTTTTTCCGTTGTGATACGATGGAGACTGTGATATACTTGCGTGCGAAACCGCTGCGTGCGATTCATGACGGAGAAAGGACAGATAAACATGGGCAATTACCGCAATTTTACCCTGACCACCTATTTTGTGGCGCACGCTGCCGCCCGGGTCACGAAGGAAGAACTGGAAAAGCAGCTGGATTTTATCCTGAAGCATCTGCGGCTGGATAAGGTATACCTGGAGCCCTGGCGCGGCGAACTGGCCTCCCACGAGCAGATCGAAATGTGCCGTGCGGCCTTTGAAGCCCGCGGCGTGAAGGTGGCGGGCGGCATCACCACCGTGATCCCCACGCCGGAAGGCGCAAAGCCCAAGCAGCGTCTGTTCGACACCTTCTGCTACAACGATCCTGCCATGCGGGCGAAGCTGCGCGAGGTCAGCGCCTTCACCGCCGCGCATTTCGACGAGTTCATCATCGACGATTTCTTCTTCACCAACTGCATGTGCCCCGACTGTGTGCGTGAAACGAACGCCTACAACGCGGCTCACGGCATCACGGACGGCAGCTGGCAGCGCTACCGGCTGGATCTGATGCGCCGGGTCAGCGAGGAGGATATGATCGCCCCCGCGAAGGCGGCGAACCCGAAGTGCAGGATCACCATCAAATATCCCAACTGGGCGGAGAGCTACCAGGAGACGGGCTATAATCCCGAAGCCCAGCGCAGGCAGTTCGACATGATCTATACCGGCACGGAGACCCGGGATCCCGTTTCCACGGACCAGCACCTGCCGCGCTATCTCAGCTATTCCCTGATGACCTACTTCGAGAACATGTGGCCCGGCCACAACGGCGGCGGCTGGTTCGATACCTTCGATACGCACATCACCGAGCACTATCTCGAGCAGGCTTACCTGACGGCGTTCTCCAGGCCGAAGGAGCTGATGCTGTTCTGCTTCCAGTCCCTGGTGGACAACATGTACACGCCGGCCCTCGGCTTCCAGCTGGACAAGCTGGACGCCCTGCTGGACCACGCAGGGCAGCCGGCCGGCATCGCCTGCTATCTGCCGGACAACTGCCAGGGAGAGGACAACATCCAGGACTTCCTGGGCATGTGCGGCCTGCCAGTCGTATGCACGCCCTATTTCCCGGAGGACGCCGGGCAGATCCTGCTGACACGCTCCTCCGCCTGTGATCCGGAGATCGTGGACAAGCTGGAGGCCTGGATCGTGAGGACCGGCGGCAGCGCCATCGTGACCAACGGCTTCATTGAAGCGACCAGGGACAGGGGCATTGCGCGCATGACCTCCATCCGCCTGCGGGGCCGCACGGTCATCGCCGACCGCTACCGCATCGAGGAGGCGGACGCGCCGCGCTATCTCTTCCCCCGGGGCGGCAAGGCCATCGCCCTGCCGGTCGCCGAGTTCAGGAACAATGCCACCTGGGCGGTGGTCAAGGCGGCCAGCGGCGAGGAGAGCTTCGGCATCCTGCTGCGGGACGATTACTGTGACGGGCATATGTGGACACTGACGGTGCCGGACGCTTATCCGGACCTGTACGCCCTCCCGCCGGAAGCCCTCAGCCGCATCCGCCAGGCCTTCCCCGTGGGCGGCGTCTGGCTGGAAGGCCCTGCCCGCATCAGCCTGTTTGTGTACGATAACGACAGCTTTGTGGTCTATCCCTATGTGATGGAAGGCGTCCAGCGTGAGATCGTGCGCCTGCACGTCAAAGGCGCACGGGCCCTGCGCGATCCGATCCGGGACAAAGTGATCGAACCCCTCTATGTCCGCGACGGCGAGGCTGTTTTTGAAGTCGGCGCCATGCCCGGACAGTACGTCCTGTACGGGATCTTGCGGTGATTCCCCGCTGACGGAATCATCTGTTGTTGCGCGGTGCAGCTGTATATGCGCCGCGCTTTTTTTGTTTTTTACAAAATTGTAATATTATTTTTTGGCCGTTCCGTGACAAAAACGGCTGAAAATCATTGCACTCCGGCGCGTTTTGCCGGTTGCTCTCCCAGACCCCGGCAAGTTGACATCTTCATAATTTTGTAATAAAATAGACACCGATTTGTAAAATCTCTGTTGACCCGGGGGAATGTTTATGCTGAAGCGACTGATGGCCCTGCTGACGGCGATGGTACTGCTGCTTGGATGCACTTATGCGGTACAGGCTGAGATCACGAAAACCCTGAGAAGGGGCGCCAAAGGCAGCGACGTCAGGGAACTGCAGGACATGCTTCAGGGCCTCGGATTCTATACCAAGGCCATCGACGGCATTTACGGAAAAGGCACCGTGACTGCCGTCAAAGCGTTCCAGCGCGAAGCGGGACTGAAGGCGGACGGCATCGCTGGCCCGAAGACCCTGGCGAAGCTGTACGAAAACGCCGAGCCCGCGGCGGAAGCGCCTGACGAGCCCGGCATCGAACCGGAAAAAGAGACCCCGCAGGAGCCCGAACCCGCTGCGGAGCCTGTGTATACGGTACTGGCTTCCGGCGCCCGGGGCGAGGCCGTCAGGAAACTGCAGACAGCGCTCAAGGCCCGGGGCTACTATACCAAGAAGCTCGACGGTATCTATGGCAAAGGGACTGCCGCGGCCGTAGAGGCTTTCCAGCGTTCCGCCGGCCTGGCGGGGAACGGGATCGCGGACAGTTTGACCCAGCGCCTGCTGTATGGCGCTCAGCCCGGGGAAGCGCCGCAGGAGCAGCCTGCGGAACAGGCGCAGGAGGTACAGCCGGAGCAGCCCGAAGCGCCGGCGGATGAACAGGCAGCAGAACAGCCGGCGCTGACCGGAGCGGAGCCGGAGGGAGAAGCGGAGGAGCAGCCTGAGGAACTGCCGGAAGAACAGCAGGAGGAACCGCAGGAACAGGCGCCTGAACAGATGGCCGCGGTAAGCTCCCTGAGGATGGGCAATCATGGAGACGCGGTCGCCGAGATGAAGACGAAGCTCCACTATATCGGCTACTACACCGGCAGCCTGGATGGGGAATTCGACGTGAACACCCGCTCCGCGGTGACTGCCTTCCAGAAGGCCCGCGGCCTCTCCCAGGACGGCGTGGCCGGTAAAAAGACCCTGACCGCCATCGAAGAGGCCTGGGTCTCCGCGAAACAGGAAGCCGGCTCCCTGCCGGACGAAGCGGTCGCCATGCTGAACACGATGATCGTGGACAGCGGCGCGGTATGCGGCACGGTGGTACTTTCGAAGGACGGGGAGGACTTCCTCACCTGGTCTTTCGGCAGCGTGCACGAGGATACCTGCTTCCGCATCGCGTCAGTAACGAAATGGGTCACAGCCATCGGCCTGATGACGCTCTATGACCAGGGAATGCTGGATCTGGACGCCGACATCAGCGAATACCTGCCCTTCACGGTGCGCAATCCAGCCTGGCCGGATACGCCCATCACGGCCCGGATGCTGCTGAGCCATACCTCGTCCCTGTCCCCGAACGCGGACGATTATCACCCGACCTGGTCCAAGATCGGCATCAACGGATACGATCCGGTGTTCGACGAATCCGTTCAGCCGGGCACGAAATACGCTTATGCCGATTACAACGGCGCGCTGTTCGGCTGTCTGATCGAAGCAATCACCGGCGAGAGCGTGCAGAATTACATGAACCGCACGGTGTTCGAGCCCCTGGGGCTGGCCGCCGCGTACTCGCCGAAGCTGCTTCCTGCAGGCACCAGCACCATGGACCTGCTGAACACCAAGGGCAGGATCCAGATCTCCGTGGATTACGACAGGAAGCGCGCCTTCAACAACAAAGCCGATCCCGCCGGAAACAACGGCTACACGGTGGGCAGGCTGTTCATCAACGCCTCTTCCCTGACCAAACTGGCGCAGATGATGCTGGGCTGCGGCGAACTGAACGGCGTGCGCATCCTGAACGCGGACACCGTCGCCCTGATGGAGGAAGACCAGCCCGGCCTGGCTGAAAGCAAATACGGCCTGAGCACGGTGCGGCATACGCAGTTCCCCGGCGGCACCTGGTACGGCCATCAGGGCCGGTACAGCGGCCTGACCTCCAACATTTACTACCAGCGCGAAACGGGGATCACCGTCGCCGTCATCATGGACGGCTATGACTTCCAGCTGGAAGACAATATCGTATTGCCTGCGGTTACCCTGCTGAAGAACATGGAGACCCTGGACGCGATCTGCAACGGCGAATCGTAAAGACGGCGAACAGCCGGATGCGGGGGGCAGTTCGGCTGCCGGGCCCGGATCCGGCCGGAAGCCGGTAAAGACCGGGCTTATGTGCGGCTGCCGCCGTCAGAACACAATACAGCAAAAGACGCGCTCCTTCATCACCCGACAGATGATGAAGGAGCGCGTCTTTTGCGATAATGCGGCAGTGTCTAGCTGCAGATTATTTCAGAATATCTTCCAGCGATCCTTTGCCGCAGGCGAAAGCTTGGTGATTCATATCAAGTCCGATGATGGAATTTGTGACACTGCTCACGGAAACAAGATACCATCTGTCACCGTAGCGGGCGACGGTGGGGCAGCAAAACAGCGTCTCATCGCCGACGGACGCAATGACGGCGATATTTACGGTTTCATCTGCGCCGTAACAGGCCGTCTGCTTTTTATAATTCTTCTGGACCTGTTCTGACGAGAATCTGTTTCCGGTGACTGTATCGGGGGAAACGAACCGGATATTGGACATGGAGGAGAGTTTCTCAAGCCTGCCGTTATAGAATTTCTGCAGAAAGGCATCCACGTCGGATTCTTCCTTGAAGGGGACCGTTTTTCCCGCCGGGAAGTCACTGTCCAGGATATATGCTTCCAGAGAATTGTAGATCATATCGATCTGGGCGGAACGCAGCTCATGCAGATTTACGGTGAGCATGAAATCATTGACAGAGGGGATCCGCGGCTTCGCAGTGGGAAAATAGGCGCGGATCCGTTTGAAATAGGCGTTGATGTCATAACAGCTGAGCTGCGTTTCCCAGGCGAATGCGCTGAGCATCTTTTCAAAATCGAGGGCTTTTAGCCCTTCCACATAACAGGTGAGCGCCTCCTGCGCCGTATCGAAACCGGGACCTTCATACCTGGGAGCCGGGGCAGGCGCATCCGTAACAGGTCTTACAACGGCCGGGGGAGTGCTGACGGTATTGCCGGCGGCGGGCATGGCTCCGCCGGCGCCCATGGTGGCCGCCATGGCAAAAATGAGCATCCAAGAGAGAGCGGTCATATGTCATCCTCCTTAATAACAGACAGAGGAGGGACGGCGGTCCCTCCTCCTGTGTCCGGTGTTACGCTTTGCTCAGGTACTCCTTACCGCCCATGTAGGGACGCAGTACCTCGGGGATGCGGACGCGGCCGTCCGCCTGGAGGTTGTTCTCCAGGAAAGCGATCAGCATGCGGGGCGGCGCCACGCAGGTGTTGTTCAAGGTGTGGGCCAGGTACTTCTTGCCGTCCTTGCCCTTGATGCGGATCATCAGGCGGCGGGCCTGGGCGTCGCCCAGGTTGGAGCAGGAGCCGACCTCAAAGTATTTCTTCTGCCGCGGGGACCAGGCTTCCACGTCCACGGACTTGACCTTCAGGTCGGCCAGGTCGCCGGAGCAGCACTCCAGGGTGCGCACCGGGATGTCCAGCGAGCGGAAGAAGTCCACCGTGTTCTGCCAGAGCCGGTCGAACCACATGGGGCTGTCCTCGGGCTTGCAGACCACGATCATCTCTTGCTTTTCGAACTGGTGGATGCGGTATACGCCGCGTTCCTCGATGCCGTGGGCGCCGACTTCCTTGCGGAAGCAGGGGGAGTAGCTGGTCAGGGTGCGGGGCAGGGTATCCTCGTCCAGAATCGTGTCGATGAACTTGCCGATCATGGAGTGCTCGGAGGTGCCGATCAGGTACAGGTCCTCGCCCTCGATCTTGTACATCATGTTTTCCATTTCGGCGAAGGACATGACGCCGTTGACCACGCTCGAGTGGATCATGTAGGGCGGGATCACGTAGGTGAAGCCGCGGTCGATCATGAAATCGCGCCCGTAGGAGAGGACCGCGCTGTGCAGGCGGGCGATGTCGCCCATCAGGTAATAGAAGCCGTTACCGCTGGTCTTGTCCCGGGCGGTATCCAGATCGATGCCGTTGAAGCTCTTCATGATCTCCTCATGGAAGGGGATCTCGTAATCCGGGACCACGGGCTCGCCGTAGCGCTGGACTTCCACGTTTTCGGAATCGTCCTTGCCGATGGGCACGCTGGGATCGATGATGTTGGGAATGACCAGCATGCGCTTGCGGATCTCGGTCTGCAGCTCGGCTTCCTTTTTCTCAAGCGCGGCCAGCTCATCCGCGAAAGCGCTGACCTGGGCCTTCACCTGGTTGGCTTCTTCCTTCTGGCCCTTGGCCATCAGGCCGCCGATCTGCTTGGAAAGGACGTTGCGCTGGTTGCGCAGGAAGTCGCCGCGCTGGATGGCTTCGCGGTATTCCTTGTCGAGGGCGAGCACTTCGTCCACCATCGGCAGCTTCTCGTCCTGGAACTTCTTTTTGATGTTTTCTTTGACGAGATCGGGGTTGGTTCTGATGAGATTGATGTCAAGCATGTCAGGATACCTCTTTATTCATGATGATTTTGAAACACGGGTTATTTGGACGGCTCCCGTTCTTCCATCAGCTTGCGCATTTCCGTCAGGAAGGTGGGGAGGTCCGTAAACTGCCGGTACACGGAGGCGAAACGGATATAGGCCACGTCGTCCAGGTGCTTGAGTTCTTCCATTACCAGCTCGCCGATGCAGCGGGTGGAGATCTCCTCCTGGAGGCTGTTGTAGGCCTGCTGCTCCACCTTGGTGACGACGCTTTCGATCTGCGCGGCGGATACGGGCCGCTTGTGGCAGGCGGCGATGATGCCGTTGCGCAGCTTCTCGTGGCTGAACAGCTCGCGGGACTGATCCTTCTTGACCACCAGCAGGTTCTGCTGTTCCAGGGTCTCATAGGTCGTGAAGCGGCGTCCGCACTGCAGGCACTCCCTGCGCCGGCGGATGCTCCCGCCGTCCTCCACGGGGCGGGAATCGGTGACCTTGCTGTCAAAGGAACCGCACGACGGACACTTCATGCGATCATCTCCTGCTGTCCCGCAATGTGCGCCGCCAGGGCGTTCAGGGCATACAACCCGTACTGGTAGCCGTGGGAATTGTCCAGCCTGTAGTCCGCCGCGGACCGGTAGTAGCCGATGCGTGCGCTGTACTGGACGATCACGTCCTCGTGGGTGCCGCCCCGCAGGGTGGGCCGCCGGTCCATCTTGATATCGGAAAGGATCTGGTCCAGCGGGCGGTCGATAAAGATGATCGTGCCGTGGTTCTGCATGAGGGTGATGTTTTCCTTGACAAGCACGGTGCCCTCGCCGGTGGAGACCACGCAGGGCGCGACGCCGGCCAGTTCCGCCAGGACCGCCGTTTCGGCGATGCGGAAGAAGTCCTCGCCCAGGGTGGAATAGATGTCGTTCACCGACATGGAAAGGATCTCGCTGATCCGCTGGTCGGTGTCCACGAAGGGGATACCCAGGGACTGCGCCAGGCGCTGGCCCAGGCTGGTCTTGCCGCAGCCGGCCATGCCGACTAAGAAGATGTGGTCGTGGAGCATGCTTAAGCCTCCTTCCCGATGAACGCCATCACGGTGTCGCCCATTCGCGCGGGCGCGGCGACCTCCCTGTGACGGATCTCCATGGTTTCGAGCGCGGAGATGGAGCCGGGCACGGCCGTGCCGGTGCGCAGGGCCAGGGCCCGGGCGTCTTCGAATACCTGCCCGGTCACCGCCAGGCCGAGGGCGCCGGATACGTCGGATACGAACTTGTAGGGGCTGGCCGTCGCGTTGACCAGAGTCACCGTCTTTCCGAGCCCGTTGTCCCGCAGCTCGCTGAGCACGGAAAGGCCGACGGCAGTATGCGGATCGACCAGTTTGCCGGCCTGTTCGAAGGTGCGGCGGATGGCGGCGCGGGTCTGGTCGTCGTCGGCGGTGCCGGCGGCAAACTCAGCCTGCAGAGCGGCCAGCAGCGGCTCCGGCAGTTCGAAACGCCCGGATGCCTTCAGGGAGGCCATCCAGTTCCGGACCGTTGCGGCGTCGCGGCCGCAGAGCTCAAACAGCAGGCGCTCCAGGTTCGAGGAGATCAGGATATCCATCGAGGGCGAGATCGTCTTGTGGAAGGGACGGTCGGTGGAATAAACGCCGGTGTGGAAGAAATCGGTGAGCACGCGGTTGCGGTTGGAAGCGCAGATCAGCCGGCCGATAGGCAGGCCCATGCGCCTTGCGTACCAGGCGGCAAGAATATCGCCGAAATTGCCGGTGGGCACACAGACGTCCATCGCTTCCCCGGCCTGCAGGCGGCCGTTCTGCCGCAGGACGCGGTAACCGTAGAAGTAATACACGATCTGCGGGATCAGGCGGCCGATATTGATGCTGTTGGCGGAGGAGGGCAGGCGGTCGGCCCGGTCGAGCTTTGCCCGGAATTCTTCGCTGGAGAACAGCTGCTTGACGCCGGTCTGGGCGTCGTCGAAATTGCCTTCCACCGCGACGACCTGCACGTTCGCTCCGCGGGAGGTCGCCATCTGCCGGTACTGCAGGTCGCTGACCCCGCCGTGGGGATAGAAGACGGTGCAGGCGGTGCCATCCACGTCGCGGAAGCCTTCCAGCGCGGCCTTGCCGGTATCACCGGAGGTGGCGGTCAGGATATGGATGATCCGCTTTTCGCCGGTCAGGCGCGCGGCACGGACGATCAGGCGGGGGAGCAGCTGAAGCGCCACGTCCTTGAAGGCCAGTGTGGGGCCGTGATAGAGCTCCAGCAGCCAGGTATCGTCGTCCAGCGCGGTGACGGGCGTTACGTCTTCGGCGGCGAAGCTTGCGTAGGCTTCCCGGCACATTTCGCTCAGGGTTTCCCGCCCGAATTCGGGGAAATACAGGTTCAGCACCTCGGCTGCCAGCTCCTGATAGGTATAGGGAGCGGACGGATCCATCCAGGCGGCGGGAGCTGCGGGGATCTGTTCAGGCACATACAGCCCGCCGTCGGGGCTCAGGCCGTTCAGGATGGCCTGGGCGGATGAGACGGCCTGCTGGCCGCGGGTCGATACATACTGCATAGCGGGTTCCTCCGTTTAATACCAGGTCTGGCAGAAAGTGGTGATGCGCCACTTCTTGATGTGCTCGTAGTCGTTGATCCCGGCGTCGGCGCTGCGGTATTCCGCGGGACAGGGTTTGGTGTTTTTGAGGGCTTCGTTGGTGTCGTACAGGTAGCAGAAGCGCTTGATCCGGTTGGACATGTTGCCCTCGACGGTCTTGAGCAGGTATACGCCGCTACCCAGGTCGTCCACGTCGGTCACGAGGCCGATATGCTTGTAGCCGTAACCCTTCTGCTCGCCGTAAACGACGAGGTAGCCCGGCTGCGGCAGGCTGCTGAGCCGCTTCATCTTCTCAAAGCCTTTGTTGATCTTGCCGACGCCGGCGGCGTGAACCGAATAGGGTTCGCCGCCCTCATGGGGCACGGATTTTGTGGGCTCGTCCATGGGGATGCCGCAGGTATCGAACACGTAGCCCAGGAAAGCGCCGCACCAGCCGATATTGCATTTGGGCCCCTTGCCGCACTGCCAGAAGGAATACTTGTTCTTGCTTCCCGCGCGGGAGAAGGTCTTGTTGTCGGCGGCGCGCCATTCGTCCAGCGCGAAATCGATCACGGTGTTGATGGCGTCGGGCACGGCAGCGCGGTCGTAAGCCTGGACGGTGACGTCTGCGGAAGCTTCCGGACCGGCCGGCACTTCGTCCGGCTCCGGTTCCTTTTCGGCAGCAGGTTCAGCCGCCGCGGGCTGTTCCGCCTCGGAGGTTTCGTCCGCGCCGGTGCCGGGCTCTTCGGCGGGCAGCTCCGGTGCGGGGGTTTCGGCAGGCGTGTCGTCATCTTCTTCGGTGTCGGACACGGCATAATACCGGTAATCCGCGACCTGGACAGGCTCCGCGGGATCGGCGTCCGGGTCAGGGGCCGCTTCGGTGAACAGCACCAGCACGCGGAGCAGCGTATCTGTTTCGCCGGAGAGGCGGACTTCCGTGCGTCCGGGCTTCAGGCCGACCAGCTCGCCGCCCTCCAGGGCGACGACTTTATCGTCCGCGATCCGGCAGGTGCCGAGGCGGTCCTCCGGGATCGTCCAGCGCTCGCCGCGGGCGAGGTTCAGTTCGATCGTGTCCTCGGCGAAGGACACGGATGCAATGCTGAGGGCCAATATCAGGATCGCGGCAAATATCCGCCATCGTCTCTTCATGTCAGTTACCTCCTTGGCCGGAGCCGCTCTCTTCCGGGGACTCAGGTGAGACGGCCTCCTCCTGCCCGGCTTTCAGCTGATCAGGCGCGGACCCGCTGCCCGCGGCGTTCCGGTTGCGCCGGATGGAGCGGACGCTCTCGAAGATCACGCTGCCCAGACCGATCAGCAGGGCCATGTAATAGGTGACGGCGCGCCAGAGCAGCAGCGCCGGGAATTGCAGGTCCTTGGGGAAAATGCTCTCGTAAAAGAGAAAGAAACCGCCCTCCTGAACGCCGGAGGCCCCGGGCAGGGGCGTGAACGACGCGGCGATGAACAGCAGCCACTGCAGGCTCATCAGCAGCAGGGGGCTGTGGCCCTGCATGTGCAGTGCCCGATAGACGCAGTAGGAGGCGCTCATCAGCAGGAAGATCTGGATCCAGGAAAGGACGAGCAGAACGAATATCTGCAGCGGATGGTGCACCAGCATGTCCACACTGGCGCTGAAATCGTCGAGAGCGGCATCCGCCCGTGACGACGAGCGCTCGAGGTCCTTGATTATGCGCAGCTTATGGCCGGCCTTCAGGATCAGCACGATGATTGCGCGCACGATGTTGCGGTTGACGGCCAGAAGGAGGACGACCGCGACGCTGAGCCCGTTGATGCCGAATCCCGCGAAGATCAGCCATTTCGCGTCTCCGACGCAGGCGTTGACGGCGGACTGCTGGGTGAGCCACAGGACGGCGCCGCCGGTCAGCAGCGCGAACTGGAAACAGAAGAACTTGACCGCCAGGCTCGACGAGGAAACGCCCACAGGCACCCCGCGGTTTTTGAACGCGAAAACCTGCATGGGCTGTCCGCCTGTGGCGGCAGGGGTCACGTTGGAATAGAACATCCCCAGCAGCGTGATGTGAAGCGTCGAGAAATAGCGGATCCGCACCTTCTGCCAGATGAAGAAGCACTGATTGACGAGGGCTTCAGCCGACACGCTGAGAAACCATACGCCGAGCCCCGCCAGCAGCCAGCGCCAGTCGGACTCCAGCATGGCCTTCAGGGAAGCCTTCGCGTCGGAATTCCTGACAGCAAACCAAATCACAATAAGCACCGTGCCAAAGATGACCAGCGCGTTCAGGATGTTGCTTCGGGTTTGCTTGCTTGGCTTTTTCAAAGGAACTCCTCGTCAGACCGTGCGAAGACACAGCGAAATCCGCGCCGCTTCATGCGCCGCATGCGGATTATATCATAAATGTGGACGAATGTCATTACTTTTTAAATGAAAGTTCGGAGATTGGACGGCGAAATTCCCAAAAACGCTTGCATCCGCGTTTTGATTGTGCTATTATACCTTATGCTTGTTATAAGGCAGGCAATCTAAAGGCGATTGGCGGTTCCGCGTTGAGCGTGAAGCGCCGCGGCCGGTACCCCGCGAGAGGAACCCTCCCTACGGCGGCCGCAATAAACCACTATTATTGTAAAGGAGAGGTTTCCCATGAAAAAGGTATTTGCCCTGATGCTGGTACTGGCTCTGGCGCTGAGCGCCGCTGCGTTCGCCGAAGAAGCTCCCGCTGAGGAAGCGGCTGGCAGCCCCGTTCCCTTCGAAGTCACTGCCGTGACTCCCGAAAGCCTCAACGTGATCGTGAAGGCCGCTGAAGAGGATGAAACCGCTACCCAGCTGCTCAGCTTCATCACCGAGACCAACGATAACGCTTTTGTGTTCGGTACCTCCGGCGTTGAAGGCATTGCTGATTACGAACTGACTGAACTGGTCCGCCTGTACATCTCCGGTTACGAAGAGGGCATGGGCGGCGTGACAGCTACCGTCAAGTTCGCTGCCGCTTTCGAACAGGATGCCGAGCTGGCGGTCCTGCTGGGCATGATCAACGGCACCGAAGTGACCTGGCAGCCCCTGGAAGCCAAGGTCGAGGAAGACGGTTCCCTGACCATCAGCCTGACCGCTGAACAGGCCAAGGCCGTTCAGGACGGCGTGGCGGTTATCGCCGTGCTGCAGAAGGCTATCGCCGAATAAATCAGTTTTCACCAACCGGGGCCCTCGTGGCCGCTCCCGGATCTGCCTGTACGGCGGCGACGGCGGGCGTTCAGAGCGCCCCGGTATTCTATGTTGGAGGGAGCCATGGCTGAGACGGAGACTGCCCTGCATAATCCGAAGAGTTCGATGACAGCCGCGAATATACGGACCGTGGAACGGGATGCCGAAATTGAAATCGACCTGGGCGAGCTTTTTTTGCGTTTACTGGACAAGTGGTACATCATCGTGGCCGCTGCGCTGGTCGGCACGCTGATCAGCGGCGTCTGGACGTTTTTTTTCGTCACGCCGCAGTACGAGGCGACGTCCAAGCTGTATATCCTGAATTCGGATGATTCTGTCATCAATCTTTCCAGCCTGCAGTTGGGCAGCCAGCTGGCCAACGACTATACCCATGTGTTCAGCAACTGGCACGTGCACGAGTCGGTGATCAACAAGCTGGGGCTGGATTATACCTTCAAGGACTTGCAGAAAATGGTGCGTGTCAACAACCCCTCCAATACCCGCCTGCTGGAGATTACCGTCACGTCGCCCGATCCGGCGGAGGCGCAGCTGATCGCGAACACCTACGCGTCAGTTGCGCCTGAGTTTATCGCCAAGGTGATGAAAACGGTGGAGCCCAGCGTTTTCCAGGAAGCCCGGCTGCCCAACGCGCCGGTTTCGCCCTCGAAATCCCGCAATCTGATCCTCGGTTTTCTGATCGGCGCGGTGCTGGCGGTGGGTGTGATCACCGTGCTCTTCGTCACGGACGACAAGGTCCGCACTTCCGACGACATCACGAAGCTGCTGGGCCTTCCGACCCTGGGCGTCGTCACGATGCAGGATTCGATGCACGGCGAGAACAGAAGATCTGGCAAAGGAGCAAGGAAATGAAGCAGGTTTCGCTGCGGGAACTGGATTCGCTGGATTATTCCGGTAAGGAAGCGCTGAACAGCATCGCGACCAACCTGACCTTCGTCGGTCGCCACATGAACAAATTCATCCTGACCAGCTGTGTTGCCAGCGAGGGCAAGAGCTCCCTGTGCATGCAGCTGATGCTGAATCTCGCCCAGCGCGGGAACAGCGTGGTCATGGTGGACGCCGACCTGCGTGCCTCCTTCCTGATGTCCAGGCTCAAGTTTGAGCAGGGCGGCGTCATACAGGGCCTCGTCCATTATCTGGCGGGCTATTGCGAGCTCGACCAGGCGATCTACCAGACCGACAAGGAAGGCGCGTACATCATCCCGACAGGGGATACCGTCGCCAACCCGCTCCCGCTCTTGGATTCCCCGGACTTCGGGCAGATGATGGAGCAGCTGAGCAAGAACTTCGACTATGTGATCGTAGACGCTCCGCCGGTGGGCGTGGTCATCGACGCGGCGGTCATCGCCAAGAACTGCGACGGTGCGGTGTTCGTCATGGAATACGGCAAGCGTTCCAAGCGCGAGGTCGTGGACGCCGTACAGCAGCTGGAGCAGTCCGGCTGCCCGGTGCTCGGATGCGTCATCAACATGGTCACGGTCAAATCCCTCGCCGAAAAGAGCTACTACAAGAAATATTATTCCGGCCATTACAGCAAGTACTATGACGGCTACGGAAACAAAAAAGACGAAACAGCGGATATCAGGAAAAAAAGACGCTGAAACAAATCCAGAGCTTCCGGGCCGCCAGAACGGTCCGGAAGTTTTGCTGTTGTGAGGAAAACATGACTAAATGCCTGTATTATGAAGACGCATATATGAGCCGCTTCGAAGCCCGTGTGGCGGGCGCGGCGGCAGCCGGGACGGACAGGTACGATATCGTGCTGGACCAGACGGCGTTTTTCCCCGAACAGGGCGGCCAGACGGCGGATACCGGCACGCTCAACGGCACGGTGAAGGTACTGGACGTCAGGATCAGGGACGGCGTGATCCACCATATCTGTGACGGCTCGCTGCCCGTGGGAGCGCACGTCACCGGGGAACTGGATTTTGCCCACCGTTTCAGCCATATGCAGCAGCACACGGGCGAGCACATCCTGTCCGGCCTTTACGCCCGGAATTATGGATGCAGGAACGTGGGCTTCCACCTGAGCGACCATATCGTGACGGTGGACTACGACAGGCCGCTGGACGCGGAAGCGCTGACCCGGCTTGAAGAGCTGGCGAACCGCGCCGTGTGGGAAAACCTGCCTGTGCGCTGCTGGTATCCGACGGCGGAGGAAGCGGAACGGCTGGATTACCGCAGCAAGAAAGAGATCGCAGACGGTCTGCGGGTCGTCAGCATTCCCGGCGTGGACGACTGCGCCTGCTGCGCGCCGCACGTGCGCATGACCGGCGAGATCGGGCTGATCAAGATCATGAGCGCGGCAAAGTACAAGGGCGGCGTCCGGCTGTCGATCCTGTGCGGAGAGCGCGCTTTGCGCGCTGTGCAGGCAAAGATGCAGCGGCTGGACGTCCTGTGCCGGAAAATGACCTGCGGCGAGGAAGAGCTGATCCAGGTGGCAGACAAACGCGACGCGGAACTGCGGGACGCCAGGCTCCGCGCGGCGCGGCTGGAGGGCGAGCTCCTGTGCCGGGAGGCTGCGGAAGCCCGCGGACGGGGAGAACGCCTGCTTCGGGCGGACGTCGCGGACATGCAGGCCATGCTCCGGGCGGTCGACTGCCTGGGAGAAGGCGGCGGCCGTACGGTCGGCGTGTTTTCGGGCAGTGATGAAAAGGGGTACACCTTCTGTCTGGCCGGCGGGGAGCCGAGGTCGGTATTCGACGCCTTCCGGGCCGTGCTGAACGCCCAGGGCGGGGGAGACGCGCAGCTGATCCGCGGCCGGTGCGCCGCGCCGTGGGCTGCAATCACGGCGTTTTTTGCCGGACTTGACCGGTAATGACCGGGTGAAGGGGGCCGCAGGCATGTATTGGGACACGAAAGCCATTGTGCGGGACGACCGGTTCACGCTGATCGGGCGCAGGGACGGGCAGAACGATCCGCTGCGCCTGTTCTGGGTGGGCAGCGGCGTCGTAATGAACGCCAAAGTGCGCGAAATGACCGCGCGGATCGAAGCGGACTGGGACGAGCAGTCCCCCTGGATGAGCGTCGCGGTGGACGGCGCGCCGGTGGCCCGGTTCCCGCTGCGGCGCGGGCTGCATACCTACGCGATACTGACCGGCATGGACGGAGTAACTGCTCATCGGGTGCGGCTGACCCGCGACATACAGCCGATGGAAAACGACGAGCGTTTGCTGGTCCGGCTGTGCGGTCTTGATCTGGACGGCGTGCTCCTGGAGCGTACTCCCGCGCGGCGGCTGGAGTTCGTCGGCGATAGCCTGACCAGCGGCGAAGGCCTGACCGGCCCGGTCAGCGCGTCGGAATGGAAAACGGTGTGGATGTCCGGGGCCGGCACCTATGCCGCCCAGCTCTGCGCCGCGCTGAACGCCGAGGGGGAATGGATATCCCAGAGCGGCTGGGGCATCGTGACCGACTGGACCAACGATCCCAGCCATACGCTGCCGCGCATCTACGGCCAGATCTGCGGGCTGCAGGCGGCAGGCAGGAAACCATACGATTTTCCGGCGCACCCCGTGGACGCGGTCGTGGTGAACCTGGGCACCAACGACGGGAGCGCGCTGAACGCCCTGCCTGAGCGGGAACGGGCAGGCCGCCGGCGGGACATCGCCTCAGCCGTTGCGGCTTTTCTTGCACGGATCCGCAGCCTCCGCCCAGACGTCCCGATCCTGTGGGTGTGCGGGATGTGCGGGGACGGCATGAACGCGCTGTTGGAACAGGCGGTCGGCGAAGCGGCGGAGGCAATGAAGGACGGGCTGATCGCTTTCTGCCCGCTTCCTGCCTGTGCTGAGGACGAAAAGGGGAGCCTGGGCCATCCTGGGTACCTTTCCCACCGCCGCTGCGCCGCCATTATTGCCGGATGCCTCCGCGAAATGAAACCCGGCATTTGGTAACAGTTGCCGTGTGAACCTTTCCGTGATTGAAAACTGCTGCGCAATGTGGTATGATATATACGGATGAATATCGGGCGGCGGAGAAATGTCCGCTTTACACTGAGAGAGCGATTTCCGGAGGGATGCGAATGAAAAGGATCACCCTGCTGCTGTGCCTGCTGATACTGGCTGGCGCGGTCTGCTGCGCTTCCGCGTCGGCGGCCTCGTCCACCTATGATTTTGACGATATACACGCGCGCCTGACCCTGGACAGCTCGGGATACGATATGGTGCTGACGCCGGCCACGCTGGAATCGCACCAGGACTGGCTGACCTCCCACGGCGAGGATCTGGAGCAGACGAAGATCCGCTATGAGGACGACGGCGTGCTGCTGGAAGCGTATGACAGCGCCAACGGACGCACGCTGCTGGTGACGGCGCTGGCGGACGTGAATGCCCGCGAGCTGTTCGACGTGAACCAGCTGGAGGACGCGGAACGCAAGGATTACCGCCAGTCCCACTCCAACGGGACTTTTTACGGCATCCAGGGCATCAATTACGAAACGGCCAAGTGGAAGAATTACGGCACCAATTCAGGACGTTTCCTGCAGCTCAAGTATTCGCAGAGCTCGGGCGGCCAGATCGAGCGCCGGGGCTTCCAGCGCCGGACGGTGCGCAACGGATATACGATCACCTTCGACATGCAGGTCACCGGCCGGTCCCTTAAGGATTCGGACGCCAAGGCCCTGGACCGTGTCATGAAGGGCTTTTCCTTCCTGGAGATCCTAGACTCGCCCGTAGGCGCGTGCAAGCTCAGCCTGACCAGCGAACCGGCGCGGGAAGTGACTTCCGAAAAGATCACTATCGCCGGCAGGACGGAGAGCGACGCGACCGTCACCGCTACCCTGATCAGCCTGACCGACAACAAGACTTCTACCTATACGGCGACCGCGAACAACAAGGGCAAGTTCAGCCTGGGCATCACCTTTCCCCAGCAGGGCACCTATTCGATCAACATCCTGGCCGCCGCGCCGGACGGGCGCTCCAGCCAGCGCTCGCTGAGCGTGATGTACCAGCGGGACTATATCCCGATCAACCTGAAGACCTCCGTGCCCTCCGTGATCGGCTCCGACAGCATCACGGTGTCCGGCACGACGGTATCCGGCGTGACCATGCAGATCTCCGTTTCGGGACCGGTCACGATGCAGAAATCCAAGACGGGCAAATCCTTCTCCTTTACGGTGGATACAAAGCAGGAAGGGACATACCAGATCCTGCTGACTGCCACCAAAAAGAATATGAGCCCGAGGATGCTCTCCTTCACCGCCACGCGTACGGTCTCAGAGGCGGAAAAGCTGGGCCGGATCAAGAAATCGGCGACGCAGCTCAAATACAGCAAGCTCAGGAGGAGCATGTCCAAATACGCGGGCAAGGTCCTGACCCTGAGCGGCTGGGTGATGGAAACGCGCCAGATCGGCGAGGAATACGTGGTGCGCCTGGCAATCAACCGCTCCGTGGGCAAGTACAAGGACTTTATCTACGTGATCTGCCGTACGGATCCAGCCCTGAGCGCGGAGCAGCATGTGCGTATGTACGGCACGCTGAGCGAGAACCGGTATGTAGAGGTTTCCGAGAGCGGCAAAAGCGAGGAGTTCCCCCGGTTTGAGCTGCTCCTTTTCGAGGAGATCGACTGATATGGATATCGAGGTACGCCATTTTGACAATAAACCGGAGCGCTGCAGTTACGCGCTCCGGCAGACGGAAGCGCTGCTGGCTGCCGAAACCGATATGATCGCGGGGCTCGGCAACGTATCGGCGCTGCTGAACCTGCTGCTGCCGGACCTCAACTGGGTCGGCTTCTACATGCAGCGGGACGGCGGGCTGGTGCTCGGTCCCTTCCAGGGCAGGCCCGCGGTCAGCCATATCGCGTCCGGCGCGGGCGTCTGCGGGACGGCGCTCGAGACCGGTTCGGCGCAGCTGGTGCCGGACGTGCACCAGCGCTGCAACCATATCGCCTGCGACCTGGCTTCCGCTTCGGAACTCGTGCTTCCGGTCCGTGCGGACGGAAAACTGTACGCGCTGCTGGATATGGACAGCCCGGTCATCAACCATTTTGACGAAGAGGATTTCACCGGCCTTCAGCCCGTCGCCGACGCGGTCGGCCGCTGGATCTCTCGGATAGGAGTGTAATTACCATGGAAACGACGCAAACGGCCCCCAGGAAGACTTTGTATTCCGCGATCCAGCCCTCCGGCAGCATCACGCTGGGCAACTATATCGGCGCGCTGCGGAATTTCGTGCTGCTGGCGGATGATTACGACTGCCTGTTCTGCATGGCGGATCTGCACGCGCTGACCGTCCGGCAGGAGCCGGCGGCCCTGAGGCGCAATACCCAGTCCCTGGCGGCTCTCTACATCGCCTGCGGCCTGGATCCCGAAAAGAGCATCATCTACTGCCAGAGCCACGTGCCGGAGCACGCGGAGCTCGCCTGGATCCTGAACTGCTTCACTTACATGGGCGAACTCAGCCGCATGACCCAGTTCAAGGACAAAAGCGCCAAGCATGCGGACAATATCAACGCCGGCCTCTTCGCCTATCCGGCTCTGATGGCGGCGGATATCCTGCTGTACCAGACGGATCTGGTACCCGTCGGCGCAGACCAGAAGCAGCACCTGGAGCTGACCCGCGACATCGCGAACCGCCTGAACAGCCTGTATCCGAACCTGTTCAAGGTGCCGGAGGCCTATATCCCCAAGGCCAGCGCCAGAATCATGAGCCTCAGCGAGCCCACCTGCAAGATGAGCAAATCCGACGCCGAGGACAGCTATATCGCCATCCTGGACGCGCCGGATGTCATCCGCCGCAAATTCCGCCGCGCGGTGACGGACTCCGAGACGGAGATCCGCTTCGACTCGGAAAACAAGCCGGGCGTATCCAATCTGCTGAGCATCCTGGCTGCCTTCGACGGCATCACGCCCGAGGCGGAGGCAGAAAAGCTGCAGGGCCTGCAGTACGGCGCGCTGAAAGAAGCGGCCTCCGAGACCGTGATCGCGGCTCTCGCCCCGATCCAGGAGCGCTACCAGGCGCTGATGGGCGACAAGGATTACATTTCGAACGTGCTCAGGACGAACGCCGAGCGCGCGCACTACCTGGCGCAGAAGACGCTGAGGAAGGTATACAAGAAGCTCGGCCTGTATCAGGGATAACCACCGGAGGCGAAACGTATGGCAGACAGAGAGTGGATCACCGTCGGGACCCCGAACCGTCCGGACGCGCGGGTCTCCGTATGGAAGCCCGACGGCGCGCCGCGGGCGATCATCCAGATCTTCCACGGCATGGCGGAGCATATCGACCGCTATGACCGCACAGCCTGCGATCTGGCCCGCAAGGGCTATCTGGTGGCAGGCCATAACCACATGGGTCACGGCCCGGAAACGCCGGAGGGCAAGCTGGGATATTTCTATGCCGAGGACGGCTGGCGTAAAATCGTCGAGGACGGCCACGCCGTCAGCGAAGCCCTGAAGGAGCGCTGGCCCGGCATCCCGCTGATCCTGCTGGGGCACTCGATGGGCTCCTTTATGGCGCGGGATTACATCATGCGCTACCCGGGGGAACCGGATGCGCTGATCCTGTCCGGCACGGGCTGGTATCCGCCGGCTTTGTGCCACGCGGGGCGCGCCATGGCCCGCTTTGCGCCGCCGGAAAAGCCCTCACCGAAGATCAACGAGATCGGCTTCGCGGGCAATAACAAGCCCTTCCAGCCGGCCCGCACTCCCTTTGACTGGCTGAGCCGGAACAACGCGGAGGTGGATAAGTACGTCGCTGATCCGCTGTGCGGCTTCGTGTTCACGGGCCGCGGCTTCTTTGATCTTTTTACCGGCCTGCTGGGGCTGACCCGGCTGAGCGGGCTCCAGCACGTGTCGGTGGATATGCCGGTGTGTTTCATTTCCGGGGACAGCGATCCCGTAGGGCAGATGAGCAAGGGCGTTTTGCAGGTGGCGCAGCAGTTCCGGGACGCCGGCATCAAAAACGTGACAGTAAAGCTGTACCATAACGCGCGGCACGAACTGTTCAACGAAATGAACCGCGACGAAGTGATAGCCGATCTCAGCGCCTGGCTGGAGGAGACGCTGCGCAAGCTCTACTGACGGACAAGGAGACAAGTATGCAGTATTCAGGAGATATCACCCGGGTGCACGGTATCCGGGTCGGACAGGCAGAGAACGAAGCGGCACGCACCGGCGTGACCGTGGTCTTGTGCCGCAAGGACGGCGCTGTGGGCGGCTGCTCCGTGCGCGGCGCGGCTCCGGGCACCCGGGAGACGGACCTGCTGCGGCCCGGCAACCTGGTGGAACGGGTGCACGCGGTGGTGCTGGCGGGCGGCAGCGCCTACGGCCTTGCCGCGGCGGACGGCGTCATGCGCTATCTGGAGCAGACGGGCGTCGGCCTGGATATGGGTGACCAGCGGGTGCCCATCGTACCGGCTGCGGTGCTGTACGACCTGGGCGTCGGCGACGGCACGGTCCGGCCTGACGCGGCGATGGGCCGCTCGGCCTGCATGGCGGCGCAGAAGAAGATGCTGCAGGGCCGTCACGGCGCCGGCTGCGGCGCGACGGTGGGCAAGCTCGTGCCCGGCGCGACCCCGCAGGCCAGCGGCATCGGCAGTGCTTCCGTGACGCTCCAGGAGGGCGTCACTGTCGGCGCGGTCGTGGCGGTCAACGCGGTGGGCGACGTGTTCGATCCCGCAACGGGTGAGCTGATCGGCTGCGCGCACATGCCCGACGGCACGGCGATCCCCGCAGAGGGACTGCTCTGGGGCAACGCACCGGCGCCCCAGCAGATCCGTATTCCCGCGCCGGGCTCCAATACGACCATCGGCGTGGTGGCGGTGGACTGCCGGCTGACCAAGTCGGAGGCGAACCGCCTGGCGGACGTGGCGCATGACGGCCTGGCCCGGACGATCCGCCCCGTGCACACCCAGATGGACGGCGACACTATGTTCGCGCTGGCGACGGCGCAGGTGGACCGGGAGGTCAACTTCGTAAAGCTGTGCGCGGCTGCCGCGGAGGTCACTGCAAGGGCGATCGCCAACGCGATCGAAGCGGCGCGGCGATGATCCTGGGCGTCGGACTGGATATATGTCAGGTTTCGCGGATGGCGGAGGCGATCAACCATCCGCGTTTTTTGAACCGCGTTTTTTCGGAAACGGAGCGCGCCTACCTGCAGGAGAAGGGTGCCCGGGCCGCGGAATCGGCGGCCGGGCTGTACGCGGCGAAGGAAGCGTTTCTGAAGGCGCGAGGGACGGGCATCGACAGCCTGGACATGTCGCAGATCGAGATCGGCCACAGCCCCCAGGGGCAGCCCTTTTACCATCTGCACGGGGTCTACGAAGGAACAGCGTTCACCGCGCACCTGAGCATCAGCCACGACGGCGGTGTCGCGGCGGCCGTCTGCGTGCTGGAAC
Source organism: Christensenellales bacterium (assembly GCA_045113475.1). GTDB lineage: Bacteria > Bacillota > Clostridia > Christensenellales > Aristaeellaceae > UBA4246. The sequence continues at coordinate 4,318 of JBGUIY010000177.1, read as the reverse complement.
AGCGCGATGCGGCTCCGGGAAAGGAAAACGGGAATGAAGGAAGTGCTTGAAGCGGTCCTTACGCCCGCGCAGATGCGGGAGTGCGAACAGGCGGCGTTCGCGGGCGGGGTGGATCCGCTGCTGCTGATGGAGGACGCGGCCAGGGCGCTGCACGGCTTCCTGCTGCCGCTGCTGAAGGAAAAGTCCTGCCGCCGCGTGCTGGTGGCCTGCGGCCCGGGCAATAACGGCGGGGACGGCGCGGCGCTGGCCCGGCTGCTGCTAAGGGACGGGTATGAAACGCTTCTGGTGGCCGCGGACGAGCCGAAAACGGACAATGCCCGGACCATGCGCGCCTATTACGAGGCGCTGGGCGGACGTGTGCTGGCCTGGAGAGACCGGGACGACCCTGAAGCGCTTGAGCAAAGCCTGGAGGATTTCCGGCCGGACTGCGCGGTCGATGCGCTGTTCGGGACGGGTTTCCGCGGCACCCCGGAAGGGCGTTACAAGCGGCTGATCGATATGATCAACTGGCTTTCGCCCGGGATCGTGCTGGCGGTGGATATCCCCTCGGGCATGAACGGGGCGGACGGCGGGGTCGGGACGGATCCGGTTTCGGGAGAACCCGTCTGTGTCCGGGCGACCCACACGGTGAGCCTGGGCCACTGGAAGCCGGGGCTGTTTCTGACACGGGCCGCGGAATACACTGGTGAACTGGTGTTGGCGGAGATCGCGCTGCCCGTGACGGCGCCGGTCACGGATGCCTGGCTGGTCACTCCCCGGGCCTTTGGTTGGATCATGCCGCGGCCGGTGAACGCCCACAAGGGCAACGCCGGCCGGGTACTCATGTACATGGGCTCCGTCGGGATGGCCGGCGCGGCGGCCATGGCGGCCCGGGCGGCTCTGCGGGCCGGCGCGGGCCTGGTCACGGTGGCCTGTCCGCGGGAGGTGCTTCCGGTCATCCAGGGCCTGGTGCCGAATGCCATGTGCGTACCGGCGGAAACGCTGGACACACGGGTGCCTGCCCACGACGTGCTGGCTGCCGGCTGCGGGCTGGGGCAGAGCGGGGAGGCCTTCGGCAGGCTGAAGGCGCTGCTGGATCAGGAATCCGGCATCGCCGTTCTGGACGCCGATGCCCTGAACATGCTGGCGGATTCGCCGGTGCGGCTGCCTGTGCGCACGGTCATCACGCCGCACCCCGGGGAGGCGGCGAGGCTGCTGAAGATCTCTGTGGACGAAGTAATGAACGACCCCCTGGGAACGGTTCGGGCGCTTGCGGAGCAGTGGCACGCGGCAGCGCTTCTGAAAGGCCATGTGAGTCTGGCTTCGGACGGCGTGAAGGTGCTGTTTCAGCGCCGCGGCGCGCCTGCCCTGGCCAAGGGCGGCAGCGGGGACGCGCTGACGGGCGTCCTGGCCGCGCTGTACGCCGATCACGGCATATGCGCGGAATTCGCGGAGCCTGACCGCCTGCTGTACAGGGCGGCGCTGGCCTCCCTTTGGCTGGGTCTGGCCGGTGAGGAGGCGCAGCGGCGCTGGGGCGACCGCTCCGCGCTGACCGGCGATGTGATCGACTTGCTGGACGCCGCCCGGACGCGATACGCCGTTTGACATGCGTTTTGATTTGTAATAAAATGCCTGGGAGCGCATGGCCGCTTTTTCGGGCGGGCGGCGGGAAGCCCAAGCGCGGGAAAATATGGAGGAAATGCCATGTCCGTTGAAAAGGTCAGAAACTACCTTGCTTCTTTCGGCGCGGACCAGCGGATACTTGAATTCGATGTGTCCAGCGCGACGGTGGCGCTGGCGGCGGAAGCCCTGGGCTGTGAGCCCTGCCGGATCGCCAAGTCCCTGGCCCTGACGACACCGGACGGGCCGGTCCTGGTGGTGGCCGCGGGGGACGCGAAGATCGACAATCAGGGCTTCAGGGCGCAGTTCAACACCAAGGCGAAAATGCTGTCGCCCGAGGACACGCTGGCCCTGATCGGCCACGCGGTGGGCGGCGTGTGTCCCTTTGCCGTCAACGACGGCGTGCGGGTCTATCTGGACGAATCCCTGAAGCGGTTCGATACGGTCTTCCCGGCCTGCGGCAGCAGCAACAGCGCCATCGAACTGACGATCCCCGAACTGGAAAGGTATTCCCGCAGCCTTGGCTGGGTGGACGTGTGCAAGGGCTGGCGTGAAGAAACGTGAGGGTAACGTTTTGAAAAAATTTGACGCAAAACCGTGCACGGCGGTATTCCTGGCCCTGCTGGCGCTGCTTTTCTCCTTTGCCGCGCTGGCGGAGGAAACGGTCGGCGACGGGTTTTACGATCTCAATCCGCTCGTTTCGGTGAAAGAGGAGGAGAATGCCGTCCTGTTCCTTGAGCGCTCCTATTATTCGGGGGAGCAGATCTACAAGGGTACCACCAGGCGGCCGCTGAACGGCGCGTGCGCGCTGCACTGCGGAGCGGTGCTGATCAGCAACCTGCGGGACGAGACCGTGTCCGGCCAGCAAGTGGCGAAGGCCAACAACCGGGACATCAAGAATGAAAAACGCTGGACGCCCTTCGTCTCCTGGGGGAAGGTGGCGTCCGCTTTCGGCGTGGATCTGCACACGGCAAACATCGCCCAGTACGGGGACAACCTGAAAAGGCGGGGCGTCCGGGATGACGAGCGCCGCGCGATGAAGATGGCGCGGATCGTGGAAGTGTACCGCTCTTCCGGGCAGAACGGCGGAATGATGGTGCACTTCAATTCCAGCGGACGCCTGAACGGCAGCGGCACGCACCGGCACGCGGTGGTGCTGGTGGGCTACATTGAACGCGGCGGGGAGATTGTGGACCTGCTGGTGAACGACTCATCTGTGGCCGCGCCTGCCGGCGCCTGCGTGCGGATGAGTGAATCCAGCCTGCCGCTGTCCATCATCGGCGCGAGAAAGCTGAAAAAGGCTGAGGACAAGGGCGAGGACATCGCCATGATACTGATGGATTACGCGGTCTCCTGCCGCTGGGCGACCCTGGATGATAAGCAGTAAGGGGGTTCATTTGAAACAGCAGCCTTCTGAAAAAGCGCAGCGGCAGTCCGTGGACGAACTGCCAATCAACGAATATTACGAGGAATACCTCGAGGAATACGACGACGGTTCCATCGACCCCGCGGACGCGGAGAACGACGGGACCGGCGCGGATGACGCTGCGCTTTCGGAAGAAAGGACCATCTTCAAGCCCCGCGACCGCAAGCCCTCCTTCATTCTGGCGGTGGTCGTGACCGCCTGCCGCATGCTGGCGCTGGCGGTGGTGCTGGCGGGGCTGGCGGGCGTCGGCGCCGTGGTGGGCATCGCGCGCGCGTACATGGATACCGCGCCGGAGCTGGATCTGACACTCATCGACGAGCAGGCCCAGACCTCTTTCATATATGATGCCCAGGGCAACCTGATCACCGACTACAAAGGCACGGAGAACCGCGTGATGGTGTCCATCGACACCATGCCGACCAACCTTCGCAACGCTTTTATTGCTGTGGAGGATGCGCGTTTTTACACCCACAACGGCGTCGATTTCAAGCGCATCGTGGGCGCCTTCCTGCGCAATTTTTCCTCCGGCAGCCAGCAGGGCGGATCCACCATTACCCAGCAGCTGATCAAGAATACCCTGCTGTCCAGTGAACAGAGCTACAAACGCAAGATCCAGGAAGCCTATCTGGCCCTGCAGCTGGAAGCGCGGTATACCAAGGACCAGATCCTGGAGAGCTACCTGAACACCATCTACCTGGGCGAGAACTATTACGGCGTGAAGACCGCGGCCTACGGCTATTTCGGGCGGGACGAGCTGAAGGACCTGACCCTCAGGGAGTGCGCGGTTCTGGCGGGGCTCACCACAAACCCCTATTACTACAACCCCCGCCGCAATTACTATCTGCGCCAGAGCGAGACCACCGATTACCGCGCCGTCACCGACGACCGCACGGACTACGTGCTGCGCTGCATGTACGAAAACCAGCTGATCACCCGGAAGGAGTACGAAGCCGCGCTGGACCCGGGGACGGCGAACATCCTGAAGGCCTCGCCGGAATCCAACGAGATCTATCCCTATACGCATTATGTGGAGTACGCCCTGCGGGACGTGATCCAGGCGCTGCTCAGGCTCAACAAGCTTGAGAACACGGCCCAGAACCGCATCCGCATGGACAATGAGCTGCGCACCGGCGGGTACCAGGTTTTCCTGGCGCTGGACACCGAGATCCAGGAGATCCTGGAGGATACGATCTACAGCTACACCAAGTACCCCGCCCTGAACGACACGGCGGACGGCGTATACCGCGCGCGCAATTCGGACGGCTCCTATGAGGAGATCATCCAGCCCCAGGC
>JBGUIY010000176.1:0-3384 GCA_045113475.1 Christensenellales bacterium | reverse complement strand
GCGGGAGTGCACAACTGATAGCTCGTTCTACCAACTGTGCTATAGCCCCTTATTTGGTTGATTTCCGGCCATATTTTACATCATTCCAGAATCTGATGTTTTTTGCTGGGAGTGCACAATGTGTAGCTCGTCCTACCAACTGTGCTATAGCCCCACAGAATATACAGACGACCGATTGTAATCACCGGATGCGTCCGGCCGACTTTCACAGCCAGCTTGCACATAATACCAGCTTTTCAATGGTTTGTCAATCTTTTTTTGAAATTCAGAGGCGAAACGGATCATAAAACCTGTGATCCCGGCAATAGCAGCAGCCCGGCAGACAGACCAGGCGCGTGTCGATGAAGCGAAAAGCGACACTCACACCGGGGAAATCGCTTTATAAGGGAATCCTCCCTCCCCCGTGCGCGGATATGAGCGGCCGCGTGAGCACGTATTTCACTCTCGGGAAGCGCTTTGTTTCCGCTTCATTTCTGCAATCTGGAAGCAGCTCTTATCCAGCTGCAAACAGTTGTTCGCCGTGCCGCTGGTCGTTCCTGTCATGGCTGCGCCGGCCGGTCACCTGACAAAGAGGATTCGACAGGAATAGCCCCACAGCGGGAAGCTGAAGCCGGTTTCCCGCATTTCAAGCATATCTTTCGCTCCGGAGACACTTTCGGGGAAAGAGACAGACATGCTGTCCACCGGCGCGGCGGATATGTTGCATACAAACGCCAGCAGCTGCTGCGCTCCGGCAAGGTCTGTATAGCGGTAATAGCTGACCTTGACCTTGTCGTGAGTGGTGCGGGCCTGATTCTTCCAATAGGGCAGCCATTCGGACTGCGCCACCGGGAAAGCGTCCAGCACCTTCCACACGCGGCTCATCAGCTCCAGCGGATGTCCGATGTCGTTCGGCCTCGGCAGAATGCCGTGCAGGACAGCGCAGGCAAGCGCCTGCTCGAACGTCCATTTCGGCGGGTTGGCATAGGCGAGGAACTCCACCGGCACGCCGATATTCCGGCCCAGGTATTCCGCCCGGAAATAATCCAGCCTGACGTCCTCCGTGCTGCCCTGCATCCGGGCAGCCTGCAGGTTCTCCCCGAACCAGCTCTGGTGAAAGTACGGCGCGGCTGTAAAGTTGACGTAGCCGTAGGAGTGCACGTTGATCTCGCCGCCCCGGGACTGCACCGCCTCATACAGGCGCTTGAACATGCGGCGGACCGCGTGCAGCCCGTAGGTGCCGTGCAGCCTGCCTGCCCGGTCGTACCACCCGCAGCCGTGAGCCGTCGAATAGCATAAAAGCAGCTGGCTGGTCGAATCCAGATACACGCCGTCGGTATGGTATTCGTCCATGATCCGCGTGATGCCGTCCACCAGCGTATCCGCGTACGCGCTGTTATAGCATACCATATAGTCCCGCTGGAACGGCACCCGCCACCAGCCGCCGTACATGGCGCCGTCCGCCGTCCGCGCGGCAGCCTGCTCCTGCAGCCCGTCCCACATGGGAGAGAGCGCGGACAGCTCGTAGCCGAAGTACGTCAGCACCCTGATGCCGCGCTTGTGGCACTCGTCAACGATGGTGCTGAGCTGGCGGCCGGTAAACTCGCTGAGCTGAGGCCAGTTCTGGCATTTATTCCATTTCTCGTGCAGGATCAGCGTGGTGACGCCCCTGTTCTTCAGCTCGTCGTACCGGCCTGCAAGCACGTCGATATAGTTGCCCTTCACCTTGATCCCGCAGTCCAGGTGGAAGGCGTTGTGGATATAGGGATCCTTCGGGAAGGGCTTGACCGGCGTCGCCTGCAGGCCGAAACGGAATACGACCGGCTGATAAGCGAACCTGCCCTCCAGCGGATCGGCCGACCACGCCTCCGGCTGGCTGTCCAGCAGCCGGACGCGGAGGATGCGCTCCTCTCCCCTGCTGATCAGTTCGATCGCCCTGCCGGCGCTCTCCGGCTGCCAGTTGCGGTCGTTTTCGGCGAACCAGCCGAGGCCGCGCTCCTCATTGCCCAGCCAGAGCAGCGCCTTGAATGGCATGGCGCATGACTGTGCCGGCAGCGCGCCGCCGGTGGACATCACGGACTCCGGACGCACCGTGCCGTCCGCCAGCTCCACCTCGCTGTTGGGATACATATGGAACAGCGTCACCGCCTCGGCCCTCAGGGGGATCTCGAGCCACAGGCGGTCCAGCCGGAAGCGCAGCGGCCTGGTACTGTCAACGCCGAAAGCTTGCGCCACCGTCTGGCCCCGGGTCATCAGCTTCATGCTGATATCCACGCAGCCGTCATAATCGAACCGCCAGCAGGTATCCACAATAAACCGCCCGGACTGCTTCGCGCCGCAGATCACGGCGCATTTGTCCGACCGGCTCTGGATGAAGCTTTCCGATTCGTTCTGCGGATAGTCATCATCCCAAGCCGCCGGTTCGCCGTCCTCCACGGCTACCAGGCGCATGGGCGCGGCCAGCAGCTCTACGCCCTGTGAACGGATGGAAGTGATCAACCCGTCCGCGCCATTGGTATAATCGCGGCCCACGACATGCACGGTGTGCTGCAGATCGTTCGTTTCCACCCGCAGGGGCAGGAAAGGCGGCAAGATTTTCATATGCTTTCTCCTGTATTCGCTGCTTTGTCAGTAAACCGGTGCTGTGCTCCGGCACCCATTATACCCATTCTACGCCGGTATTTCAAGATACGAAAACGCCCGAAGCGTTCAGCGGGGAAATGCTGCCGGCAGCATCGTGTTCCCGAACCGGAGCAACGCAAAAGGGCCGCCGGAACGGCGGCCCGGTTGCAGCAGGGTCGGTTGTTTATTTGGCGAGGTATTCGATCGCGCTCTGCGCGGCGATGCGGCCGAAGATTACGATGTCAGCCACAGCGTTGCCGCCAAGCCGGTTTCCGCCGTGCACGCCGCCGGTGACTTCGCCCGCGGCGAAAAGGCCGGGAACGGGATTGCCGTAATAGTCAAGGGCTTCCGCCTTCGTGTTGATCTTGATGCCGCCCATGGTATGGTGGATACCGGGCGCCACCTTGATGGCGTAATAGGGCGGGGTGCTCAGGTCATTGTTCATGCCGGTGGTGCGGCCGAACTGGGTGTCGTTCTTGTTGGCGACGATCTCATTCCAGTCCGCCAGCGTTTTAGCAAGCACCGCGGGTTCGATCTCCAGCAGAGCAGCCAGGCCCTCGATGGTATCAGCCTGCACGGTCAGGTTGTTCTTGACGTATTTTTCGATCGCCTTCAGGTTATCGCGCAGGTGCTGGTCAAAGATGATCCAGGCAAACTGGCCTTCCTGCGCCAGCTCGCCGGCAGAAACCACGTCACGGGTCTCCAGTTCGTTGATGAAGCGTTCGCCCTTCTTGTTGACCAGGATCGCACCGTCGCCGCGGACGGATTCGGTGATCAGCAAGG
>JBGUIY010000175.1:0-2231 GCA_045113475.1 Christensenellales bacterium | reverse complement strand
GCACCGTGCTTTCGCTGTTGGCGTCACCCCAAGTATTTGCATAACCGCCGCTGGCATCCTGTTTTTCACTCATGCAGGTCAACGCCCGCTCGATGGCGGCGGCCACGGCGGGCTGATCCTGGTACTTCGCCAGGGCCTGCAAGGCCATCCCGGTAATGTCCGGGTCGGCGGGGTCGGCGGCGCTGCGGCGGGAGAGGGTCCAGCCGCCTTCGTCCAGTTCAGCGTCTAAAATGCAATCGATATACATCTGCCGCGTAGCCTGGGTCTCAGCCTCCTCGTTCCGCGGCACGGGATAATTCGCACTGTCCAGGGCAATGAGCGCCCAAATGGGGCCATTCAGGCCCTGCCAGATCGTCTTATCGTAATCCCCAAGGGGCTTCAGCAGGTCATACCCGCCCACGTCACGCGCGTCGATCCCCAGCGCGGAAAGAACGATCACGGCGCGGGAATAATCCGTATACTTTCTTGCGTGAAGAACACCTTCACATCCCTCGACAAACTCCGTCAGTTTGCCGTAGTACCCCTCAAAGTACCCATCCGGCACAGAATACCCGCTGCGGGCAAGTCCAAGGACCGCCCAAGCGCCTCCCACATCTGCATAATCCGGCTTCGGCACGGCAGACAGCATAAATCTTGCGCTGCCATCTACCAGCGCCTGCAAGTCCGGCTCCTTTGCGGCGGCAGCGGGGACCGCCAGCGTCACCAGGCAGGCCAGGACAAGGGCCAAAGACAGGATTTTTCTCATATTCTCCGAACCTCCATATAATGCCTACTTGGGACGCGGCTGAGCCGCGCCCCAAGGGCATATTTCCGTCCGTGGGGGCGGTCCCCATGCCCTTTCGGACATGGCGGCCGCCCCTCTGTTTTCAATTCCTCAGCTCGTAACGATGAGTTTGATCAGCCGCTCCAGGAGCGTGGCAACCTCGGCCCGCGTTGCATTGCCCTGCGGGTTCAGGCTGCCGGTATCGTCACCCTTGAACAGGCCGACTTCCACTGCCCAGGCCATCGCCTCCTGCGCCCAGTAGGAAACCTTGTCCCCGTCGTTGAAAACGTTCATGTCGGCGGAGGCGGCGGAATCCTGGGCAACCAGGCCGATGTACTTTGCGTAGCGGTACAGGATCGTGGCGATCTGCTCGCGGGTGATGTTCGCATTGGGCTCGAAGCCGTTCTCCGTGCCGTTGACCAGCCCGCTTTCGGATGCCCAGGCCACCGCCTCGGCATACCAACTCTTGACGTCCACGTCGGGGAAGCTCGCCAAGCCGCCTGTGAACTCCGGTTCGTCCTCCAGTCGGTACAGCACCGTCACCAGCATGGCACGGGTCATGGGCGCGTTGGGCGCAAACTCAAACCGGCCCACACCGTTCATCAGTTCATGGCTGACCACGAAGCTCACTGCGCCGGCAAACCAGTCCTTTTCCTTGACGTCATCCCAATAATGGTCGCTTTCCGTGATGGTGACCGTAACCCCGCTGGGGATCTCGGCATAGACCCGATCTCCGATGACCGCAGACTTCTTGATGGGCGTCGTCGTGCCGTCCCCATTGACGATGGACAAAGCCTGTCCTTCCTTCGTAACGGGCAGTTCGATCTTCATCCTGACGCCGGGATCTTCCTCCGTCGGCGGATAGGGCCTGGCGCTCACAGTTGTCTTTTTATTCCAATCGTCGTAAGAGACGACCATGCGCACCTCTCGCCCGGTCTCTGCCAGCTTCGCCACAGCCTCGGCATCCATCTCGATCACGCCCTTGCTGCAGCTCACACGAAGACCGGCGCCTGCGTCGGCGATCTCCTTCATGGCTTCGGTCTCGACCCGAAGGACAAGCCGGTTGGAATCCTCGATCTCGACCCAAACCTTCAGTTTGCTCTTGTCCTCAGCTTTTTCCAGGCCTTCCTCGGCAAGTTCCTTCGTCAGCGTTGCGTCGGCTGCATAGGCCATACCGCCTTCGCTATGGTCCACGTCCGCCGTTATCACGACGGTATCGCCGTCATAGCTGGGGAGGATCTCGCTGCTGCCGGAATCGCCGCCGCCACCGCCTGCCTGCGCGCCTTCACCCAGGCCGCCGCCGTAACCGCCTGCACGGTCCGGGGCCTTAAACCAACGGTTGTAGTACCGCCCGTCGCCCAGGGACTGCCATTTCCCATCATCGACCCAGTCCGCGACTTCATAGCTGAAATCGTTGACGTAGTGCCAGATGATCTTGTCGCCGTCGCAGAGCTTCTGCTGACTCAGG
>JBGUIY010000174.1:0-2237 GCA_045113475.1 Christensenellales bacterium | reverse complement strand
GCTGGGGGATGTGAAGCCGGACAAGAACGGCGAGAACTACATCTGGTACAATATCAACTATAAGAATAAGACCGGCTGGATCCGCGGCGACCTGATCCACATCATGACGAATGAGGAGTGGGAGAAGGAGTTCCCCGATCCCGAGCCCGTGGTCACGCCTTCGCCCACGCCCGCCCCGGCGCCGATCCCCGATGAGGGAGAACTTGGCCCGTACGTATCCTACGACATCCTCCGCTACGGCGCGACCGGCCCGGCCGTCACCGAGATGCAGCAGGTGCTGTATGAGCAGGGCTACCTCTCGCCCAGCAACGTGATCGGCACCTTCAACGAGGCGACCCGCCAGGCGGTGCGGACCTTCCAGGCAGACCACGGCCTGACGGTGGACGGCGTTGCCGGCCAGCTGACCCTGGCTGCCCTGTACGGGACGGTGGCGTACGATTCGACCCTTTATCCGGTGGAAAAGGTGACCTGGTCCGTGGCCAACAAGGTCTGGGCCCGCGGCACGGTCGCCATGATCACGGATGTGCAGACCGGCCTCTCCTTCGCCTCCAAACGTTATGCCGGCGGGTCACACGCGGACGTCGAGCCCCTGACGGCGGCGGATACCGCCATCATGTGCCGCATCTACGGCGTCGAGACCTCTCAGGACATCGCCGAACAGAACCTGTATCAGCGCCGTCCGCTGTGGGTGACCATCAGCGGCCGCACGCTGGCGGCTTCGATGTACGGCGTGCCGCATAACCCGGGCGGGGATACCCTGCCGGACAACGACTACACCGGCCAGTTCTGCGTCCACTTCGTCGACAGCCGGAAGCACAATACCAACGAGGTCGACAAGGACCACCAGGCGGCCATCAACTACGCGTACAACAACGCCCCGGTCAGAAAATAAGGGATAACGAAATGATCGTAACAGTCACTCTGACGCCCGCCCTCGACAAGACCGTCATCCTCCCGGATTTCCGGGTGGACGAGGTCAACCGTATCCAGAGCATCCGTCTCGACGCGGGCGGCAAAGGCATCAATGTTTCAAAGGGCCTGCGGGCGCTGGGCGTCGACAGCCTGGCCACCGGCATCCTTGGCGGGGATACGGGCCGCTATATTGAGAAAAGCCTCCACGAAACGGGGATCTCCTGCGATTTCGTGTGGACGGAGCGGGACACCCGGACGAACCTGAAAGTGGTCGATCCCGTCCGGCATACGAACACGGACATCAACGAGCCCGGCGCGCCGGTGGATGAGGAAACGCTGGAAACCGTGTACCGGAAGGCGGAAGCCGCCGCGCAGCCCGGGGATATCGTGGTGCTGGCGGGCAAAGCCCCCGCCGGGACCGCCGATACCGTATTTGCCGACTGGACCCGCCGCCTGAACGGGCGCGGCGTACAGGTATATATGGACGCTGACGGCGAACTGCTGATCCAGGGCGCGAAAGCGCGTCCCGCGCTGATCAAGCCCAACGACGCGGAGCTCGGCCGCCTGACGGGCAAAGCCTTCTCCGGCGTCGGGGATATGGCGGAAGCCGCCAGGCTGCTGGTGCAGAGCGGCATCGGTACGGTGGTCGTCTCCCTGGGCGGCGACGGGGCGCTGTTCGTGACCCGGGACGCGGTCCTGCGGGGCTACGGCCTGAAGGTCGATGTGCAGAGCACCGTCGGCGCGGGGGACAGTATGCTGGCCGCCCTCGTCTGCGCGAAGCAGCGGGGCATGCGCTTTATTGACGGCTGCGCCCTCGCCATGGCTTTCAGCGCCGCTGCGGTGACCACGCCCGGCACCCAGCCCGCCGCGCAGGAAGTGGTCGACGCCCTGCTGGCTCAGGTCAGAATCGTTGAAATGTAACCGTCGTCTGAAAGGAGATCAATCATGAAAACCCGCGCTGTCCGCCTGCATGCCGCAAACGATCTGCGGCTGATGGAGTTTGAACTACCTGAAATCAAGGAGGACGAGATCCTCGTCAAGGTGATTTCCGACAGCATCTGCATGTCTACCTACAAGTGCGCGATCCTGGGCACGAAGCACAAGCGCGTGCACCCCGATGTGGCGGAGCATCCTGCCATCATGGGCCACGAGTTTGCCGGTGTGATCGTGAAGGTGGGCAAAAAGTACGAAGGACAGTTCACCCCCGGCACCAAATTCACCCTGCAGCCGGCGCTCAACTACAAGGGCACCATGTGGAGCCCGGGCTACAGCTATCCGTACTTCGGCGGCGACTGCACCTACTGCGTCATCCCGCAGGAGGTCAT
>JBGUIY010000173.1:0-2501 GCA_045113475.1 Christensenellales bacterium | reverse complement strand
CCCTGATACCACAAAGGTTTCAGGGGATTTCTTTTTTGCAATTTAAGTTTGTCGAAAGTATAAAAACGCAAAAGTATTAAGCAAAGTATTGAGCACGGCTCACAATTGCGCCTGATTTTGAGTATTGTACGGCGCTGCCTTAGTTCAGCGAAAGCCCAGCTTTGTCCATGGCCATTACCAGGATGGGGATCAGAATGACCTGGAGGATGATGGCGGGGATGGTATTGACGACGGCTCTGGTGAGGAAAATGGCCCAGGTGAAGCTGCTGGCAGAGAGCCCGGCCACGACGACCTGAACAGCTCCCCACACAAGCCGGCCGGCAATCATGGAGATGATCAGCACCGCATAGGTGACGGCTGGCTTTCTGGGCAGCAGATGATGCAGCAGGCCGGACATGCCGCCGTATACCGCAAGCTCGAAAGCCATAGACACGGCGTCTGGAAACATGGGCGGCATGCCGAACAGCGCGGAGCGCAGGGGAGGGGCGATGAACCCGACTGCCATTCCCCAGGGCCAGCCGCACATAAAGCCGCAGAGCAGCGCAGGGATGTGCATGGGGCAGAGCATGGAACCGATTTCGGGGATCTGTCCGGTGACGAAGGGCAGAACCATTGCGATGGCAAGGTAGATCGCCGCGTAGGTCAGGCGGCGCACCTGCTGCGGGTTCATGCTCCGCTTTCTGTTTGTGTTATACATGCATAACCTCTTTAATCATCTGTGCTGCGAACCGTTCACATACAGAAATGGTTCGAAACGGGCGGTTCACTTGGGAGCAGGGTAATAATACACGCCTGTGGGCAGCGTTCCCGCTACTTCTTCCATGAGCATCTGCAGCGCCCTGTCCGGATCCACGTCCTCGAACAGGGAAGGCGCGCAGGTCTTGGCGACGATCAGCATGGCCGCCGTGCGAAGGTGGGGCGCTTCCAGCAGCTCCCTCGAAATCAGTACGACCTGCCGGTTCCGGACAGCGTCGATGCCTGCCCAGCCTTCCCGCTTGAGAAGCGCTTGAAAGACTGCTTCCGCGGCTGCGGGACTGCCGATACTGCCGCCTAGCACACTGCTGTCCACTACCTTTACGATCGCCTGGGGATTCTTCCGGACGACCCATCCATCATCCACATGCAGGCTTTCGGGCAGCAGCCGGGCGGAAACGTCATAAGCGCCGGATTCCAGAATCAGCCCGTGTTCCGGGGAAGACTTGTGGATCGTGACGTGATCCTGCTCCGTCTCCCAGTATACATTGGCCCGCTGGCATTCAAAGAGAGAGCCCGTTCTGTCCTGAAGCAGCACGGTATAATATGTCATGGCGGATTCCGCCGCGTCGGCCTCCTTCGAGACGCCCATCTGATCCGCTTTCTCCGCGGCGACTGTCTGTGTAGCCGTCTCTTCCGCCAGGTCGTTCAGGCGCGCCGCGTGCCGGTCCGATTCCTCGTTGAGTACTGAAGTGCCGGTTCCTTCTCCCTCAGTATGAAGCAGCCGGTCAGTGCCCGCCACGATCTCGGCAGGCGCGTTTTCGTCATATTCCTTTCGGGGCGAATCGGGGTTTTGCTTGGTTTGGCTTCCCGGTTCGGCATCTTCGAATTCGGCACCTTCAGCGGTCACCGGCACAGCGGCGTTTTGCGAGGTGTCTGAAGCGTTCTCGCCTGTCTGCGTGTCATCCGACGAGTCGGATACAGCAGCCGAAACGGCTTCCCCCTGCATGGTGCCTGTCGTACGTGTGCGGCACCCGGTCAGCAGAATGACCGCGCACAGCGCGAGCAGCAGGAGAAGGATTCTGTTTGCCCTTATATCCATAGGCACTCCCTGTAGCGAAGCCGGAACCGCTGTTTCCAGTCCAGTCCGGCAGACAGCATCTTTTCTGTTTCTTCCAGCAGGTCCAGCGTCTGCTTGCGATGGTCTTCCTGCATGGTATGGCAGCTGTAGGCCGCTTCTTCAAACAGCTTCGCGCACTGTTCAAATCTTTCGGCATAATCCCGGGGAAAACGTGATGTATCAGTCGGCGTCCACTCAGCATAGAGGCTGTTGCCCGAACCGTGTCCCGTGGCGTCAAGCCAGCGGATCACCTGCTGGAAGATAGCGCAGACCGCTTCGGCAACGTCTTCAGACTCGAAGCGCTTCCGCACCTCCAGCGCTTTTTCCCGCCGGGCGTTCAGAATCAGGAATGGCAGGAAGGGCAGAATGACCAATGCGACGGTCAACAGCATCAGCAGGGCAATCTTCAGGTAGTTGATCCAGCGGGGCATGGAGATCTGCTTTTCTTCCACGGTCAGGAGCCGGTATTCTTTGTCGTTTGCTGCCTCGTTGTCACCCGCTGCCACAGACACGGTGTGCGTGCGGCGGGTTTCATTCTCGCCGGCGGGAAGCTCGGAACCGGTGCCGGCGATGAACCGGGAGACCTGGCTCAACCGGTCGCGCACCTGCTCGGACGCTGATTCGGTGGCGGCGTCAACACCGGGACAGACCAGCAGGATCGTGATCGAAACGGCTGCTATTACAGACA
>JBGUIY010000172.1:0-2191 GCA_045113475.1 Christensenellales bacterium | reverse complement strand
CGGCATCCACCATACGATGGGCGGCATCAGGATCGATACGAAGGCCCGGGTCATTAATACTGAAGGCAAGCCGATTCCCGGCCTCTTCGCGGCAGGAGAAGTCTGCGGCGGCGTTCACGGCGGAAACCGCCTGGGCGGCAACGCGGTGGCGGATATCGTGATCTTCGGCCGCATCGCAGCGCAGAGCGCGTTTGACTACCTCAAGTAAACTTTCATTTCAGCCCTTTCGGCGTAGCTTCGGTTACGCCGTTTTTTGGCAGGAACTGACATTGACATTTGCTGTGGTTTCCTGTAGAGTTTACAAGGTTAGAGAAACTTTCCGCGGAGGATGCTCCGCGGGGATTGAAAGATTTAAAACAGGAGGAATACCCGGTATGAAAAAACCTGTTGTACTGGTAGTCATGGACGGTGTAGGCGAATCGTCCGAAGAACTCGGAAACATGGTCATGAAGGCGACGACGCCGACTCTGGACGAACTGAAGGCCAATGATCCCTTCCGGATCATCAAGGCGCACGGTACGGCTGTCGGTCTGCCTTCGGACGACGATATGGGCAACAGCGAAGTCGGCCATAACGCACTGGGCTGCGGCCAGATCTATTCCCAGGGCGCCAAGCTGGTGAATGAATCGATCGAGTCCGGCGCGATTTACGCGTCCGAAACATGGAAGGAACTGGTTTCCGGCGCCAAGGCCGCGAACGGCGCGCTGCATTTCATCGGCCTGCTGAGCGACGGCAACGTCCACAGCAATATCGGCCATCTGCTGGCCATGCTGAAGGAAGCCAAGAAGGAAGGCATCCCGAAGTGCCGCGTTCATATCCTGCTGGACGGCCGTGATGTGCCCGCCACCTCGGCCCTGGATTATGTGGACCAGCTGGAGAATACGCTGACCGATCTGAACGACGCGTCTTTTGACGGCCGGATCGCTTCCGGCGGCGGCCGTATGCAGATCACCATGGACCGGTACCAGGCAAACTGGGGTATGGTGGAAAAGGGATGGAACATCCATGTACACGGCGAAGGCCGTACCTTCGCATCTGCCCGGGAAGCGATCGAAACCTACCGCAATGAGCAACCCGGCGTCATCGACCAGGACCTGCCCGGCTTCGTGATTGCGGAGAACGGCGCGCCTGTCGGTCCCATGAAGGACGGGGACAGCGTGATCCTTTTCAACTTCCGCGGCGACCGTGCCCTGGAGCTTTCCATGGCCTTTGACGGCGATGCTTCCTTCGACAAGTTTGACCGGGGCGTGGTCCCGCAGGTGAAATATGCCGGCATGCTGGAGTATGACGGCGACCTGCACATTCCTCATAAGTACCTGGTGAATCCGCCTCAGATCCGCCACACGCTGACGGAACTGCTCGTGGAGAACGGCATCAACGAATATGCCTGCTCCGAAACGCAGAAGTACGGCCATGTGACCTACTTCTGGAACGGCAACCGGAGCGAGAAGTTCAGCGAAGAGCTGGAGACCTGGGAGGAAGTTCCCTCCGATGTGCGCTCCTTTGACGAATGCCCCTGGATGAAGGGCACCGAGATCGCTGATCTGGTGATTGCGGCCATCAAGAGCGGCAAGTACGGCTTTATCCGCTGCAACTTCCCCAACGGCGATATGGTCGGCCATACCGGCAACCTGTATGCCACGGAGATCGCGGTGGAAACCGTTGACCTGGAGCTGACCCGGATCCGCAAGGCCTGCGATGAGCACGGCTGCATCCTCGTTGTGACCGCCGACCACGGTAACAGCGACCAGATGCTGGAGAAAAACAAGAAGGGCGTGGTTTCCGTCCGTACCGCGCACAGCCTGCGGCCGGTGCCCTTCATTATCCATGATCCGGACGAGCGGCATGAGATGGATACGGAAAGCCCCTTCGGCCTGGCGAATGTCGCCCCCACGGTCGTGGAACTGCTGGGGTTAAAGCCCTATGACTGCTGGGAAAAATCCATGCTGAAATGATCAACGGGGCAGCCGGGCATTGCGCCCGGCTGTCCGTCTGTCTGTGGAGGGAAGCGCCGTGAGCCTTTATGCATCCGCCGGGCCTTACAGGAGCAGGCCGGTCTTTGACCGCGGTACGCTGCTGCGTACCGAAGGGCCTGTTTTTGTTGTCGGTGCGGTGAACATGGATATTTCGGGCACGCCGGCTGCAGAGCTCCGCACCGGTGATTCGAATCCCGGCAGGGTGGCTCTGTCCC
>JBGUIY010000171.1:0-5577 GCA_045113475.1 Christensenellales bacterium | reverse complement strand
TGCCGGTTACTTTTCCATCGCCTTGTAGGCGCAGGCAGCCAGGGCCGCGCCGACGAAGGGGCCGGCGATGAACACCCACAGGGCAGCCAGCGGGGCGGTGTTGCCGGTGATCGCAGCCACCACCGCGGGGCCGAAGGAACGGGCGGGGTTGACGGAGGTGCCGGTCAGGCCGATGCCGAGAATGTGCACCACTACAAGCGTCAGGCCGATCACCAGGCCGCCGAAGGAGCCGTGGTTTGCCTTTTTGCTGGTCACGCCTAGGATCGCCAGGACAAAGATGAAGGTCAGCACGATCTCGACTGCCAGGCCCGCCACGGCGCTGCCGTTGACGCCGGCCAGGCCGTTGGAGCCGAAGCCGCCGGTCATGTCTTTGACCTTGCCGAGGTTGAAGATGAGGGCCAGGATACCGCTGCCGGCCAGCGCGCCGACGCACTGGGAGACCACATAGCCCACGAACTCCTTGGCGCTCATGCCGCCGCTCAGCAGCACGCCCAGCGATACCGCGGGGTTGATGTGGCAGCCGGAAATGTTGCCCACGGAATACGCCATCGCCACGATGGTCAGGCCGAAAGCCAGGGCGGTCAGCAGATAGCCGCTGCCGCTCGCTGCGTCGCAGCCCACCAGCATCGCGGTGCCGCAGCCCAGGATCACCAGGGTGGCGGTGCCGATGCACTCAGCCATATACTTTTTCATTGTGATTTCCTCCTTTTATTGTCAAAAGCTCCGGAACGCTTTCGCCCCGGAGCGCATATTATATCCGTATCATGCTGTCGAGTCAAGTATGCTTTCTGATCAACGATTGCGGTCATAAAATTCGTCCAGCAGGCCCATCACATCCCGGGGGCTGCCGCTCAGGATGATCCGGACGCCGCCGCCGAAGGGTTCGGCGGCAAAGTGCAGCTCCGCTTCCGGGCTGCACTCCGATATCCTTTCGCAAAAGAAGACGGAAGCCGGCAGGGCTTCCCTGGCGGCCAGATCCAGGATCACGCACATTTTGTCCTGTCCGAAGGGCTTCGTTCCCAGAAAATCGAAGACGATGGCGTTCTTTTTTGCTTTGATTGAGGCGCTGACCGCTTTGTTCTGGGTGAAGGCTTCGATCTGCTGGTCGGTGAACGTCCAGCAGCCGTTCACCTTTTCGCCGGTCAGGAAGCCCTGGGCCATGTAATTCCGGATCGTGCGGGTCGACAGACCGGTCATCACGGCCAGGTCGTTGATCGTAAATGTGTCTTTCATGCCTGTTTCCTCCTTCGCTGTGTTTCACGGTTATTATAAAGCCTGTGCCGGAAAGCCGCAATTTGAAAATCGGCGGGTTTTTCATAGCGGGCGCGGGCGCGCCGGGAATCGGCAGAGTGCTTGTGCTTTGCCGGAATATGTTGTAAGATAAGTAAAAGCGGCGGGAGATCCGTCAGTCACAGAAAGTCAAGGAGCGGAACCATGGATCTGTTTGATATTCTTGGGCCGGTCATGATCGGGCCCAGCAGCTCGCACACGGCGGGCGCGGCGCGCATCGGGCGCGTGGCCCGGCGGCTTTTCGGCCGGATGCCGGAGGAGGCGGTGATCGAGCTCAGCGGGTCTTTTGCCATGACCTGGCAGGGGCACGGCATCGACCGCGCCATCCTGGGCGGGCTCATGGATCTGGCGGTGGACGACGAGCGCCTGCGCGATAGCCGCGCTCTGGCGGACCGGGCGGGACTGCGCTACCGCTTCGAGCAGGTCTCCCTGCCGGATACGCATCCGAACACCGCGCGGCTGACCCTGAAAGGCGCGGGGGAAAAGCTGTGCGTCACGGCGGCCTCCATCGGCGGCGGACGCATCCGCGTCACGGAGATCGACGGGCTGGAGGTCGGCTTTTCCGGCGACATGCCGACGCTGATCATCGGGCACCGGGACGAGCCGGGCGTCATTGCCGACGTATCCCGCCTGCTGGCCGACGCCGGGCTCAACATCGCCTCCATGCGCGTGTTCCGCGCCCATCAGGGCGGGGACGCGGCCATGGCGATCGAGCTGGACGCGCGCCCCGATCCTGCGCTGGTCAAATGCCTGACCTATCTGCATTTTATCCACCGCGCGGTGGCAATCGACAAAATCTGATTGATAAGCGTTTTGATATACAGATAAAGCATGAAGAGGTAGCTATGAGACAGATCATCACTTCCCTGGCGGAGCTGATCGCCTGCGCGGACGCCGTAGGCATCGAGGAGGCAGCCCGGTGCTTTGAACCGGAGGAGGAGACCCGCGCCGAAACGGACGCGCGGATGCTGGCGCTGCTGCCGGTCATGCGGCAGTCGGTGAAGGACGGGATGGATCCCGCGCTGCGCTCCATGTCGGGGCTGACGGGCGGCCAGGCGGCCCGGCTGAAGACCGCGGTCGGCACAGGCGGCACGGTGGGCGGATCGCTGCTGGGCCGGGCGGAGGCCCGGGCCTTGGCGGTGGCGGAAAGCAACGCCGCCATGGGCCGGATCGTGGCGGCCCCCACTGCGGGCGCCTGCGGCATCCTGCCCGGAGTGCTGCTGACCCTGGCGGAGGAATATGGGCTGGATGACAAGGCCCTGCTGCCCGGCCTGTATATGGCGGCGGCGGTCGGCGCCATCATCGCCAGGCGCGCGAGCATCTCTGGCGCCCAGGGCGGCTGCCAGGCGGAATGCGGCGCAGCGTCCGCCATGACGGCGGCGGCGGCGGTGACGCTCCGGGGTGGCAGCAGCCGGCAGGCGGCGGACGCGGCGGGTTTCGCGCTGATGAGCGTGATGGGCCTGGTCTGCGACCCCGTGGGCGGGCTGGTGGAAGTGCCCTGCGTGTACCGGAACGTGGCCGGTGCAGCGCAGGCGCTGGCGGCTGCGGACCTGGCCCTGGCCGGGATCGCCTGCCCTCTTCCGCCGGACGAGCTGATCGACCAGATGAAAGCCGTCGGCGACCTGATGCCCGCGGCGCTTCGGGAAACCGGTCTCGGCGGCTGCGCCGCCTGCCCGTCGGCGCGGGCGAAATTCGAGAACCGGGACGGCTGCGGAAAGGGCTGCGTATGACGGAGGAGCTCTATATTAATGATATGCTGGCCTGCCTGCGCGCGGAGCGGGATCGCCGTCCGGATATGCAGGCCGAGGACGTGGTGAAGTTCATCTTCCAGGGCATGGTGGGAGCGGGGCATCTGCTGGGATCCCGGGCGTCAGTAGAAGCTTATATAGAGAGAGAAATGTCGCGCCAGGTTCCCGATCCCCAGGAACCGCTGACCGAAGCGCTCAGCTCTGGCTGGTGCCGGATGAACCTGCGCCGGGCTATGGCGGAAGGTCTGACGCCCCGGCGCATAGCAAACCTGATGATGTCTGAACAGCCGGATACAGCCTTTACGCGGCAGGAAGTCCGCCGGGCATGCGCGGAATACGGGCGGGAGTCCGGAATGCCCGGCATTGCGGATGCGGCGGAACGGCTGAACGATCCCCAATGGCTCCCTTCCCATTCGGAAGCATACCGGGAGCGCTATCGTCCGGCTTACCGGGTGATCCCGGTGTCATGGGAAACGCTGCTGCCGGTGATTTGCAAAATCGCGCGGGCAGCGGCTGGAGAAAGCCGGACGCTGGTCACCATCGACGGCCCCTGCGCCTCCGGCAAAACGACTCTGGCAGAGCGGCTGGCGGCGGTTTTCGGCGCAGCGGTAGTCCATACCGATGATTTTGTGGTCCCTCACGCCCGGAAAACCGCGGAACGGCTGGCTATCCCCGGCGGCAACTGCGACTGGGAGCGCCTGACGGAGGAAACCCTCGCGCCCTGGAAAGCGGGACAGGAGGCTTTCGTAAGAAAGTATGACTGCCATGCGGACTGCCTGCTGCCTCCCGAGCCCATACCCGGCGGGGACCTGCTGATCCTGGAGGGCAGTTACTCCGGCCTGCCCGCCATCCGGGCATTGGCGGACGTCAGGCTCTTTGCTGATACCCCTGAAGGTATCCGCCTGAAACGCCTGCAGCAGCGGGAATTGCCTGAATCTCTGAAAATGTTCATGGAACGCTGGATCCCATTGGAAAACGCTTATTTTAAAGCATATGGACTTCCGGACGGGGAGTGCTGGCAGGTGAAATGCGTCTGACGAAAAAAGGGCTTGCGGACCGGCAGGCGGAAGTGTAAAATAGAGGTACGATCTGGAATTGTTGGTCAGCGGGCGTTCCGCCGGGGAATGCTGAACGGGGCGCCGCGCGTACGAAAAGGAGGATGCCGCATGTCTTTCACCCCACCCAAAAAGGAAAAACTCTCCGGAATCTTTGCCGTGATCATGTATCTGGCGGCGGGCCTGCTGCTGCTGTTCCGCCCTGACATCATGAATGAGCTTACACGCTGGGCCGTTACGGCCGTGCTGGTTTATTACGCGGTCAGGCGGGCGATCGCGTACTTTAAGACGCCGGCCGCGGAAGCGGCGAAGGGTTATGGGCTGACCGCCGCGATGATGGCGTTGACCGCTGCCCTGTTCACCTTTATCACCAGCGACTGGATGACCTACCGGCTGTGGGGCCTGCTGATCCTTTTCGGCGGCTACATGAAATTCCAGACCGCGTGGGATTTCTTCCGCCTCGGTCATCGCCGCTGGTGGTGGATCATGATCGGCACGGCGGTATCCCTGCTGCTGGGCATCCTGATCGCCACCGGCGTGATCCCGGCGAACGTGACCGTCTGGTTCGGCGTCGCCCTGCTGATCGAGGCGGTCCTGGATATTGCGGTGCAGGTGATCGTTTCCAACAGCGAAAAGCTGAACGCGGAGCCGAAGAAGCCGGAACAGAAAACGCCTGAAGCTCAGCCGGAAACGCCCGATCCCGCGCCGCAGGAGCCCGCGCCGGCGCCGGAGGATAAACCGGCAGACAAAAGCGATGAAACAGCCTGATTCCACCGTCAATTTGACAAAGAAAACCGCTTCTGATATAATAAACCGAGCAGCCGCCTCGGGGCGGAAGGCTTTAAATACGTATTTATGGATGGTTTGTTTTAGAAGGAGCGAATAGATATGAAACGTATTATCGGCATTTTACTGGCGGCAGCGCTGCTGCTGTCAGGGGTCAGCGCGCTGGCTGTGGACGGCGGGGATCTGGCGGTGCAGATGGTGGATAAGTCGGCTTATCTGCAGCAGGTGTCCACCCGCCGCTGCACTTTCCAGTGCAAGTATGTCAACAACGATCCGTCCAGGACGGTCTCAGGGTTTGATCTGGCTTATGTGGCGCTGGACCGCAACCAGAACATCTCCATGGAGGAGACGACCCAGTTCATCGATATGCGGATCGCCCCGCAGGCGGTGAAAACGTCCCCGGTGATCTACATTACCAACCAGAGCGAGCTTGCTTACCTGATCATCGCGGTGCAGACAGTCTATTTTACGGACGGCAGCGCGGACACCATCAACTTTGCTTTGGGCGAGAATTACAGGTCCTACGCTTTCCGGATCATCTGATATTGATTCATGCGCATCTGCAGGACGGCTTTTGCGGCATCTCCGCGTCAGCCGTCCTCGCCATATTGTAAGGAGGCATGATAAAAAGGAATAGCAGGTGATGCGGAGCGCTCCTTGCTGCTGTAGAATAGAGACAGCAGCAAGACAGGATAGAT
>JBGUIY010000170.1:0-5042 GCA_045113475.1 Christensenellales bacterium | reverse complement strand
GCTCTTCCTTTCGGTTGACTCGTTCAGGTCGCTTTTGCCTTACGGCAAATGACCCACTGGGTCACCGCTTCCTTCGCTCCCCTCGACGTTGCTCGGAATGACACTGTTTTAAGGTTTCCGGTGTTCCGATTGGTTTCCCGAACGTGAACGGGCTGGGAGATCCTTCGACTCACTTCGTGCCCAGGGCTGATACCCGCAACTTCAATCGTCGCGACTGTCCGCCGGACAGATCGCTCGTTTCAGTTGACTTCAGAACCGATGAGATTTCCTCCACTGGAGGTCATCGGTTCTTCGCCCCGTTTTCACTGAAATAGAGCCACTGGCTCTATTTCAGGGCGTTACGAACCCCAGGATGACAACCATACAATATGAATAATCCCTAACGCCCGCATTACAAATACAGTGTTATCCTGGGGTTCGGAACGCTCGGAATGACACCATCAAAAACGACTTCCGTTTTCGGAAGTCGTTTTTCAGTAACTCTCACGTTCGCAGTCTGCGAACAATTCATATTCGGCTTTAGCCGAATAATTCATATTTGACGAAGTCAAATAATTCATAAATCTGCGCAGCAGATTTAATTCATGGATTTATATTGTCAAAACTTTTTCCTGATCGTCAGAACATTCTCCCCGTCAGTTCTCTCGTATTTCACTTCATCCATCGTCTTCTTGACAATATAAATCCCTAACCCGCCGATCTGTCTTTCCTCGGCGCTTTGCGTCACGTCCGGGTCCTGTTTTTCCAGCGGGTTGAAGGCTACGCCCTTGTCCCGGAAGGTGATGACCGCTTCCTTCTTTTCCTTGTCCACGTCGAAGGTGATATCCGCCTTGCCGGTTTCCGGCGCGTAGGCATACAGGGCGATGTTCACGAAGATCTCTTCCACCGCCACGCCGATCTGGGTCTGCGCCTTGATCGGGCAGTCGGCCTTGCCCAGCTGTTCTTCCGCAAAGGCCAGGACTTTATCCAGGTTCTCTGTCTTCGCGTCAATGCTCAGCTTTATCGGGCCCTTGTCTTCCGGTCCGTCGTATTTCACGCCCATCATCGTGATGTCGTCAAACTGCGGTGCCGCGCCCACAAACTCGTCTATGTCGTTCCGCACAGCGTCCAGCAGCTTCTTCGGCGCCGCATTCGGATCCCGGTTCAGCGCGTCCAGCATCCGCTGGGTGCCGAACAGTTCGTCCTTCGTGTTCGTGGCTTCCGTCACGCCGTCGGTGTACACAAACAGCGTGTCGCCCGGATTCAGCTGGAACTCATGCTCCTTGAACCGCATACCTTCCATCGTGGCCACGGCCGGCGCGTGCCGGTACAGTACCAGTTCGAAGCTACCGTCCTTCCGGCGAAGGGCGGGATGCTCGTGGCCGGCGTTCGCCGCGATGCCCTTGCCGGTGCTCAGCTCAATGATCGCCAGCCACACCGTTACAAACAGTTCCGCTTCGTTTCCGTCGCACAGCTGGTTGTTCACGTTGTACAGGATTTCCGAGGGGCTCTCGCCCAGCTGCGCCCGGTTCTTGATCAGCGTCTTGGCGATGGTCATGAACAGCGACGCGGGCACGCCCTTGCCGCTCACGTCCGCCATCACCAGGCACAGATGGTCGTCGTCGATCAGGTAGAAGTCGTAGAAGTCTCCGCCGACTTCCTTCGCCGGATCCATCGTTGCGTAGATGTCAAAATCCTTCCGCTCCGGGAACGGCGGGAAAATCCGCGGCAGCATGTCGTTCTGGATCTGCGCGGCAATGTTCAGCTCCGCACCGATGCGCTCCTTCTCCGCCGTCACGGTCGTCAGGTTGTCCAGGTATTCAACGATCCTGCCCTGCATTCCGCGGATTTCCTCATACAGGTCTCCGATCTCGTCTTTGGAATTGATCGGCAGGTTGATGATCTTTTCCCTCAGGTAGCCCGTCTGGTTATCCACAAATCCGGTGGTCGCCTTCGCCAGCATGCTCAGCGGCTTGGTGGCGATCCGCCGCATCAGCATCACCGTGATGATCACGCTCACGAGCATCAGGGCCGCGGCAAACAGAACCATCGTCGTCAGGAAGCGTCCCCGCTCCTCCATGACGTCGTTCATGTTGATGTCCACGCCCACGATGGCTACGTTCTCGCCCCTGCTGTTCACCACCGGCTCGTAGGCGGAGCACAGCCAGCCGTATTCCGTGTTGCTCACCACGGACTCAATATGCATGTTGGTCTGGAATTTCGTGTATTCCTCGGGCGTATCTTCATAGCTGCCGGTGTACAGCACCGCCTCGTCCGGGTCCACAATGTTGATGCTCCTGTATCCTTCCAGGCTCTGCAGGTAGACATATTCCGCCTTCAGCTTTTCCTTGTAGGTTTTCAGCATCGCCCGGATGCCGGTATAGGTGTCATACAGGCCCCGCTCCTGCAGCCAGTCGATGATCGCCTGGTCGCCGTCGGCTGCCAGGGCTTCCTCCCGGATGGCCGCAAACTCGTCCGTCTTGATCGCCTTCAGCAGGGCTTCCGCCTTGTCGCCGTCCACAAACGCGGCGATCGCGCATGCCGCGTTGCTCGTGGTCTGCTTGTAGTACTTATCCACGCGCTTGCTGTTCATATCGTAGGCAAACGCCGCCAGTCCCAGCGACAGCACCAGCACGATAATGATGATCAGCGTGTTCAGCTTCACCGTCAGCGAAGTCCAGCCTTTTTTCTTCATTGCGCGAGCATCCTCTTTTCTTCAGGGTGGGAAATCAGTCAGATGACCACCGTCATCATGTTGAATCCTTCATAGTTCCGGTAGTGCAGGGCCTTGACCTTCTGCCTTACCATCATCACGCCCACGGAGTCCATCAGGTCCTCCGTTTCGTCCCGCTGGATCTTACCCATCCGCAGGTCCAGGGGATTGAAATACGGCGCGCTGTTGCGGATATGCAGCACGTAGTCGTCGTTTTCTTCCTTCGCCAGCGTCAGCTGGATGTATTCGTCCGGCTTTCCGCTGAAGGCCTGATCCATCGTGACCACGCTCAGCTCTTCCACCGCCAGCTGGATCAGGATCGCCTGCTTCATGGGGATCTCCTGCTTTTCGCAGAATGCCACCACGTCATCCAGCACATTCGGCAGCTCGTGGTTCTGGTTATCCATCGTGGCGGTGAACACCGTCACGTTTTCGTTCCGGTCTTCCTGCATCAGCCGTACGCGGATCGCCGTCAGCATCATCACCATGGTCAGGCTTTCAGCAATCAGGAACAGCCACCAGAAGTCCTGCGGCAGCCACATGCCCAGCAGCACCGTCGCCGGCAGCAGGAAGATCGCCTTGCGCATGATCGTAATCATGCCCGCCAGCTTTTCCCGTCCACAGCTCTGGAAAAATCCGGTCAGGATCACGAGCAGTCCGCCCAGGGGCGTACTGACGCAGTACAGCCGGATGGCCGGAATGGCCACTTTCAGGCTTTCCCCGTCGCTCAGTCCGAAGAAGCTGCTCAGCGGTCCGGCCAGCATCGCCGCTACGATCACCGCCGGGATACCGACCATCAGGCCCGTGGCCATTGCCAGCCGCGCCAGGTATTTCAGGTCGTCCTTCCCGTGCTCCGCCGCGAAGGTGGAGGCCAGCGGCTGCATTGTGTCGGCAAAGGCCTGGTAGATGCCCAGGAAGATGTAGCTGATGTTCATCACCACGTCGAACACCGCCACGTACAGGTCGCCCTTGATCAGTCCCAGCTCGCCCGCCCGCAGCAGCATCCGGTTGCCGAGGAGCAGGAACAGGAACTGGAACACATACCGTATGGAACTGCTGAAGCCGATCCTCAGGCTGCTCCATACGCTTTTGTCGAGCCGGAGCTTTGCCTTCATCACCCGCGGGATGCTCATCAGTCCTCGTCCGTTGATCAGGTGGGTTCCCAGAATAATTACGCTCACGGTCTGGGCAATCACCGTCGCCCAGATGGATCCCTTCACGCCCAGGCCAAGCACCAGCACGAACAGGATGTTCAGCGCCAGGTCCGTAATGCACCCTACGGAGAATCCCAGGGTAGCCCGCGGCGCGTCGTTGTCGCACCGTACAAAGTCATACAGCAGGAAGTTGAGGAAGAATACCGGCACCGCAATCACAAGCGGTACGGCGTATTCCTCGCACAGGATATATAGCTCCGCCCCGCCGTTCCCGGCGCCCAGCAGCGTCAGCAGCGGCTTCATCAGCAGCGCTCCTGCCCCCGCTAATAGAACGCCCAGGGCAACCAATATCGTCCCGATGGTCCTGAAATGGCTCAGGGCCTCCTCTTCCCGGCCTTCCGCGGCCAGGCGGCTGTAAGTCACGCAGCCCCCGATGGAAAATCCGTATCCCATCAGGTTCAGGATCATGTACAGCGGCGTCACGATGCCGATCGCGGCCAGGCCGCTTTCGCCCATCCGGTTACCGATGACCAGCGCGTCCGCCACATCGGCGATCGCCAGCGCCACGCTGCTGATCAGGCTCGGCCAGAGGATCCGCAAAAACATCTTGCGGCAAATATAATGTTTCCGATTCATCTTCTGACCGCCTCATATACTTCCAGTAGCCGGATCGGGCTGTAAAGCTGCTTCGCCCTGCGAAGCCCTTCCAGGCCCAGATCTTCTTCCAGGTCAATGTAGGGATACCTGTCCGCCAGCATGTTTGCCAGCTCGTGCACGCAGACCGGGGTCATCAGCGGCGGCAGGTCCAGGTCGTGCTTCACCATGGTCATCGTGAACATCTCCGGGGTGTTCTCGTATCCCATGATGAAGGCGTGCCCACCGTCCTCCGTGGTGATCATCACACCGCACAGCGTCATCTCGCCGTAAAAGCGAATTTCCTCTTCCAGGGCCTGCAGGTCGCCCGCCCCTTCCGGATCCGCCTCTTCCCACGCCCGGGCCATGCGGATCATCATCGGCAGGTCGTCCTTCGTCAGCGGCCTCACCTGATAGGGATGCCGCTTTTTGTACTGCCGGCATTTGTCCTTGAAGCTGTGGCTCATGTGAAAGCCTTCCCGCAGGGCCAGTGCCGGCGACGCGCAGATGTATTCGCTCAGGTCGTCCCGCAGGCGGATGTCCCATCCGTCTCCGAGCGCCTC
>JBGUIY010000169.1:0-8752 GCA_045113475.1 Christensenellales bacterium | reverse complement strand
CTTATGGTAAACGCTGCACAGATGCCCCGGGTGGCGGTCGTTCATTTGATTCCGCTTGGTAAAGCGCTGCCACAGCACCTCCGGATCGCCGTCCAGCACGATCGTGACCGGCGTATAACGATTGCTGTCAATGAGCTTTTTCAGCGCAGGCACATGCTTGCGGCAGAAGGGGTATTCGATCAGCAGGTCTTCCCCCTGCTTCATCCGCCCATCCAGCTGCTCATAAAACGCCTGCAGGCTGTGCTCCCTGACCGCGCGCTTTTCCTCTTCGTTGTCAAAGCCCTCCCGGTCGAACCATTCTTCCTTGATGTCGTCGTAGGACAGGGGCCGGAATTGCGGAAAAGCCCTGAGGATCACCGCCGTCGTATATGATTTTCCCGAGCCCGGATAACCGGTCACGATCAGTAAATGCCTGCTCATCACATGTTATGCCCGGGAATGTTCCACAGCCGCTGAAGCACGTTCATCAGCAGATGGTTGAGGATCAGGTGCACGTCCTCCACGATCTGCATGTTGTTGATGTCCACATGGAACGCCACGTCGGCGATCTCCTTGATCTTGCCGCCGTTGTAGCCGCACACCGCCACGGTCTGCACCCCCTGCTCCCTGGCGTAGGTCAGGGCGTTGACTACGTTCATGCTGTTGCCGCTGCCGCTGATGCCGATGACCAGATCCTCCTTGCGCAGCCGGCCCTGCAGCTGGAAGCGGAACATTTCGTCGTAGCTGATGTCGTTGGCGATGGAGAGCATGGTGGCGACGTTGTCCGTCAGGCTGTAAAAGCGGAATTTCTTCTGCACGTACTCGGAAATGCCTTTGTTGAAGTCGTTGGCCATATGCGACGCGGTGCTGGCGCTGCCGCCGTTGCCGCAGACATAGATGGTGCCTTCCGCTTCGTAGGCGCGCAGGATGGCGCCCAGCACCTCCGCGGCGGCCTGCTTATCGAACCGCTCCAGGGTGCGCATTTCCAGATCGACATAATCGCTGATATACTGAGAAGTTTTATCCATATTGCCGCCTCGCTTGCGTCAGATGGCGTGGGTATCGGCGATATCCAGATCCAGGAAGGCCTTCTCGCCCTGACGGAAGATATGCTTGTTCTTGGGGTTGTTCTCGTGCACGGTGAAGCGGTTGCCCTCGATATCCAGTTCATACAGCTGGTAGGAGCCCATGAACGTGGACAGGGTCACCTTGGCCTCCAGCAAGCCCTTTTCCTGTACAGAGCAGGCCTCGGGGCGGATGATGATGGTGCAGCTGTCGCCGGCATTGAAGCTGCGGTAGCAGGGTACGCCGCGGAGCTCCTTCCCCAGCGTGGCGACCGTCAGGCTGTTGCCCTCCTGGGCGATCACCTTGCCGTGCAGCATGTTGGCGGTACCGATGAAGTTGGCCGAGAACTCGCTGTTGGGCGTAAAATACACTTCCTCGGGAGAGCCCATCTGCTCGATCTTCCCGTCTTTCAGGATGACGATGCGGTCCGACATGCTCATGGCTTCCGCCTGGTCGTGCGTGACGTACACGGCGGTGATGCCCACGTCACGCTGGATCTTGCGGATCTCGGTGCGCATCTGGATGCGCAGTTTGGCGTCCAGGTTGGAGAGCGGCTCGTCAAAGAGCAGCACGCCGGGCTCCATCACCAGGGCGCGGGCCAGGGCCACACGCTGCTGCTGGCCGCCGGAGATCTCGTTGGTATGGCGGCGCTCCAGGCCGGTAAGGCCCGTCAGTTCCAGTATGCCCATCACCTTCTCCTGGATCTCGGCGCTGGTCAGCTTTTTGATCTTCAGGCCGTAGGCGATATTGTCGTAAATGTTCATATTGGGGAACAGCGCGTAGGTCTGGAACACCATGGCCGTATCACGCTTGTCCGGGGAAAGATACCGGATGGACTGGCCGCCCAGCAGGATATCGCCGCCGGTGGGCTTTTCAAAGCCGGCGATCATGCGCAGCGTCGTGGTCTTGCCGCAGCCGGAAGGCCCAAGCAGCGTGACGAATTCGCCCGGCGCGATCTCCATATTGATATGATCCACGGCATGGACGTCCTTGCCGTGCTTATTGGGGTATACCTTCTGCAGGTCGATGATGGACAATGCCTTTGCGCTCATCGTGTGGCCTCCTTATATGGCTGTCATCGGAAACGTCGTTACTGCTTGAACAGGTCGATCTTTTCCCCGCTGCTGCGGCCGAGGCGGTTGAGGATGAAGTTCATCACGCCGACCACCACGAAAACGATGATCATCAGCAGCGTGGAAAGCACGGAGGCATAGCCGAACTGGCCCTTGTCCACGTGCTGCATGACACGCACTGTCAGCAGGTTGTAGTTGGCCGAAACCAGGAAGATGACCGCGCTGATGGCCGTCATGCTTTTGACAAAGCTGAACACCAGGCCGGTGTAGAAAGCCGGACGGATCAGCGGCAGGGTCACGGAAGAGAATACCTTGGTCGAGTGCGCGCCAAGGTCGGAGGCCGCCTCCTCGATGCTGGGATCGATCTGCCTGAGGGCACTCATGCCGCTGCGCACGCCGACCGGCAAGCGGGTCATTACCAGCACGATGACCAGGATCCACAGCGTGTTCGTCAGCACGATGGGCGGCGTATTGAAGGCCAGGATATAGCCCAGGCCGAACACTGTGCCGGGCACGGCCATACCCAGCATGGACACGTACTCCACCAGCCGGCGGCCGGCAAAGCGCTTGCGCACTACCAGGAAGGCGATGATCATGGCCAGCAGGCCGCCGATCGGTGCCACCAGCAGGGAGATCTCCAGCGTATCGAAAATGGATTTTACGTTCTTGACCAGGCTCAGCGTGTGCTTCCAGTTGTCCAGCACCAGCGTGTAGTCCGCGCCCCAGGTGCGGAAGAAGGAGGAAAGCACCACGAACACGTAGAACAGCAGCACGATGGCGCTGATCAGCAGGCACAGGACGTTGGTGGTGATCATGATGCCCTTGTCGTCGATCATCTCGCGCACACGGCTGGCCTTGCCGGTGAGGGTCACGTAGCTGCGCTTGTCCAGCAGCGCTTTCTGCACGATGAAGACCGCCACCGTCACCAGCAGCAGCACGGCTGCGATGGCTGTGCCCGCGCTTTGGTTATAGTTGCCGATTGCCTGGATATATATCTGGGAGGCCAGGGTCTTATAGCCTCCGCCCAGAATCATGGGGTTGGAGAAGTCTGTGGCGGACTCGATAAAAGAAAGCAGGAACACGTTGGCAAGGCCGCTTGCCAGCATGGGGATCTGCACTGTAAAGAACACACGGAAGCGGCTGGCGCCCAGATTGCGCGCGGCCTCCTCCATGGAAACGTCGAAGTTTTCCAGCAGACCGTCCAGCGTCATGGCGGCGATGGGGAAAAAGACCAGTGTCTGTACCACAACCAGGCCGGTATAGCCGTATATATTGAAATTTTTGATGCCCAGCAGCGAATAGGTGATCAGGCCGCGGCGTCCCAGCAGCGTGATGGCGGAGAACGCCAGCACGAAAGGCGGGGAAATGATGGGCAGGATCTCGATCATGCTGTACAGTTTTTTGAAGGGACTTTTCACGCACTGCTTGGTATAAGCGAACAGAAAGCCCACCACGGTGGAGGTGAAGCCGACGACCAGCGCCAGCCGCATCGTGTTCCAGAACGCGGTTTTGAAATTGTTGTCGTTGAATATGCCGATATAGGAATCGAAGGTCAAGGCGCCTGCCCTGTCGGTAAAACTGCCTCTCATGATGCAGTACAGCGGGTAGGCCACAAACAGCACCAGAACGATGATGACGAAGAGGATGATGAACGTCAGCAGCGGGTCCTGAAAGAATCGCCTGCTGCTGCTTTCCGAGGATTCTGCTTTCTGCATGTCCGGGAAGCCTCCTTCATCCGATGATGAATGTATTGTCCGGGAATTCGCTTATAAAACGCCGGGCCCGCGCGGGGCGGGCCCGGCTTGGTCTGTTCAGCGCTCAGCGCTGTAATGCCGGGTAACGGATCAATGGCCGGTCAGCTGAGCCCACTGGTTGGTGTACTCAGCGCGATGCTCGCCAGCCCACGCAGTGTCATAAGCGATGGTCTTGGCGCCGGCGATCTCGGCGACGAAGGGAGAGGGTTCCGCACCGGGAGCAGTCAGGAACTGCAGAGCGCCATAATCCTTGTACATGTTCTGGCAGTCAGCGGTCAGAGCCCAGTCATAGAACTTCTTGGCGGCTTCCTGGTTGGGGCCGGCGGCGATGATGGCCATAGCGCCGGTCTCATAGCCGGTGCCCTCGGAGGGGACCTTGACGGTCAGCAGATCCTGATAGCCGTTCTGCTGCTGGGTGATAGCGTCATGGCAGAAGCAGATGCCGACAGCAACTTCGCCCGCGATGACAGAGGTGATGCAGGCGCCGCCGCGCTCGGTGTACTGCAGGACGTTCTTGTCCAGCTTCTGCATGTACTCAAAGCCGGGCTCGATGCCCATCAGCTGCAGCACAGTGGCCAGGATGACATAGCCGGTGGAGGAAGCGGCGGGAGAAGCCAGCATGATTTCCTTTTCCAGCTTGGGATCCAGCAGGTCTTCCCAGGAGTCGGGCGCTTCGATGCCCAGCTCGGCAAGGCGGTCGTTGTTGCAGACAAAGCCCACATAGCCGATGTATACGCCGGTCCAATAGCCGTCGGGATCCTTGTACTTGGCTTCAATGGGCTCAGCATTCGGGGAGTTGTACTGCAGCAGCAGGCCCTCGTTCTTGGCGGTGATGAAGGGGTCAGCGGGGCCGCCGAACCACACGGAGCAGGTCTGGTTGGCCGCTTCGTTTTTCACGCGGTTGAGGATCTCGCCGCCGCCCAGGGTCACGGCAGAGGTCTTGATGCCGGTCAGTTCCTGGAAGCGGGCGCACAGGCCGTCGCCCTCTTCTTCGTACACGGCGTTGTAGATGACCAGTTCGCCCTCGTCAGCAAACGCGCTGGCGCACAGAGCAAAGACCATCATCAGGGAGAGCAGGCACGCGATGAGTTTCTTCATGAGTCGTTTCCTCCTTACAATATTGGTAACGTGTCTATTTCAAGCGCGGTCGCGCTTAAAACCGTACCAGGTCGATCTTCGCGCGGATGGTATCCGCCATGGCGTCGTTGCAGCGGATCATCAGCTCG
Source organism: Christensenellales bacterium (assembly GCA_045113475.1). Lineage (GTDB taxonomy): Bacteria > Bacillota > Clostridia > Christensenellales > Aristaeellaceae > UBA4246. Next base: position 3,655 of record JBGUIY010000169.1, on the reverse strand, counting down.
CGCAGGGAATCGTCCAGTTCAGCGCCGCCGAACACTTCCTTTGCGCGACGCACCCAGGATACGTTGAGTTCGGTGCCGAAATTGAGCTTCAGCATACCCCTGCGGATGCAGGTACGCACGTCTTCCTCCCGGACGCCGGTGCCGCCGTGCAGCACCAGGGGGATGTCGACTTTTTCGTGGATCGCTTTGAGCACGTCCAGATTGATGTTGGTCTTCGCCTTATACTGTCCGTGATGGGTGCCGATGCCGACCGCCAGCGCGTCCACGCCGGTTTCGGTGACGAACTGCAGCGCGTCCTCGGGATCGGTGTATGGATAAGTCTCAATGATCTTGCCGCGGCCGACGATGCCGAGCTCCGCCTCGATGGAAGCCCCGGCGGCGCGGGCAAGGGCGACCGCCTGCTGCGTATTGCGGATATTCTCCTCAAGCGGGAGGCGCGAGCCGTCGTACATGACGGAAGAGAATCCGCCTTCCAGCGCCGCGGAGATGTCCTCCAGCTTGGAGGCGTGGTCCAGATGCAGGGCTACCGGGATGTCCAGGCCAGCCGCCACTTCCTTCACGATGGTGGAAAGCAGCCTGAATCCGATATACTTGGCCGTGGAAACAGAGACCTGAAGAATGACGGGGCATTGCTTTTCAGCCGCGGTATTAGCCATCATCGGCACGACTTCCAGCGCGTGGATATTAAACGCCGGTACGCCCTTTCCGTCCTTCCTGGCCTGCTGCAGCATGGGAATCATGGTGGTATACAAATGATCCCCTCCTTTTTTATATTTTATGCTTAGATTATAGCCATTCCGGCCGGAATTGTCAATGGTCGAAAACCCGTGCGGCACGGCTGTCCCGGGAGGCACGAAACCCGCAGATGCCGCCATTTTCACCGATCCGGCACAAAACCGGCCTGCGCTTCAAAAAACAGCCATGCCAAGGGCGGCGGCCGCCAGGATCAGGAGGATCGGGGAAACCTGCTTTTTCCGGATCCGCCGGAAAGCGAAAGCGCCGGCAGCCAGTACGGCCAGCAGGCAGGCTGACCGCAGATCAAAAGCCGTTCCTTCCGGAAACAGGAGACAGACCGCCAGATGAGTGCCTGTGGCGCAGATTACTCCGGCCAGGCAGGGTTTGACGCCCCGCATAGCCAAGCGGATCACCCGGTGCCCGCTCCACTTTTTCCGCAGCCGGGGAACAGCCAGCATGATCAGGAAAGAGGGCAGCACCACGCCCGCCGTTGCCAGCGCCGCGCCCGGGATGCCCGCCTGCGCAAAGCCGGTCATCGTGGCAGCGTTCACCATGATGGGGCCGGGCGTGGACTCGCTGATGCCCAGCAGGTTCATGAGTCCGCTCTCGTCCAGCCAGCCGCGGGAAAGCACCGCTTCCGTGATCAGCGGGATCGCTCCGTAAGCGCCGCCAAAGGCGAACAGGCCGATCTTCATAAATTCCCAGAACAGTGAAAGCGCCGTCATTTTGCCGCCTCCCTCACTGAAAACAGGGCGTATCCGGCCAGGCCCGCCACCAGGATCAGGCACACCGCAGGAATATGCCAGGACAGCAGGAGCGAGACCAGCGATACAGCCAGGAAAAGGGCGAAAAACCAGACGGCAGCCTTCCTGTCCGGCGTTTTCTTCAGGATATTGCGCAGCATGCCGGTCCCGGCCCGGAGGATCAGCAGGACCGCCGCCACCCGGATGCCCTTCAGCGCCCTGGTCACCAGCGGCACAGTCAGCACGTTCTGCAAAAAGGCCGAAACCGCCAGCAGCACCAGGAAGGAAGGCAGCACCATACCCAGGGTGGCGGTCAGCGCGCCCTTCAGGCCCGCCTGTTTCAGACCCGTATAGGTGGCGCAGTTGATGGCGATCGGCCCGGGCGTGGACTCGGCGATCACAGTCACTTCCGTCATCTCGTCGGTGGTCAGCCAGCCTTTTTTCTCCACGCACTCATGCTCCAGCAGGGAGAGCATGGCATAGCCGCCGCCAAAGGTAAACGCACCGATCCGGGCAAAGGTCAGAAACAGATCCGTCAGTATTCCCATATTTCACTCCGTCTTGATGATACTCGCGGCATACCGGTGCAGCCGATACATCCGGATAAACAAAAGCGGTCATCCGCTATGAATGACCGCCGCGCATCCGCTCAGTGGCAGCACTTGCCTTCGCTCTTTCCGCAATCGTGATCTTCCCCATGGCAATCGCCGCCGTGGTGTTCGCCGTGGTGATCACATACAGGGTTTTCCGCGTAGGGCAGCGTTCCGGCAAGCAGGGCGTCCACCGCCGCGTCCGCGTCCCCCTGGCAGCCCGCGTACAGCCGGATGCCGGCTTCCGCCAGGGCCATCTGAGCCCCGCCGCCGATGCCGCCGCAGATCAGCGCATCCACCCGCTGCATGGCCAGGAAGCCCGCCAGCGCGCCGTGGCCGAAGCCGGCGGAGGGAACGACTGCCGAAGACTGCACCGCGCCGTCCTTCACGTCATACAGCTTAAAGTATTCGGTGTGGCCGAAGTGCTGAAAGATCTGCCCGTTTTCATAAGTGACCGCGATTCTCATGATTCCATTCTCCTTTTCGATCGTTTCGGGATGCTCCCCGCTTTCCTCCTGCTGCCGGAATTCGCACTGGCAGACCAGCGGGTCACGGTTCAGCGCGAGCGACGCCTGCCGCATCTGTTCAAAAGACGCGGCCAGGAAATCCATGGCTTCCTGCGTCGGCAGGTAGTGCATATGGTAACCGTATTTTTCCTTATACACCATGCCCGCTTCCCACAGGATCCTCAGATGCTGCGATACCGCGGCCTCCGTTATCCTCAGCTTCCGCGACAGGGAACGGGTACAGTGCCTGCGGATCAGCAGCTGCTGAAAGATCGTGAAACGGGTCGGATCTCCCAGCGCCCTTATGCAGACGGTCAGCTCCATCATCATCCCTCCAGATTGATTAAGTATATGCTTAATCAAAGCAAACGAAGTATAGCGCAATCATTTGACAATGTCAATAGCTGATCGGCGATTCTCCGGGATGTCTGATTTTTTGTTTGACAAACCCGGTGTCCCGCCATAAAATATGATTGCTGACGAACCCATAAAGGAGGATAGAATCATGACGTTTTACAAGTGTGAGCATTGCGGCAATATCATCGCGTACATCAACGATTCCGGCGTCCGCTGCAGCTGCTGCGGAGAAGAAATGAAGCCTATGGTGCCCAACACCGCGGACGGCGCGTACGAAAAGCACGTGCCGGTCATCCAGGTGAACGGCAGCACCGTCACCGTGACCGTAGGTTCCGTGGAACATCCCATGCTGGAAGCGCACTACATCCAGTGGATCATGCTGGAAACCAAAGAAGGCAGTCAGCGCAAGGCGCTGAAGCCCGGCGATCGGCCCATCGCCACCTTCGCCCTCACCGAAGGCGATGCCGTGGTATCAGCCTACGAATACTGCAATCTCCACGGCCTGTGGAAGTCCGCATAAAGCAGCATTCCTTAAAACCGGAAACCCTCAATATAACATCGGACCGGAGCCGCGCCTGAATTGCCTTCAGCCGGCTCCGGTCCGATATTTACCATATAAATCCGCCCTGTTATTCTATTATTACTCCGGCAATTAAATGTTGCCAAGAAGATACGCCGGACAAAGGGCTGGATTGCGCGGAAGAGGAAGGAGGCGATGCCGGAG
>JBGUIY010000168.1:0-4859 GCA_045113475.1 Christensenellales bacterium | reverse complement strand
TGTCCTGCGGCACTTCGAAATAGAAATACACTTCCATCCGGCGTTCATGGGTGTGGGCCGGCATCGTGTTCCAGACGCTGCCGCTTTCCAGTACGGTCATGCCCATGCTCAGCTGGCAGGTCTTCAGCACGGAGGGGTGGATGAACTGGTTGATCACCCGCTTGTTGCTGGTCGCTGCGTCGCCGCAGGGCTTCTTGGCTGCGTCCGCGATCTTCAGCAGGCGGTTTTCATAGCTGCAGTGGGCCGGAGCGGAGACGAGATAAAACTTCGCGGGCTGGGCGGGATCTGTGCTTTCGAAGTATACTTCCCTCACGCCGCGGGTCAGGTACAGGCAGTCCTTATAGCCCAGTTCATAGACGGTTCCGTCCGCGATGACCTTTCCGGTACCGCCGACGTTGAACATGCCGCACTCCCGGCGCTCGAGGAAGAATTCGGTTCCGAAGCAGTGCCAGATATCGAGCCCCTTGTCAATGGAGACCTTTTCCTTCACCGGCATGACGCCCAGGGTCACCATCCGGTCCACATGGCTGTAGACGGCGGTCACCTGGTCCGTTTCGAACAGTTTTTCGATCAGGAATTCCTTCCGGATCTCCTCGGTCGTATAGCGCCTGAAATCCCGCTGATTGCAGCTGTAACGAATATCCATTGTTTCCGCTCCTTTGATATTACTGTTTCTTTTCAAAAGCAAAATACCGTTTTGCGTTGTTGTAGCTGATACCCGCGACGATCTCCTTTAGGGTATCGAAATCCTCCGGATAGAAGCCTTCCTCCACCCATTCGCCGAAGATCCGGCAGAGGATGCGGCGGAAGTATTCATGCCGCGGATAGCTCAGGAAGCTGCGGCTGTCCGTCAGCATGCCGACGAAACCTGCCAGGTAGCCCAGGGAAGCCAGGCTCTTCAGCTGGTCGCTCATGCCATCGAAGTGATCGTTGAACCACCAGGCGGAACCGTGCTGGATCCGTCCCACCGCCGTATCGTTCTGGAAACAGCCCAGGATCGTGTCGATGGCGGCGTTGTCGTTGGTGTTCAGGCTGTAAAGAATCGTCTTCGGCAGGCTGCCGGCATCCTCAAGCATGCCGAGGAATGCAGCGGTCTGGGCACTGGGGGCATAGTTGTCCACGCAGTCGAAGCCGGTATCCGGTCCCATGGCACGGAACATGCCGAGATTGTTATCCCTACGGCAGCCGTAATGCAGCTGCATGACCCATCCGCGGCGGGTGTATTCCCCGGCCATGGCCGTCATAAAGGCGGTCTTGAATTTCGCTTCCGCTTCCGCGTCCGGGAGTGTGCCGTTCAGCCGGGCGGCGAAGATAGCTTCGATCTCCGCTTCGGAGGCCGGCGCGTACATGACGTAATTCAGGGCATGGTCGCTCAGCTTGCTGCCGTGGGCGGCGAAGAAGTCCAGGCGCCTTGACAGGGCTGTCTTCATATCCGCGAAGGAAGCGATCTTCATGCCGGCCGCCGCCTCCAGTTGGGCAAGATATTCGAGGAAGGTGGGTTTCTCCAGGTTCATGGCCTTGTCCGGGCGCCAGGCGGGCAGCACCGTCACGGGGAAGGATTTGTCCGCTGCCAGCTTCTCATGCCACTCCAGCGTGTCCACCGGGTCATCCGTGGTGCAGATCGTGTCCACATTGCTCATCATGATGAGCCCGCGGGAGGTATACCCTTCGCTCTGCAACTTTGCGTTGGCGAGCTCCCAGACCTCCTTTGCGGTCTGCTTGTTCAGGATGCCTTCATAGCCGAAGAAGCGGCGCAGCTCCAGGTGGCTCCAGTGGTGCAGGGGATTGCCGATGGCCTTGCCCAGCACCTCGGCGTATTTCTCGAACTTTTCCCAGTCGCTCGAATCACCGGTGATGTACTTTTCCGGCACGCCTGCGGAGCGCATCAGGCGCCATTTGTAGTGATCGCCGCCCAGCCAGACCCGGGTGATGTTCTCATACCGGATATCCTCGTAAATTTCCCGGGGATTCAGGTGGCAATGGTAGTCGATGATCGGCTGCTTTTCTGCCGCTTCATGGTATAATTTTCTCGCGGCTTCGGTGTTCAGCAGGAAATCCTTATCCAGAAACTGTTTCATAGAATCATTCTCCTTTATTATCGTTTCACCCGGGCGCTGCCGTTCTTCATGATGGATTCTACTTCTTCCCTGCTGGCCATACTGGTGTCACCGGGGGTGGTCATGGCCAGTGCGCCGTGGGCGGCGCCGTAATTCACAGCCAGTTCCGGATCGCCGGTGGTCATCAGGCCGTAGACCAGGCCGGAAGCGAACGAATCGCCTCCGCCGACGCGGTCCAGGATCTCCAGGTTGTCATAAGCCTTTGACATGTAGACTTTTCCATCCGCCCAGCAGATCGCTTTCCAGTCGTTCACCGTGGCGGTTTTGACTGTGCGCAGCGTGGTGGCGATGGCTTTGAAATTGGGATACTGCTTTGCGGCTTCCGCGATCATCTTATAGTATCCGTCCAGGTTCAGTTCTTTCAGGTTCTCATCGTTTCCTTCGATCTGGAGCCCCAGACAGGCAGTGAAATCTTCTTCGTTGCCGATCATGACATCCACGTACTTTGCAACCTCGCGGTTGACTTCCCGGGCTTTTTCCAGTCCGCCGATGGCGGACCACATGGAAGGACGGTAGTTCAGGTCGTAAGAGATCAGCGTGCCGTATTTCTTCGCCGTCTTGCAGGCGGCGATGACCGTCTCGCAGCTCTGTTCGGATAACGCGGCGTAAATCCCGCCCGTATGCAGCCACCGAACCCCCAGTTTGCCGAAGATGTAATCAAAGTCAAAGTCTTCCGGGACGGCCTTCGAGATGGCGGTGTTGGCGCGGTCTGAGCACCCTACGGCGCCCCGGATTCCGTAGCCGCGTTCTGTGAAGTTCAGGCCGTTCCGGCAGATACGGCCGATGCCGTCTGTCTTTTTCCAGCAGATCAGGCTCGTGTCCACGCCGCCCTGTTCGATCAGGTCTCTGAGCAGTTTACCGACTTCATTGTCCGCAAACGCGGTCAGCACGCCGGTCTTCAGGCCGAAGCACTTGTGAAGGCCCCGTACTACATTGTATTCACCGCCGCCTTCCCAGACTTTGAACTCCCGCGCGGTGCGGATCCGGCCTTCGCCGGGATCCAGGCGCAGCATGACTTCTCCCAGGGACACCGCGTCATAGCGGCATTCTTCAGCAGGTTTCAGATTAAGGTTCATACTTTTTTACCCCCTGATCTCTTTCACGATGTCCGCGGCTTCGTGTACGAGCCGTTCGATTTCATCAAACTGTCCTTCCTTGACCAGCTTGCCGCTGACCATCCAGCTGCCGCCGCAGGCGACGATCCGGTTATAGGCCAGATACTCCCGCACGTTCGCCGCGCTGATTCCGCCGGTGGGCATAAAGTTCACGCCGACGTAGGGTGCGGCCAGCGCCTTGATCATCTTCAGGCCGCCGGCAGGCTCCGCCGGGAAGAACTTCAGCACGTCCAGGTCAAACTGCAGGGCGGCTTCGATCTCTGTCGGCGTACAGACGCCAGGCGTCATGGGAACGCCCTTTTTCAGCACGTATTCAGTGACCTTCGGGTTGAAGCCGGGGCTGACGATAAACTTCGCGCCTGCGTCGATCGCCCGGTCTGCCTGTTCCGTGGTCAGCACGGTCCCTGCGCCGATGATCATTTCCGGGAAGGCTTTGGCCATCCGCCGGATGGATTCTTCCGCGGCCGCGGTACGGAAGGTCACTTCCGCGCAGGGCAGGCCGCCTTTGACAAGCCGTTCCGCCAGGGGCAGCGCGTCCTCTGCGTTTTCCAGCACCACCACCGGGACGATTCCGATCTTCTGCAACTGTTTCATCATGTCCGTCATGCGTTTTCCCTCCTTATGCCAGGCAGGCCTTATAGGCTGCCACTGCGCCGTCGGCGCGGATCGTCTTCAGGATGCGGACCGCCGCTTCCTCAAAGCCATTTACTTCCGTCAGGTCCTGACCCCACATTTCCGTGTTGGTCATTACCGCGTGCACCAGTTCCTCCGGGCTGTCATTCCGGTGTGCCCAGTAGAATTCCAGCACATACCGGTCGTCGCTGACTGTATAGTCATTGCCCTTCGGCCTGCGGCACACCAGTCCCTTGTCCGTCAGATCCTGCGGCTCGTTGCTGTAGAAGGCGATGTAGGCCGCGAAGCTGGTCGTCAGGCAGGGAGGAAGCTCGCCCTTTTCCTTCACATAGTCCAGGAAGGTCGGCATGTTCCGTGCCCGCCACTTGCTGGTGGAGTTCAGGCTGATGCTCATCAGCTCATGGTTCACGAAGGGATTGTTGAAGCGGTCCTGCACGGCCTGCGCGAAGTCTTCCAGATCTTTCCTGTCCAGCGGCAGGGTCGGGATCACTTCATCATAGAGCATTCTGTTCATATAGCCCAGGATGATGTCGTCATGCATGCAGTCCCGCACGATGTCGTACCCGGCCAGGTACGCTCCGAGTACGAACCCCGTGTGTGCGCCGTTCAGGATGCGAACCTTCCGTTTCTTGTAGGGTGTGACGTCCGGCACCACGATCACGGGTACACCGGCCTTCCTGAAGGGAAGACGGTCTTCCAGGCCGTCCGGCCCTTCAATGACCCAGATGCCGAAGACCTCGCCCACATCCGTCAGCGGATCCGAGTAGCCGTTGGCCGCGTCCAGCGCCTCTACTTCCTTCGGATCACGGATTCTTCCGGGAACGATTCGATCGACCAGGGTGGAGCAGAAGATGTTCTTTTCGTTCACCCAGCGGCGGAAGTCATCGCTCAGCCTCCAGTCATCGATATACTGATTGACGCACTTCAGCAGTTCCTTGCCGTTGTTGTCGATCAGTTCGCAGCTGAGCATCACGATGCCGGGTTTTCCGGCGGT
>JBGUIY010000167.1:0-3068 GCA_045113475.1 Christensenellales bacterium | reverse complement strand
GCCAAAGGGAAAGATCATGACCCTCATCGGTCCCAACGGTGCCGGCAAGTCTACCATTCTGAAAACCATCACGCGCCAGCTTGCTGCCATCGCCGGCACCGCGCTGATCGAAAACAAAGAAATATCGGGCTTTTCCCAGGCGGAACTGGCCATGAAAATGTCCGTTCTGCTTACAGAGCGGATCAAGCCTGAAATGATGACCTGCTTTGACGTGGCCGCCATGGGGCGTTATCCCTATACCGGACGGTTTGGGAAGCTTTCTGAGAAAGACGTCGCGGTCGTTGAAAATGCGCTGCGCCGCGTACACGCGGAAGATATTGCGGAACAGGATTTCTCCAGGATCAGCGACGGCCAGCGCCAGCGGGTGCTGCTGGCCAGGGCCTTGTGCCAGGAACCGGAAATACTGGTGCTGGACGAACCGACTTCATTTCTGGATATCCGTTATAAAATCGAGCTTTTGAGCATTCTTCTGGAAGAGACCCTGGAACGCCGGCTGACTGTGATCCTGTCCCTTCATGAGATCGATCTGGCGGAAAAGATCTCGGATCTGATCCTGTGTGTCAAAGGAGATACGGTATGGCGGTACGGCTTGCCCCGGGAGATTTTCAGGGACGAGATCATCGCGTCCCTCTATGACCTGTCTCAGGGGACTTATGTGACAAGCCAGGGCAGCGTGGAACTGAAAAGGCCGGAAGGGCAGCCGCGGATATTCGTTATCGGCGGGAATGGCTGCGGCCTGCTGCATTATCGGGCGCTGCAAAAAAAGCGTATTCCTTTTGCCGCCGGGATCCTGTTTGAAAACGATCAGGAATACGCCGCCGCCAGGGCGCTCGCCCAGCAGAACGTAGCAGCGAAGGCCTTCGAGGAAATCGGCGAAGAACAGGTGACCCGGGCAAAGGACATCATTCTGCGCTGTGAATCTGTGCTGGATGCCGGCGCGCCGGTCGGGACGCTGAACCGGGCCAACAGGGAACTGCTGGCTTTTGCGGAAAAAAACGGCATCAGGATCGTGAGGGATGCGGATGAGCTGGATTGATGTGATCAGTGCCGGACCCGGCGATCGCCGGATGATGACAGCCGAAGCGCTGAAAGCCATCGGAGAGGCGGATGCCGTCTTCTGCGCGGAAAGGAATGACGGACTGGTTCCGGACGCGGGCAAGCGGCGTTCCATGACGCCGCTTTCAGCCGCCCTGGATGATCTGGAAGCGCTTCTCCAAAGCGGTTGCCATACGGCGGTGCTGGTATCCGGGGACGCGGGCTTGTACAGCCTGCTGCCTGTGCTGAAAAAACGCTTTGGCGGGGACAGGCTGCGCGTGTATCCCGGCGTCAGCAGCCTGCAGGCATTCTGCGCGAGGCTCTGCGTCCCGTGGCAGGAGGCGGCTATCCTCTCCTGCCATGGCCGGAGACTGTCTCCATCTGCATTATGCCATACGGTGCGCACCCATGCCCGGACACTGCTTTTGCTGGACGGTGAGCGTGATCCCAACTGGGTCTGGGACGCGCTGAAAACCGGCGGGCTGGATGCGGTACATCTCACGGTGGGGAAGCGGGTGTCCTATTGCGATGAACATATCACCCCCTACGAGCGCAGGACATACGATCCCCTGTCCGTAGCGCTGGCGGAAAACGGGCATCCGGAAGCGGGGATTCCCCGGCCCGGTTTGCCGGACGAGGCTTTTATCCGGGGCAAAACGCCTATGACCAAAATGGAGATCCGGATCCATATTCTAGCTGCGCTTGCGCTGCCGTCTGACGCCATAGTGTGGGATGTTGGCGCCGGCACGGGCAGCGTGACCGCAGAATGCGCCAGGCAGTGCCCACTGGGCCGGGTATTTGCCATTGAACGTGACGAAGAAGCACTCGGGCTTATCCGGGAGAATACCGCGCGTTTTCATCTGCAGAACGTGGAGATCATTGCGGGAAACGCGCCGGAGGCGCTGGCGGGCCTGCCCGTACCCACCCATGTGTTTCTGGGCGGAACAGGCGGCAGGGCGAAAGAGATCCTGGACAGACTGGAAGAACTGGACGCTCCCATTCGTCTGTGCGCCACCGCCGTGACCATGGAAAGCACCCAGGAATATATGGCGCTGCTTCAGGGATATCCCCGTTTTTCTGCCGGGCAGATCGCGATATCACGCATTGAACCCCTGGGTGGCTACCATATGCTCCGGGCGCAGAATCCCGTGTTCATTTTCTCAGCGGATATCGGAGGAAAACCATGATATACTTTATTGGCGCCGGTCCCGGGGCGGCGGACCTGATCACCCTGCGGGGAATGCGCCTGCTGCAGAAGGCCAGCCTGGTGATCTATACCGGTTCTCTGGTGAACGCGGAGCTGCTGGATTTCTGCCCCCCGGACTGCATCAGGCTGAACAGCGCCTCCATGACCCTGGAGGAAGTGCTTGCCGCTCTGCATGCGCACCGGCAGGACAGTACCGTGGTACGGCTGCACACCGGGGATCCGTCCCTGTACGGCGCCATCCGGGAGCAGATGGACGGGCTGGACAGGCTGGGGCTGGCCTATGAGATCGTGCCGGGCGTCAGCTCCATGAACGCGGCGGCCGCCGTCCTGAAGGCTGAATTCACACCGCCGTCCGTCAGCCAGACGGTAATTGTCAGCCGCAAAGCCGGCAGGACGGCGGTGCCGGAAAAAGAGAGCATTCCCGCCTTAGCCGCCCATGGTGCGTCGATGGTGCTGTTCCTGAGCACCGGAATGCTGAAGGAGCTCTGTGAAGAACTGATTTCCGGCGGCTATCAGCCGGACACTCCTGCCGCCGTGGTATACAAAGCCACCTGGCCCGACGAGGAGATCATCCGCGGTATGCTTGCGGACCTGCCGCAAAAAGCGCGCCATATCCGCAAAACGGCACTGATTCTTGTGGGCGGTTTTCTTTCGGGGAAGTATGAATGCTCCAAACTGTATGATCCTGCATTTTCTCATGGATTCAGGGAGGCAAAAGAATGACCATCCGCGCGATCGCGTTTACGGAAAAAGGTCAGAGCTGGTCTGAACCGCTTGGCCTGTCGGTGGAGCACGGTGTACCGGTGATGCAGTGGGCGCGGGAGTG
>JBGUIY010000166.1:0-4933 GCA_045113475.1 Christensenellales bacterium | reverse complement strand
ATAATGCCCCTCGTCTGCGCACAGCACCAGCATATCCTCCCAGGCGACGCCCTGGCTGTGCAGGGTCACGATTTCTTCAGCAGCGCGGCAGGCTTCCGCGTAAGGCGTCGGCGCGGCGTACAGGCGGATGTGGGGCGGGGGAGCGCTTTCGGAAGCCGGGTTTGGCTTCAGCAGTTCCTCTGCCAGGAAGCGGATGTCCCGCGGCCGGTCGAAAGCGGGCTGCATGCCGTGGAGCTTCACCTTCATGCCGCGCTCTGCCAGCTGCTTGCGGAAGCGCATCAGGCTTTCCACCGCCGGCTGGTAGGCGGCGTCCTCCCACACGGCGCACATCAGCAGGTGTACGGACTCGCTCACCGGCTCAAGCGCCGTCAGGAGCCGTGCGGTCTCTTCGGTGAGGATATCGAAGCCGGCCACGACCACCCGCGCGCCGCAGGCCATCTCTGCCTGGGGGATGCGCCTGATCAGCTCTGCCTGCACGTCCTCGCCGTCCACGAAGCGGCCGCGCATCAGTTCCTCATAAGCGGCGTAGATCAGGGCGAGATCCTTGTATTTGTCGGACAGCGCGCCTTCGGGCAGTCCTTTCTGGAATTCGCTCAGCGCCTGGGGCGTGATGCGCGCGCGTTTCATGTCCGCGATCATCTGGCCGGCGCTCTCGATGAAGCCCTGGCGATCGGCGGCGCTTTCATAATAGCCGAGCGCGCTCCGGCAGCCCATGACCGCCCGGCTGACCGCCATCATTTTGCCCTGAGCGTCGATGCGCGTGCGCGCGCCGCAGCCGGCCTGGCTGAATACGCGCTGGCTGAAGCGCAGCGGGGAGACCACGTCCACGTCGAAAAAGCCCTCGACGTCCAGGGCGCGGATCAGCGCGCGCTCCGCTGTCAGCGTATACTGCTGGGGCACGATCACGATCACCGGCACCCCCAGCAGACGCGCTTCACGGGTCAGCACGGCCGCCTGTGTCCAGGGCTGCGGTTCGCGGCCCGTATAAAGATGGATCATATCCTGTCCTCTGATCAGAAGGTCTTGCCGCGCAGCAGGTTCACGGCCCGTTCCAGGGCCTCGTGGATGCGCGGGTTGTTTTTGTGCTCGGAGCCGTAGTGGAAGCTGGAGCAGAGAGCGTCCAGATCCTCCTGGGCGGTATTCAGGGTACCGCTCAGCTGGCGGGACAGCGTCTCGAAAAAGGATTTGCGCTGGGAGGGTGTCAGGTGCGTCTGGGCCTTCTGCAGCAGCAGCGGCAGGTCGTACAGGCACACGCCCGGGCCGTTGCCGAAGTCGCCGCGGAACCGTTCGTCCTCCCGGTAGAGCTTCATGAAGATATCCATATACCGGCTGACCGTGTCCTCCATATTCCGGCATACCAGACACTCCCGGGTCGCGTCGGCAGCCTGGCGCTGGAGGGCGGCGGCGTTCTTCGTTCCGAACAGGCTGGCGCCCGCAAGGCCCTTGACCGCGGGGGCGAGCTGGGCCGCCACGGTTTTCAGCCGCGTCTGCATCATGAGGGCGTAGCCGTGGTAATCCTTCTGCGCCATGAGCAGCCGGTGATGGTGCCGGCAGAAACCTGTGGCGTTGGTCCTGATGCGGATATCCGGTTCCATGACCGCTCCGCCCAGGTAGCGCTCCACCGTCTGCTGCTCGATCATGTCCCTGAGCCGGCAGAAGGGACAGGAATCCTGCTTTACGGCGTCGATGACCGGTGCGGTTTCAAGATGATCCTTCATGGCAGACTCCCTTCGGGCGTTTTGATATATAAACAGCATAACAATTATACATGGAAACGCGGACAGGCGCAAGGAAAATCGGCGCGGCATTTGACTATGCAGTCCCTTTGTGCTATCATTCAGACGCTGCGGTGTGTGCTGCGGCTGACTGTTCTGTACCGGAGGGAAAACAATGGCAAGAACCGACTCGGATATGACTGTCGGCGGGATCTGGCGCCATTTGCTGTGGTTTTCCGTCCCCATGGCGTTGGGACTGCTGTTCCAGCAGCTGTACAACATGGTGGATACCCTCATCGTGGGCCAGTTCGTGGGCAAAACGGCACAGGCGGCGGTAGGCTCCACCGGATCCATCATCAATACGATCGTCGGTTTCTGCGCCGGCCTGGCTACCGGGGCATCCGTCATCATCTCGCAGCGCTACGGCGCGCACGACATGAAAGGCCTGAGCCTTTCGGTACATACCACCATCATGATGACGATCGTCATCAGCGTGATTTCCACGGCGCTGGGCCTGTTCATCATCGAGCCGATGCTCCGGTTCATGCGGACGCCGGAAAGCGTCTGGGACGAGGCCAGGAACTACCTGAACATCTATTTCTCCGGCGTCACGGGGGTGCTGTTCTATAACATGGGCAGCGGTATCCTGCGCGCCGTGGGGGATTCCCGGCGGCCGCTGGTTTTCCTGCTGATCTCCGCGGCGCTGAACACCGTGCTGGACCTGCTGTTTGTGCTGCAGTTCAAAATGGGCGTCAAGGGCGTGGCCTATGCGACGGTCATCGCGCAGTTCGTATCCGCGCTTCTGATCCTGGCCGCCCTGAGCCGCGAGCATGGCGCATACGGGCTGCGCTGGCGTCAGCTGGGCATTGACCGCACCACCTTGTGGAGCATCCTGCGGGTGGGCCTGCCGTCAAGCGTACAGAGCGCCATCACCGCTTTTTCAAATGTCTTCGTGCAGTCCTACATCAACGGCTTCGGTTCGGCCTGCATGGCAGGCTACGGCATCTACAACAAGCTGGATGCTTTCGTGCTGATCCCCGTACAGTCCATCAGCATGTCCTCCACGACCTTTGTGGGTCAGAACTGGGGCGCCAGGAACGGCAAACGCGCCAGGGAGGGCGTGCGCACCGCGCTGATCATGAGCCTGATCTCCACGGCGGTGCTGGGCGCCGTCGTACTGATCCTGGCACGGGAGCTGCTGGGCTTCTTTTCGCCGGAGGCGGAGGTGGTGGATTACGGGGCGCGCTTCCTGAGGATCGTCACACCCTTCTACCTGATGATCTGTTTTAACCAGATCCTGTCCGGCGCGCTGCGCGGCACGGGAGACGCGACGGTCCCGACTGTCATTATGCTGGGGTCGTTCGTCGTATTCCGGCAGATCTATCTGTTTGTCACCAATCTTCTGAATATGGGATTCGTATCGGTGGCGCTGGCCTACCCCATGGGCTGGGTGGTCTGCTCGACGCTGCTGATTATCCGATACTTAAGGAGCCCGCTGGGGCGAGGCGTATCAGCCGCCTGACCGCGGGCAGAGGAGTCCGGCGCGGTATCTGCCGGAACAGCAATGAAAGGAATAACCATGGAACCTGAAAAAACAGTCGTCAATGCACAGGAAACGCCGGTAAAAAAGCCTGCTCCCAGGAGACGCCGGCCCAAGAAGCCTGCTGACCAGCCTGACGTTCACCAGGAAGCCGCTCAGACGGAAGCGCCGCAGGATGCGGCGGCTGAAGCGAAGCCTGAAGCGGAAAGCGGGGCCGTACCTGCCACGGAAACGCAGGCGCCGAAAAAGAAGCGCTCCGGCAGGAAGCGCGGACGCAAAAAGCCGGCCAAAGCGGAACAGCCTGAAGCGGCGGAAAGCGCGGATACCGCTGAGGAATCGGCGTCTGAGGCCGACGGGGAGCCTGCGCCCGCAAGGAAAAAGCGGGAGCCGAAGCCGGAAGTGGTCCCCGAAGGGTTTATGGGGATGAACATCTCGGACGAAGTCCTGCGGGCGATCGGCCGGATGGGCTTCGACCAGCCCACGGACATCCAGAAGAAGACGATCCCGCTGATGATGGGCGGCAGCGATATCATCGGCATCGCGCCCACCGGCACGGGCAAGACTCTGGCCTTCGGCATCCCGATGCTGGAATATATGGACATGCGGGAGACCCAGCTGCAGGAGCTGGTGCTGGCCCCGACCCGTGAACTGGCCATGCAGATCGGCGAGGAGCTGCAGAAGCTGGCCTACTATATCAAAGGCCTGCGCATCGCCGTGCTGTACGGCGGCCAGCCGATCCGCCGTCAGCTGGATCAGCTGAACAGGCATCCCCAGATCGTGGTGGCGACGCCCGGCCGGATGCTGGACCACCTGGAGCGGCATACGGTCAGCGTGCACGCCGTGCATACGCTGGTGCTGGACGAGGCGGACGAGATGCTGAACATGGGGTTCGTCAAGGACGTCTGCAGGATCATCGACCAGACGCCCCCGGACCGCCAGTTCGTCATGTTTTCCGCCACCATCAGCCAGGACGTGATGACTATCTCCTGGAAGTACCAGTACGAGCCGGTGCAGGTCACCGTGGAAGCGGTGGACGAGAACAAGCCCCAGATCACCCAGTACGTCATTCCTGCCGAACGCAGGGAAAAGCAGGACCGCCTGACCTACCTGCTGGACGCCAATGTATACGAACGGGTGATGATCTTCACAGATACCAAGCTGATGGCGCACCGGGTCAACGCGGCGCTGCAGAAGAGTGGTTTCGATTCCGAGGAGCTGCACGGCGACATCCCGCAGAAGAAGCGCAGTGAGATCATGCGCCGCTACAAGCAGGGCAAATTCCCGATCCTGGTCTGTACGGACGTGGCGGCCCGCGGCATCGACGTGGACGACGTGGAGGCGGTCATCAACTTCGATCTGCCCAACGAGAATGAGTACTACCTGCACCGCATCGGCCGCACAGGGCGCGCCCACAAGCACGGCGTCGCCTTCACCCTGATGACTTATTCGGAGTCCGTCCGCATGGATGCGATCCTCAAGTACATGAAGTCCGAACCGACGCCCCTTCATTTCGACGATACAGGCATTCTCCGCCGGGAGGACGAAACGGCTTTCTTCGAAAACATATAAACAATAAAAGCGCAAAACACAAGGGGCTGTTGCAGAAGCACAAAAATCTGTAGCAGCCCCTTTCCTATGTTGGCCTGTACCGGCAGCGCCATAAAACAACCGAAATAGC
>JBGUIY010000165.1:0-3903 GCA_045113475.1 Christensenellales bacterium | reverse complement strand
GAATCCCCTGCTGACCATCGGACGGCAGATGACCGAGGGCCTGATCCTGCATCAGGGCATGAGCAAGAAGCAGGCTTACGACACCGCTGTCGCTTACCTGGAAAAGGTCGGCATCGCGAATCCGAAAGACAGGATGCGCCAGTTCCCCTTCCAGCTGTCCGGCGGCCTGCGGCAGCGCGTCATGATCGCCATGGTCATGGCGGTACAGCCCAGCCTGCTCATCGCCGACGAGCCCACCACCGCCCTGGACGTGACCATTCAGAAGCAGGTGCTGGTGCTCCTGAATAAGCTGAAGAAGGACGTCAGCACCGGCGTGCTCTTTATCACCCACGACCTGGGCGTGGTCGCGGAGATCGCGGACCGGGTGGTGATCCTGTACGCAGGATGCAAGGTGGAGGAAGGCTCCATTTCCGAGATTTTCGCCGACGCCAGGCACCCCTACACGATCGGCCTGATGAAGGCTGTTCCGGACGTGGATGCGGAGGAGTTCGACATCCAGCCAATCCCCGGCGTTTTCCCCAACATCACCGAGGATATCGGCGGCTGCCGCTTTCATCCCCGCTGCCCCTACGCCACGGAACGCTGCCGCACTGAACTGCCTGAGGAGCTGGAGGTTTCCCCGGGCCATACAGTGAGCTGCCATCATGTACAGGAGGCGCTGAAAAATGAGTGAGAAGACGCCCCTTCTTGAACTGAAAAAGCTGAAGAAGTATTTTCCCGTCCGCCGCGGCGTCAGCATCAAGGCTGTGGAGGACGTGAGTTTCACGATCAACCGGGGAGAAAAGTTCGGCATCGTCGGTGAATCCGGCTGCGGCAAGTCCACCCTGGGCCGCGTGATCCTGCAGCTGTATCCGCAGACGAGCGGCGCCGCGATCTATTACGGGCGCACGCTGGAGGAGGTCGGTCCCAAGTACCTTTCTCACGAAATCTCCATGCTGATGGAGTATCAGACCAAGGCCAACGAGTTCTATCAGAAATCCCTGAAAGTGGATGAAAAGGCGGCCGAGGTCCGGAAAGAAAAGGACGCCCTGTCCGCGCTGGACACGACCAGCCGGGAGGTGCTGAAGGAGATACGTCTGTCCAAAAAGCTGAGCGCTCTGGAGTTCAAGTCCCTGGAGCTGCGCAAGGACGCTTCCCGCCACCTGAGGGAGGGCTCCCGCACGGTGGGCTCCCTGATCCTGTGCCGGGATCTGCCGAAAATCAAGGAGCTTTTCAAGCAGTCCGCCGCGGAAACGGCCATGGCCACCTCCGCCATGAGGTCGCTGCATACGCTGGAGCAGGAGTACGAGCAGCTGAAGCTGCAGGGGAAAGCGAATCCCGCTCTGGACAGGAAGATCGCGGAAGCGCGGGAAAAGGTGAAGTCCCACGTGGAGCTGGCGAAGCGATACCGCCAGCAGGCCTGGGACGATTACCACGGCAAGGATATCCTGCCGCTGACCGAGCTGACGCTGGATCCGGAATACCAGCGCAAGCTGGACGGGAATTACGAGACCGGCATCAACCTGGGCAAGCTGACGCGCAATGAGATGCGCGCTCTCAGGCGGGATATGCAGATGATCTTCCAGGATCCCGCGGCCAGCCTGGACCCGCGGCAGACGGTGGGCAAATCCATCGAGGAAGTGTTTGTGATCAATACCGACCTCTCCCCGGAGGTCCGCAAAGAGCGGGTCATGACCCTGCTGGAGGAGGTCGGCCTGAAGCGCGAGCACTATTATGTGTATCCGCATACCCTGTCCGGCGGGCAGAAGCAGCGCGTGGGCATTGCCCGCGCCATCGCGCTGAACCCCAAATTCGTGGTGCTGGACGAGTGCGTTTCGGCGCTGGACGTTTCGGTGCAGGCGCAGATACTGCAGCTGCTGAACGAACTGAGCCGCGAGAAGGACCTGACCTATTTCTTCATTACGCACGACCTGGGCGTGGTGAAGCACTTCTGCGACCGGATCGTGGTCATGTACCTGGGCAACGTGTGCGAGATCGCCGACAGCAAGGATCTGTTCCACAATCCGCTGCATCCGTATACGCAGTCGCTGCTGGCGGTCGTGCCCAGGCTGCGGGTGGGCGAGCATTCCACGGAGCTGGTGCTGGAGGGCGACGTCCCCAGCGCCATCAATCCGCCCACGGGCTGCCCGTTCCACACCCGCTGCTCGCACTGCATGGTGATCTGCACCCAGCAGAAGCCCAAGCCCAGGGAAACGGAGCCCGGGCATTTCGTAGCCTGCCATCTGGCTGACAAGGAGGCCTGAACGATCGTATGAACACACCCTTTGATCCTCTTGCACAGAAATATCCGTCCCAGCGGTTCCCGATCTATGCCCGGGGCGGCATGGTCAACGCGTCCAGTCCTCAGGCGTCTGCCGCAGGGCTGGACGTGCTGCGTCAGGGCGGCAACGCCATGGACGCCGCAGTGGCTGCCGCTGCCGCGCTCACCGTGGTGGAGCCTACGGCCAACGGCATCGGGTCGGACGCCTTTGCCCTGATCTGGAGCGCGAAGGATCAGAAACTGTACGGCCTCAATTCCAGCGGCCCGGCGCCCATGCTGGCTTCCATCGAAAGGGTCACGGCAGACGGCAAAGCCGTAGACGGGAAGATGCCTGTGTTCGGCTGGACACCGGTCACGGTGTCCGGTGCGCCAAAAGCCTGGGCGGAGATCAACGGCCGGTTCGGACGCCTGAGCCTGGCCCAGGATCTTGCCCCCGCGGTGCTCTACGCCCGGGAGGGCTACCCCTGCTCGCCCAATCTGGCGCAGATGTGGCAGCGCGCCTTCAACCGCTACAGCAGGACGGTGACGGGCCCCGAGTTCGACGCCTGGTACCGGACCTTCGTTCCCGGCGGCCGCGTTTATGAAGCGGGAGATATGATCCGGCTTCCGGATCACGCGGATACGCTGGAAGCGATCGGCGAAACCGGTGCCGCCGCATTCTATACCGGGGAGCTTGCCCGCAGGATCGATGCCGAGAGCCGGAAATACGGCGGCTATCTGCGTTATGAGGACCTGGCGGCTTTTGAGGCGAAGTGGGTGGAACCCATCCGGGTCAACTACCGGGGCTATCAGGTGTGCGAGATCCCGCCCAACGGCCAGGGCATCGTGGCGCTGATGGCGCTGAATATCCTCAACCATTTCAGCTTTTCCGAAAAGGACAGCGCGGAGACCGTCCACAGGCAGCTGGAGGCGATCAAGATCGCCTTTGCGGACGCCTTCCATTATGTGACTGATCCGGACCGGATGCAGATCGACTATCATTCCCTGCTGGATCCGGCCTACGGCGCGCAGCGGGCGAAGGAGATCACAGACCGGGCACAGACCTATACCCACGCGATCCCGCCGAAGAGCGGCACGGTATACATGTGCTGCGCGGACGAAGCAGGAAATATGGTATCCTATATCCAATCCAATTATATGGGCTTCGGGTCCGGCATCGTGGTTTCGGGCACCGGCATTTCCCTGCAGAACCGCGGCAGCGATTTCTCGCTGAATCCCGAAGACGCGAACTGCCTGCAGCCCGGGAAACGCACCTACCACACCATCATTCCCGGTTTCCTGCTGAACGCTGACGGCTCGCCTGTCGGGCCCTTCGGTGTGATGGGCGGATACATGCAGCCCCAGGGCCATCTGCAGGTGGTCATGAACTACGCCGATTTCCATTTGGATCCCCAGCAGGCGCTGGACGCGCCCCGCTGGCAGTGGATGCGGGACAGCCGCGTCACGGTGGAGACCAGGTTCGACGCGCATCTGGCGGAAGCCCTGCAGCGCCGCGGACATAACGTTTCCGTCGATCTCGGCACGCCCAGCTTCGGACGCGGGCAGATGATCGTACGGCTGGACAACGGCGTGCTGGTCGGCGGAACGGAATCGCGCACCGACAGCAATATCGCGTGCTTCTGACGGCAGGACAGCAACAGACA
>JBGUIY010000164.1:0-13660 GCA_045113475.1 Christensenellales bacterium | reverse complement strand
TGAACACCCCCAGCAACCCCACCGGCGCAGTGTGGAGCCGCCAGCAGCTGACCGCCCTGGCCAAGCTCGCGGTGAAGCACCAGTTCTACATCATCAGCGACGAGATCTATGAAAAACTCGTCTACGACGGGGCGGAGCACGTGTGCATAGCTGGCCTGAACAAGCTGATCTTCAACCAGACCATCGTGGTCAGCGGTTTCAGCAAGGCCTATGCCATGACAGGCTGGCGCCTGGGCTACGCCGCGGGACCGCGGCCGGTGATTTCCGCCATGGCCGCCTACCAGAGCCACGCCACTGGAAACGCCAACTCCATCGCCCAGTATGCCGGCCTTGCCGCCCTCAAGGGCGACCAGAACTGCGTCGCCGAGATGGCTGCCGCTTTCAGCCGCCGCCGGATGCTGATGCTCAACTGCCTGAAGATGATCCCGCACGTGAGCACTTTCATCCCCAAGGGCGCGTTCTACGTGCTGCTGGACGTGCGCGAGACCTTCGGCATGTCCCTGGACCAGAAGGTCATCCGCGACGGCAACGACTTTGCGGAAATGCTGCTCAAGAACGCCCGCGTTTCCGTGGTGCCCGGCGACGCTTTCGGCGCACCCGGCTACGTGCGCCTGTCCTACGCCGTCTCCGACGAGCGCATCCTGGAGGCTGTCCGCCGCATCGGGAACTTTACCGATAAGCTGCAGAAACCCAAGGCCCAGAAACTCGCCTGAACTGTATAATTGTATACAATGTTTTTATCCTGGTTTTTTCCATGGCATCCATTGCAAGACCATGCACCATATGATATCATTTTACTGAGAAATTTGTCTCGCTAAAACGGGACGGAACGGAGGAGAACATGACACAGCTTACCAAAAAGTCACTTGCGCTTCTGTTGGCAGCAGTGATGCTGCTTGCAGTACTGCCCGTGGCGACGGCTGAAGACGAGGCCGTATACCGTACGCTTTATTCCGGCGAGATCGGGACGCTCAATTACCTGACCACCGGTACCACCAACGAATTCACGGTTTCTGCCAATATCATCGACACCCTGATGGAGCGTGATCAGTACGGCCAGATCCGGCCCGCCCTGGCGGAGAGCTGGAAGCTGTCTGACGACGACCTTACCTGGACCTTCACCCTGCGCGACGGCATCACCTGGGTCACCGCCGCAGGCGAATACTATGCCGACGTTACCGCACAGGACTTCGTCACGGCTGCCCAATACGTGCTGGACGCGAAGAACGACGCCTCCAACGCATGGATCCTGAGCGATTACCTGGCCGGCGCGGATGCCTACTATAACAGCACCAGCGCGGACTATGCCGGCGAACCGGTCGACTTTGCCACTGTCGGCGTCAAGGCGCTGGACGACAAGACCATTGCCTATACTACCGTGGAACCGCTGCCTTTCTTCCTGAGCATGCTTGACTATTCCTGCTACATGCCGGTGAGCGCGAAGTTCCTTGAGGAAAAGGGCGACCAGTTCGGCCTGGCCACCAGCAATAACACGGTGCTCTACTGCGGCGCTTACATCCTCTCCGAGTTCAAGCCGCAGGAAGTCCGCGTATACACCAAGAATCCTTCCTACTGGGATGCGGAGCACGTCTACATCACTTCCATCCAGGAGACTTACAACAAGGAATCCAGCACCCTCTCGCCCGAGCTGTACCTGCGCGGCGAGATCGACGCTGCCGATATTACCCCCACCATCGCGGCGGAGTGGCTGGCTGATCCCGAGAAGGCCGACCTCATCCACCCGGTGCGCCAGATCGGCCAGTATTCCTACTTCTTCAGCTTCAACTTTGATCCGAACTTCGACGCCGTCTACGAGCCTGAAAACTGGAAGCTGGCGGTCAACAACGAAAGCTTCCGCCAGTCCATCTTCTACGGCCTCGACCGCCTGAAAGCCAAGACCGTTATCGAGCCGGACAACCCCGAAGACCTGATCTGGAACACCCTGACCCCGCCTGCAATCGTCGGCTATGAGGACAAGGTGACCGCGCTGACCGCCGAACTGGCGCTGACCGCGGACACGGAAAAGGCACTTAAATACCGTGACGCCGCCGTCGAGGAGCTCAAAGCCGCCGGCGCGACCTTCCCCGTGAAGGTGCTGGTATGCTACAACCCGTCTTCCTCTACTTGGGCTGAAGAGTGCCAGGTGGTCGAGCAGCAGCTGGAAGCCCTGCTCGGCACGGATTACATCGACGTGTGCGTCGAAGCCGGCCCGTCTACCGGTTTCCTCAAAGAGATCCGCCGCAGCGGCAAGTACGCCCTGATGAAGTGCAACTGGGGCCTGGACTACGACGATCCCGAAAACATGACTTCTCCCTTCAAGAACGGCAACAACTACAACTTCTTCGTAAAGGCGACCCAGCCCGACCTCTATGACGCGGATGGAACCCTGACCTACTTCAACCTGCTCGCCAAAGCCGGCGCGATCTCCACCACGCAGGCGGAAGAGCGCTACCAGGCCTATGCGGACGCGGAAGCTTACCTGATCAACCACGCCATCGCGCTGCCGTTCGGCTCCGATACCGCCGGCTACACCGCTTCCCGCCTGAATCCCTTCGAGGCGCAGTTCGCGGCCACCGGTCTGGCGACCTGCCGCTACAAGGGCCAGCATCTGCTGGACAAGCCCATGTCCACCGACGAGTACTATGACGCATTTGACAAGTGGACCGAGGAAGTCGCGGCGCTCGGCAAGTAATTGTCCCATGCTTTCACTGTAACAGACTGACGCTTGTCCGGTGAAGCAACTATATCCTGAAATGCTCGCGGAGGCGGCTTCATAAACCGCCTCCGCGTTGGCCTGTTTATTGCAATCTTTCGTGCAGCGATCAATACCGAGGTTTTGTGCATGCTCAAATATGTCCTGAAACGTCTGGCAGCCTCTGTGGTGACACTGGCAATCGTTATTACGCTGGTGTTCATCCTCCTCAGGCAAATGCCCATCGAAGGCTACTTTGACAATTTCGAGAAGCTGAATGAAGCGCAGATCAATGCCAAACTCGCCAACATGGGCCTGACGCAGCCGATCTTCGTCCAGCTCCGGAATTTTTTTGGCAAGCTGCTTCATGGGGATCTGGGCCTCTCCGCACGCTACAGCGTGGGTACGCCCATCAGCCAGATCATCGCGCAGAAAGCGCCCCTGTCCATCTGGATGGGGCTGATGAGCATGGCCATTTCACTTCTGACCGGTATCCCGCTGGGCGCCGCTATGGCGCGCTCCAAGTCTGGATTCTGGGACAAGTTCGGTACGGTCTTCATCGTGTTCATCAACGCAGTGCCCGCGGCTGTCTACTATATTTTCATCCAGATGTACGGCACCAGTCTGATGGGTATTTCCATGCTGTTCGACCGTTCCAATCCGGTCACCTGGGTCCTGCCTGTCCTCAGCATGTCGCTCGGTTCCACGGCTTCCTATGCGATGTGGATCCGGCGTTATATGCTGGACGAAATGAACAAGGATTATGTCCGCCTGGCGCGGGCGAAGGGTGTCCACAGCCAGAAGATCATGATGCGGCACGTCTTCCGCAACGCGTTTGTGCCGATGATCCAGTACATCCCGTCCTCGATCATGTATACCATCTGCGGCTCGATCTACATTGAGTCGCTGTATTCCGTGCCCGGCATGGGCGGCCTGCTGGTGGACGTGATCGGCCGCCAGGACAACCCCATGGTCCAGGCGCTGGTTATGATCTATTCTGCCATCGGCATTATCGGCCTCCTGCTGGGCGACCTGCTGATGGGCGTGATCGATCCGAGAATCAGCTTTGTGAAGAAGGAGGGAGCGCGCTGATGAAGAGCCTGTTCAACGCCAGAGCGTGTACCCTCGAGCAGCATATCAACGATACGGCGCGGGACGATACGCCCCCGGTGGTGAGCGACGAGCTGTTCGTGCTCGCCGATTACGACGAGAGCCGGGCAGAGCAGACGGGTTACTCCAACTACTCCTACTGGCGGTCCACACTGCAGGCCTTTCTGCACAACAGAACCGCGGTCGCCATGCTGATCGTGCTCGTAGTGCTGCTGGCCTTCACGTTCATCCAGCCGCTGCTGCCGGGGCAGTATGGGGCGAATACCATCAATAACGACCCGGTGACCGGCATCCAGCTGCAGAACCAGTCGCCCTCCCTGACGACGGTCTATACCAGGGTGCCCGAGGGAACTTCACTGACCGGCCAGAAGCTGGACGATAACTGGTACACCGTCTCCAACGTGCTGTCCTCCATCAAGGCGCGGCAGGCGTTTACGATCGTCGAATACGGCGAAGAGTGGTGCCGGATCGATTACAAGGGACAGACGGGCTATATCAAGAACAATTTCCAGACAAAGCTCAAGCTGCCCGACGATCCGATGGCCGTGCCCTACGAGAGCAAGTCGTCCTTCAACGTACAGATGTACCAGGAGCCGATGGACCTGACAAACAAAGGCGCGATGCTCTACGCCTCGGCGAAGGACATCGCCGAGACCGGGGACGGGCAAGTCAGGACGGTGCGCGAAGCGGACCTGAGGACGCTGCCTTCCGATCAGCCCTTCCTATTCGGCACCAACAATATCGGCCAGGATCTGTGGGCGCGTGTATGGAGCGGCACCCGTACGAGCCTGTGGATCGGCTTCGTGGTCGGCTTTTTCGAAGCGCTGATCGGCATCATGGTCGGCATCCTGTGGGGCTATGTGCGTGCGCTCGACCGCATCATTACGGAGATCTACAATGTGCTGGACAATATCCCCAACACGATCATCCTGATCCTGATCTCGTACATCATGCGCCCCGGTATCACCACGCTGATCTTTGCCATGTCGCTCACGCGCTGGCTGGGCATGGCGCGGTTCATCCGCAATCAGATCGTCATTATCCGAGACCGGGATTACAACCTGGCTTCCCGCTGCCTGGGCACGGGCACCTGGCGTATTATGATCAGGAACCTGCTGCCTTACCTGGTCAGCGTTATCATGCTGCGCATGGCGCTGGCGATTCCCGGCGCGATCGGCAGCGAGGTCTTCATCACCTATATCGGCCTCGGACTGTCCGTGGACACGCCGTCGCTGGGCAACCTGATCAACGAGGGCCGCAAGCTCATCACCAGCGCGTCGCTGCGTTACCAGCTGATCTTCCCAGCGATCGTGCTGTCGATCATCACGATCTCGTTCTATATCATCGGCAACGCCTTTGCGGACGCCGCTGACCCCAAGAACCATCTGTAAGAGGCGCACATGTCGGAAAAGACGGAAAACCCCATTCTGCGGGTCGAACATCTGGATATCAAATTCAACCTGCGCGGTAAGGTGCTGCACGCCATCCGCGATGTTTCGCTGGATCTGTACGAGGGCGAGACGCTGGCCATCGTGGGCGAGAGCGGCTCGGGCAAGAGCGTTCTGACCAAGGCGTTCATGGGCCTGAACGACATCAACGGCTGGATCGACCACGGCAGCATCCTGTACCAGGGCAAGGATCTGGCAAAGTACAGGACCGAAAAGGAGTGGCTGACGATCCGCGGCCGCGAGATCGCCATGGTGCTGCAGGACCCGATGACCAGCCTGAACCCACTCAAGACCATCGGCGCTCAGATCGAGGAAGCGCTGCGTCTGCACCAGGGCCTGCGCGGCGACGCGGCGCGGGTAAAGACCGTGGAGCTGCTCGCCGATGTTGGCATCACGGAGCCGGAACGCCGCCGCAAGCAGTACCCGCACGAATTCTCCGGTGGCATGCGGCAGCGCGTGATCATCGCAATCGCGCTGGCCTGCAACCCGCGCATCCTGATCTGTGACGAGCCTACGACCGCGCTGGACGTGACCATCCAGGCGCAGATCATCCGCCTGATTTATGATCTGGTGCACAAGCTGCACCTGACCGCGATCTATATCACACACGATCTTGGCGTGGTCGCCAATGTGGCGGACCGCGTGGCGGTCATGTACGCCGGGGATATCGTGGAGATCGGCACCAGCCGCGAGGTCTTCTACGAACCGGCGCATCCCTATACCTGGGCTCTGCTTTCCTCCCTGCCCCAGCTGGGTAAGAAGGGGGAAGACCTGTACACCATCCGCGGCACGCCGCCAAACCTGTATCACGAGATCACCGGCGATGCGTTTGCGCCGCGCAATCCGCAGGCACTGCAGGCGGACTTTGTCGAGCGGCCGCCGTTCTTTGAGATCAGCCCCACGCATAAGGCGCGGACATGGCTCCTTGACAGCCGCGCTCCGCATATCGATCCGCCGAAGGCGCTGTCCCGGATCAGGAAACTGGGTCAATGAAAGCAGGTGCGTAAATGTCAGAACAGCAAGAACCTTTCCTGAGCGTGCGCGACATGCATGTCACCTTCGGGGAACGGCGCCATCGCTTCGAGGCGGTGCGAGGCGTTTCTTTCGATATCCGGAAAGGGGAGACCTTCGGGCTGGTCGGCGAGTCCGGATCGGGGAAAACGACCATTGGCCGCGCCATCCTGCGCATTTATCCGCTGAGCGGCGGCGAGGTCTGTTTTGATGGCCAGCGCATCAGCGGCAAGATCGACAAGGAACTTGACCGCCGCGTGACACAGCGCATGCAGATGATCTTCCAGGACCCGATGGCATCGCTCAACGAGCGTGCGAAAGTGGATTATATTGTGTCTGAAGGCCTGTACAACGTGGCCAAGGGCATATCAAAAGAAGAGCGTGAGCGCCGGGTCGCGAACGCGCTCAGCGAGGTCGGCCTGCTGCCCGAGTTTGCCAGCCGGTTCCCGCACGAGTTTTCAGGCGGCCAGCGCCAGCGCATCGGCATCGCACGGGCACTGATCATGCAGCCGGAGTTCATCATCGCGGACGAACCGATCTCCGCGCTGGACGTATCCATCCGCGCGCAGGTGCTCAACCTGATGGCGGAGCTTCAGAAAAAGCGGGGCCTGACCTACCTGTTCATCTCGCACGACCTGTCCGTAATGCGCTTCATCTGTGACCGCATTGCTGTCATCCACCTGGGCCGCCTGGTGGAACTGAGCGAGACGGAAGAACTCTTCCGCCATCCACTGCACCCTTATACGCAGGCGTTGCTGTCTGCCGTGCCGCAGCCGTCCCCGGACTATGCGCACAGGGGAGAACTGGTTGCCTACGACCCGTCCGTGCACGATTACAGCGTGGACAAACCCGTCTGGGACGAGATCGTTTCCGGGCACTTTGTGCTGGGCAATCAGAAAGAGCTTGACGGATACCGGAAGGTGATCGGCGCATGATGAAGGAAATCGTGAAACAGGAAGAAGAGCGCCTGAAGGCCCGCGCTTGGCTGGAGGTGGACTTGGGGGCGCTGCTCTGCAATTACCGGGAGGCCCACAGCCTGCTGGCGCCGGGAGCGCAGATGATCTGCGTGCTCAAGGCGAATGCCTACGGCTACGGCGCGGTGCCGGTGGCCAGGGCACTGTACGGCGAAGGCGTGCGTTTCTTCGCGGTGGCGACGGTACCGGAGGCGTTGGAAATACTCGGTGTGCTGCCGGAGGATATCCGGGTGCTGTGCCTGGGCGAACCGGCGGACTGCGAGCTGGAGACATGCATCCTGAACCGCATCCGCGTCACGGTCGGATCAGCAGAGAAGCTGATTCAGCTGAGCCGGATCGCGCAGCTGCAGAGCCGCCCGGCCTACATCCATATCAAGCTCGACACAGGCCTGCACCGGCTGGGCTTTACCGGCGTGGACGCCCTGATCCCGCATATGAAGAAAGAGGGCCTCATCTATGAAGGTCTGTACAGCCACCTGGCGCTGCGCAGCCGTGAGCAGTCCATTGCCCAGCACGAACTGTTCGAGGCGATGAAGGGCCGGCTGGAGCAGGCGGGATACCGTTTCCCGGTCGTGCACCTGCTGGATTCCATCGGTCTCGTGCGCTACCCCGAATGGCAGTATGACGCTGTGCGCGTCGGCGCTTTCCTGTACGGCAACGTGCCGCCTGCTTACGAGCACTTTGACCGCCGCAAAGCGGTGGGCCGGTTCTGCGCGCGGGTCACCCGCGTGGCCATGGTGCCGGCGGGGGAGGGCATCGGATACGATGAAACGCCCCTTGCCCGGGATACCCGCGTGGCGACGCTCTCTGTGGGTTATGTGGACGGCTACGCCCGCTCCCTGTCCGGCGTTGGCGAGGTGGAGATCCGCGGACGGCGGGCGAAGGTGCTGGGGCTCATCTGCATGGACCAGATGATGGTGGACGTGACGGACAACCCGGACGTCAGTGCCGGGGATACCGCGGTCCTGCTGGGTGATGGTATCACGCTCAACGAGCTGGCGGACTGGGGGCACCTGAACCGCAACGGCGTCACCGCCTGCATCGGGCCCAGGGTGCCGCGCATCTACCTGAACTCCTGACGGGAGGGTCACGATGAAACGCTGTTTGTGTCTGGCGCTGCTCATGCTGGCCATCGCTGCAGTGACAGCGTCAGCCTCCGCCGCGAATGAGGTGGACCTGTACCTGCCCTTCGAAAACGATGGCAATCATTGCTGGGACACGGTCGTCGGAGACGAGGACCTCCTGGCCATCAGAACGAAAGAATACGCCGACAGCCACGAACTGGGCCTGACCGGCACCGGCGGCACGCAGTGGGTCCATCTGAAAGGCCTGGAGCCCGGCACCACCGCTGTGCGTTTCCTCTATATGGACATCGACGCTCCGGCAGCGCCGCTGTGCACTCTCGTGTACAGGCTGACTGTGGACGATGCCCTCAACGTGATGATCTGGGGTGTGGAAATGCTGGAACCTGATATGTCGTCCCGCGGGAGGATCAGATCCTTCTTTTTTACCTACGGCGGATACATGCGGCCCTGCACTTTTATTCTCCGCCGCGAGGACAGTGGGGAGATCTTCGTGAGCCTGAACGACGGCCCGGAGACCCCGGCCGACCCCGCCATGGCGGAAAAGATGGAAAACCTCGTTGCCGAATACAATATCAACGCCTGGAATGGCTTCAGCAAGTCCCGGCGAGGCGTGCTGGACGGTGAGGATTTCAACCTCGAAATCGTGTATGAAAACGGCTATGCCGTGACTGCCCACGGCAGCAACAGCTTCCCCGAACACTACAGTGACTTTCAGGCAGCAATCAGGGAACTGTTTGGCGAAGAAGAATAGCATAGAGCAATTGCTAGCAAAGCACAAAAACCGGAGTATATTAAATTACCCTCATCATTCAGAAATTTCCTGTCTGATGAGGGCTATTCAATATATGACAGCCTACACTTTTTTCATGACGCCAGCGATAAGCTGGTTATTTTACGTGCAACGGAACGAAATATGATTCTATAAGATTTACAATGTGATATCTGCCAGATCGTTGACGTGAATCGAACAGTAATGGTAGAATATATCTAAGATACGTGGGGTATGCATTAACAATTAGGGAGGTTGATGACAACATATGAAAAAAATACCACTTGAAATCATCTCTTTAGTTGTATCTATCATTGCATTGCTCACATGCTCAGATTTTTCTTATCCTTCTCATTTTGGTCATTATGGAATTATTGATGCTATAGCCTTCATCTTTGCCTTGATTTGTCTGATTAAAAAGCTAAGAAACCATGAATTAAAAAGACGTATGTTAGTATATACATCTCTATTTGTTTCAATAATCGCCATAGCATTTACAATTGAGGCAAATGCAACTTATGCAGCAATGGGGGTGATTATTCGCTAAGTCTTTACAGTATCAAAAGCGTTCCCTCTTCACATTCCACTTTTAAATCGTCTCTCCCTGGGAGATCTCGTCCAGCGTCATCCCGAAGCCGGGCACGCACTCGCGCATGAAGTCGCGTACCTCTGGCAGTTCGATGCGGTCGATGGAGGAGCGGATGGTGTAGGCGGCGTTCTCGAATTCAGTGTTGCCGGCCTTCTTTTCCTCGATGCACTTGATGTAAGCACTGATCTTGTCTGCGGCCTTGACCAGCTTCCATTCGGGCGAGGATTCGTCATGGGCGATCAGCGGGGTATAGGCTTTCCGCAGGTCGTCGGGCAGCATGGAAAGCAGGCGCTGGTTGGCGATCTGCTCCAGGCGGCGGTATTCCTGCTTGAGCTGGGGGTTGTTGTGCTTGACCGGGGTGGGCATGTCGCCGGTGATGACCTCGCTGGCGTCGTGATACAATGCCAGTGCCATCACCTGGCCGGCGTCGTAATGCCCGCCGTGGCGCTCGTTGGCCAGGACTGCCAGCGCATGCGCGATCATGGCGGTTTGGGCGGCGTGCTCAGTGTCGTTTTCCGGCATGGTGTTGCGCATCAGGCCCCAGCGGTTGATATACTTCATGCGGTTGATATAAGCAAAAAAGTGGTAAAGCATCGTCCTGCTCCTTGTATCGGTCGTCCGTCCCTGTGCGGCGGCGGAGTTTTATTTTATATGATACGGGTGGATTTTTCAAGATGGTTTTCTCACTGTTTTCTTTGCGCATATTTTTCTGAACCGGCTGGTTTGACCGTTGCTTTTTTTTCGATTTTGGTTTATCTTTGATCATGGCGATATATCGGATGCTGAAGGGGGAGTCAGGCATGGAAGCTCATACGAACACAAGTGAAATGACGGTAGCGCAGATCGCGCGGATGGCGCGGGAAGCCTCCAGGGAGCTGTCGGCAACGCCGCTGGAACAGCGCAACCGGGCCCTCGGCGCGATGGCGGAAGCGCTGGACCGGGAACGGGCGCTGCTGGTAAAGGAGAATCAGGCCGATCTTGCGGCGGCCCGCGCGGCGGATCTGGACGCGCCGCTGCTCAGCCGCCTGGAGCTGAACGATAAAAAGATCGACCAGCTGATCGACGGCCTGCATGCGCTGGCGTCACTGGAGGATCCCCTCAACCGCACGCTGCTGGCGCGGGAACTGACCCCGGGGCTGGATCTGTACCGGGTCAGCTGCCCCATCGGCGTGCTGGGCATCGTGTTCGAGAGCCGTCCCGACGCGCTGGTGCAGATCGCGTCCCTGGCCCTGAAAAGCGGCAACTCAGTCCTGCTCAAGGGCGGCCGTGAGGCGGAGCGTACCAATACGGCGCTGTTTCAGGCGCTGGACAGCGCGGCGCAGGGCGCAGGCATCCCGGCCGGCTGGGCGGGGCTGCTGCATACCCGGGACGACGTGACGGCCATGCTCTCACTGGAGGAGGATATCGACCTGATCATCCCGCGCGGCAGCAACGCCTTCGTGCGCTACATCATGGAGCATACCCATATCCCCGTCATGGGCCATGCGGACGGGCTGTGCCATCTGTACTTGGATGCCGGGGCTGACCCGGAAATGGCGGTGCGCGTGACGGTGGACGCGAAGACCCAGGCCTACGCGGTCTGCAACGCCATCGAAACGCTGCTGGTGCACCGGTCGGTGCTGAACACCATCCTGCCATCCGTGGCAAAGGCCCTCCGCGAAAAGGGCGTGCGCCTGCTGGGCGATGAGGCGGTGCAGGCAGCCATCGGCAGCGAGCCCGCCTCGGAGGAAGACTGGAGGACGGAATACCTGGCGCCCGTGCTGTCCATCAAAATGGTGGACAGCGTGGAGGAGGCGGTGGCGCACATCAACCGTTACGGATCTCACCATACCGACGCGATCGTCACGCAGGATGAAGCAGCGAAAGAGTATTTCGTCCGGCACGTGGACTCCGCCGGGGTGTACGTGAACTGCTCCACCCGATTTGCGGACGGCTACCGCTACGGCTTCGGCGCGGAGGTGGGCATCTCCACCAGCCGCCTGCACGCCCGCGGGCCTGTGGGCCTGGAAGGGCTGTGCACCTATAAGTATGTGCTTCTGGGCTCCGGACAGACCGTAGCCGGTACGCTGGACGGCACATACCGCTTCACGCACAGGCCGCTTTCAGCCGGTGAAGTATGAAATTCCTGCTGCGATACCTGGATCCGTATAAATACCGGATGGCCGGGGTCATGCTGATCAAACTTTCGGCGACTTCGCTGGAGCTGATGATCCCGTACGTCATGGAGCACCTGATCGACCATGTGGTGCCCACCAAAGAGATGGCGCTGGCGCTGCTCTGGGGTTTGCTGATGATCGCGCTGGCGATCGCGACGCGCTTTCTGAACGTGACCGCCAACCGGCTGAGCGTGAAAACGGCCAAGGAAGCCACCTTCATGGTCAGGCGGGATCTTTTTCATGCCGCACTGCATCTGTCCGGCGGACAGATGGATGCCATCGGGCTGCCCTCGCTGATCTCCCGCATGACCTCGGACAGCTATAACGTGCAGTCCTTCATCCAGTCAGTGCAGACCATCGGCATCCGCGCACCCATCATGCTGTTCGGCGGCATCGCCATCACGCTGACCATGGACGTGGGCCTGGCCTCGATCCTGTGCGTTATGGCCCCGATACTGATCGTGCTGGTGGTCATGATCTCCATGCGCGGCATCCCGCTGTACGACATGGTGCAGCGGGGGATGGACGACATCGTGCGCGTCATGCGCGAAAACATCACCGGCATCCGCGTGGTCAAGGCGCTTTCCCGGGAGGAGCACGAAACGGAGCGCTTCCGCGCGGCGAACGACGAGACCATGCGCCGGGACATCAAAGCGGGCATGATCATGTCCCTGCCGGGCCCCATCGTGACCCTGTTTCTGAACGTGGGCCTGACCCTGGTGGTGCTGATCGGCGCGCGCCGGGTCAACGACGGGCTGACGGAGCCGGGGGTGATCCTGGCCTTCCTGACGTATTTCAATATGATCCTGATGGGCGTGATGGGCCTGAACCGCATCTTCATGATGATGTCGAAGGCCAACGCCTCCGCTTACCGTATCCGCGACGCGGTGGACCAGAAGGAGGCGCTGCCCTGTCTGCCGGAAAGCGATGCCGCGGTGTGCGGCCGCCCGGGCTTCATCGTGTTCGACCACGTCCATTTCAGCTACGACGGAGACGCCGGCACTACCGGCACGGGGGACGCGCGGTTCGCAGGGGCGTCCAGGCAGCAGTGCCTGACGGACATCGACTTCGAACTGCCCCGCGGGGGCTCCCTGGGCATCATGGGCGCCACCGGATCGGGCAAGACCACCATCATCAACCTGCTGATGCGCTTTTACGAGCCCCAATCGGGCCATATCTTCGTGGACGGCCGGGACGTGCGCACTTACGAGCTGCCGGCGCTCCGCCGCAGGTTCGGCGTGGTGCTGCAGAACGACGCCATCTTTGCCGATACGATCCGGGAAAACGTGGCTTTCGGCCGCGATGTGGACGAGGAGAGGCTCCGTGCCGCGGTGAAGGACGCCATGGCGGGCGAATTTGTGGAAAGCTATGAAGATCAGTATGAGCACAAAGCAGTCATCCACGGCGCGAACTTTTCCGGCGGGCAGAAGCAGCGTCTGCTGATCGCCCGCGCCCTGGCGGCGCATCCGGAGATCCTGGTGCTGGACGACAGCTCCTCCGCCCTGGATTACCGCACCGATTCCGCGCTGCGCCGGGCCATCCGGGAGCATTACGCGGATACGACCATGATCGTGATCGCCCAGCGGGTGTCCTCGCTGCGCAGCCTGGACAGGATCATCGTGCTGGACGAGGGCCGCATGATCGGCTATGGCACCCACGAGGAACTGCTGGAAAACTGCCCGGTGTACCGGACGATCCATGAAACACAGATGGGGGAGGCGGACTGAATGGCGAGACGCGACTCCATCATGTACAAACCCAACGACGCCCGCGGCGCCCTCCGGCGGCTGCTCTCCTTCCTGGGGCCCTTCCGCTGGCTGATTGCG
>JBGUIY010000163.1:0-9247 GCA_045113475.1 Christensenellales bacterium | reverse complement strand
CGGCTCCGTCGGCGGCGCCATGGTGCCGCTGCTGGCTCTGGGTATTCCCGGCAGTTCTACGGCCGCGGTGCTTATCGGCGCGCTGATGATCCATAATCTGACGCCCGGTCCCGAACTGTTCACCAAGAATCCGGCACTGGTTTACACGCTGTTCGCCAGCATGTTCGTGGCGCACGTCATCATGGCGGCGGTGGGCGTGCTGGGCAGCAAGCTGTGGGTACGCGTGACGGCCATCCCGAAGACGATCCTGTACCCGCTCATCTTCTCCTTCTCGATCCTGGGCAGCTACGCGGTGGAAAAGAACATCGTGCATGTGGTGTTCTGCCTCATCTTCGGCCTGCTGGGCTGGATGATGAAGAAGTACAAATACCCCGCCGCGCCGGTGGTGCTGGGCGTTGTGCTGGGCAAGCTGATGGAAACCAACTTCAGCCAGATCCCGGTGGTCGGCAAGGGCAGCTGGGCTGGCCTGTACAACCGCCCGCTGACGATCATCCTCTTCGTGATCTCCATCGCCGCGATCGCCTGGCCGATGATCCAGGACCATCTCAACAAGAAAAAAGCAAAATAACTGAACGATGCAAAATGAATGACCCGCTCCGGTGCTTCGGGGCGGGTCATTTCTGCTGTATACGATTCTGAAATATACGGTTTATTTCAGGAACCCGTTCACGATCTGCTCTTCGGCTTCCTGCTCGGTGAGGCCCAGGGTCATCAGCTTGATGATCTGGTCGCCGGCGATCTTGCCGATGGCGGCCTCGTGCACGAGGGCTGCATCCACGTTGTTGGCTTCAAGGCCGGGAACGGCCAGGATGCGGCCGTGGTCCATAATGATGGAGTCGCACTCCGTATGCCCGTTGCAGGCGGCGTTGCCCACCAGCTTGGCGTCGAACTTCTGGTAGGAGTCGTCCCGGGCCACCGATCGGGAAACCACGTCGGCGCTGGCGCCTTCGCCGTTCAGGCGGACGTCGTACACGCTGATGGCCTGCTGTACGCCGTGTGTCATCAGGCGCTCACGGACCACCAGCTTCGCGTTACTGGCAAGCTCAGCTTTCGTGGTGCGGGTCGTGTCGTCCACGCCCTTGATCTGCACCATTTCCATCTCGACGGAGCTGCCCTCATCCTGATAGACCTCAGTCACGGGGTTCAGGATGCGCTTGCCCTTGCCGTCGCCGGAGCCGTAGTGCTTTTCCACGTAGCGGATGCGGGCGTTTTTGCCCACGAAAAAGCGGTGGATGCCGTCGTGCTGGCTGTCCTGGTTGCCGCAGTTGTCGATGCCGCAACCGGCGATGATCGTGACGTCGGAACCTTCGCCGATATAGAAGTCGTTGTAAACCACTTCGGTGAGGCCGCTTTCGGTCATGACCACGGGGATGTGCACGCTCTCGCGCTTCGTGCCCGGGCGTATCCGGATCTCAAGGCCGCTCACGTCGGTCTTGGGGATGATCTCGATATTGGCGGTGGACTGCCGTCCGACGGACTTGCTGTTGGAACGGATATTGTACGCGCCTTCCGGCACTTCGTGCAGGTCTGCCACCTCGCGAAGCAGGCGCTTCTGGATCTCGTCAAGCTTCACCATTGCGTGTCCCTCCCGCTTCTGTATTGATCCGGCATTCAGGCACCGCAGAGGGGGTGCCGATCAGCCCGGGCAGGATCTCGTCCTTCGGACCCTGGGCGGCTACCTGGCCGTCCTTGAGCACCACGACTTCGTCGGCGATATTGAGGATGCGCTCCTGGTGGGAAATGATCAGGATGGAGCTGCCGGCGATGGCTGCCCGCATGTCTTCGAACACTTCGATCAGGTTCTGGAAGCTCCACAGGTCGATGCCGGCTTCCGGCTCGTCGAAGATGGTGAGCGCGGCGCTGCGGGCCAGCACGGTGGCGATCTCGATACGCTTGAGCTCGCCGCCGGACAGGCTGGCGTTCACTTCGCGGTCGATATAGTCCCTGGCGCAGAGGCCCACGCGGCTCAGGTACTGGCAGGCGTCGGCAACGGTCACTGTCTTGCCCGCTGCCAGGCGGATCAGGTCGATCACCTGAATGCCCTTGAAGCGGACGGGCTGCTGGAAGGCGAAGGCGATACCTGCGCGGGCGCGCTCGGTAACGCTCCAGCCGGTGATGTCCTGTCCGTTCCAGATGATCTGGCCGGAGACCGGTTTTTCGATGCCGGCGATCAGGCGGGCGAGGGTGGACTTGCCGCCGCCGTTGGGGCCGGTGACGACCGTCAGCTGTCCGTCAGGCAGGGTCAGGCTCACATTGCGGATGATCTCCTTGTCCTGACCCTCATTGTCTACGTTAAAGGAGATGTTCTTCAGTTCAAGCATGGAATAGTCTCGCTTTCAGAATCAGATGTCGTCCTTCCGTTCGAACCTTCTGCACCACGTATACTTCGAGACTGCGCTGCGGCAGGCTTCGGGCACGGCCCAGGAGAGTACGTCGGCAATGTAGGGCGGGAGGATCCGGTCGTATTTGACTTCAAGGATCGTCCAGGGCTCGTCGAAGGGGGAAACGGTGGGCACATAAGGGTTGAACATATCGGTGCTGCCGAGGCCGGAATGCAGGTTCTTGTCGAAGGTGATGCGCACGGTCTCCGCGGGATGCAGATAGGCCTCCCGGTCATAATCCACGATGACCACGGGGTGCAAAAGCCGGGTGCGCATTTCCCGGTACACGTCGCTCAGCAGGCCGTAATGGGTCTTCTCCAGCCCGTCCGGATCGCCCGCGATGATCTGGTCGGCCAGGTCGCGGGGGATCTTCAGGGACCGCTTGGAGATCAGGTCGCCGTATTTGCTTTTGCATTCCAGGAAGATGGAGGCGTCCGAATAGTTGTAGATCCGGATACGGTACTTCTGGCGGTAATAGATGCCGCTCATTTTTTCATACAGTGAGTCGTCCTCAGCCGTATCGAAATAGAGGGAGCGGATGGAATACTGCCCTCCGTTCCTGGCGGCGTGGGGATCCAGGCTGAGCACCGGCAGAAGGTTGCGCCGGAGCACGTTCACCTGCAAAGGGCTCAGCAGAAATTTCAGCTCATGTCTGAGAGGAATGGCCATTGCTTATGCACCGGTTTCGGTCTGCATCGCAACCAGGGTGGCGTCGTGCACGCCCTCGATGTCGAGCATGCGGCCGACCAGGTCAGCTTTCTGATCCATCCTGACTTCATAGGTCATTTCAGCGCCGGCGCGGGTGACTGTCTTGGAACGCAGGCGGTTGTAGCGAGCGCTGCGGCGCAGCTCGGCCTCGATGTCGCTCTCGGCGTATTCGTCATAGTGCATCACCAGCAGGTAGCTGTTGGGGTTGCGGAAATGCACGAAGGAGAGCACCAGCAGGATCACCGAGATGGTGATGACCACTACCAGGGAGATGATGTACTGGCCCGCGCCCAGCAGGATGCCCATGGTGATGGCCCAGAACATGTACACCGTGTCCAGGGGCTCCTTGACCGCGGTGCGGAAACGCACGATGGAGAGCGCGCCGACCATGCCCATGGACAGCGCCACGTTGGAGCCGATGGCCATGACCACGGGGGCGGTGACCAGCACCAGCATGATCAGCGTCATGGCGAAGTTCGGGCTGTACAGCACGCCGCGGTAGGTCTTTTTGTAAACGAGGGAGATGATGACGCCGGCGATCAGCGCGGCAAACAGCACCAGCGCTACGTTGAAAGGCGTGAAATTGCTCAGCTGATTGGCAAACCAGTCCGACAATTTGTTGTTGTTGACGATGTCCTTGAAGCTGGTGGTTTCCATACGTTCCTCCTGAAATGTCTTGTATTATTTTTTCTTAGCCAGAGGGTCTTCGGGCTGAGGGCCGAAGAGCTCCAGCATTTGCGCGTTGGACAGGTTGAAGGCTTCCTTGATGTATCCCCACAGGAAGTGGTGGCGGCGGTTGATGGTATCGCGCATGCGGTTGATGCGGGTGTTCCAGTAGCCCAGGGCGCCGTCCTTGCTGAGGGGGGAGTCGGAGTTGATCTTCTTGTCGTTGAGCGGCGCCCAGCGCTCGAAGTGCATGGGCATCTCGGGTTCCAGGATCGCCTTGATCTGGGTGAGCTTGTCGTTCATGACCTGGGGCGACAGGGTTCGGTATATGTAGGCCAGCCGTTCCAGGAATTTCTGCTTCATTTCGGCGTTTTCCAGCAGCTTCAGGAAGATCGTGTTGTTGATCAGCTTGTCGCCCATGCCCTTCGGCTTGGTGTACGACTTCGGGCTGTTGAAGCTGGAGGAGAACATGCCGTAATCCAGGTCGAAGATCAGCCATTTCCATTTCTGGCCCGGGCCGGGAAGCTTGTAGAACATGGTGTTGCCGATGTCGGAGTTTCCGAAGAACATTTCGATGGCCAGGTAGTCGTAATAGCTGTCCACGTCCACGTTGTCCAGGATGTACTGCAGGTCGGCGGGGTTCCTGCCGGGGGAAGAGGCCTTCACCTTGTCCAGCAGAGCGCGGTATTCCTTGTTGCTGCCCTGTACGGTGGAATAGCTGGCGCGGAGGATGGTGATCTGATCCGCCAGATCCATGTCCAGCCCTTCCCACT
Source organism: Christensenellales bacterium (assembly GCA_045113475.1). GTDB lineage: Bacteria > Bacillota > Clostridia > Christensenellales > Aristaeellaceae > UBA4246. Next base: position 4,719 of record JBGUIY010000163.1, on the reverse strand, counting down.
GGGCGATGCAGAAGCGGTCCTTGCGCTCGCGCATGTTGTAGTGCCCGTAGTATTCGCCGTTGATGTACACGATGACGGGCTTGAAGGCCAGGTGGATGATGCTGGTGTCCAGCAGATCGATCAGCTGGCTCTGGAAACCGTCCGAAAGGCGCGTCCATACGCAGTCGTTGCCGGAGTTGCGCAGGAGGAAGGACTTGTAGTAGGTGAAGGGACGGTCCTCGAAGAGCGGGTAGTCGAAGTATTTCTGGCCGTACTTGGCCTGGGCGCGGATCTTCAGGGTCTTCTGGGGCATATCCAGGCTGTAGTCGCCGCCGATGGCGACCTTGATGCCCTGGGAGATCACCGTGCCGGCTCCGTTCTTCTCAAAGATCTCAATGTAAGCCGGGCGCGGGTTTTTGCCGAACTGGCGGTAGATGGCATTCCGGAAGGGAATGCCCCTGGACTTGTCCAGGTTCGGGCCGCCCACGAACATGCCGGTGTTTTCGTTGTACAGCTCGTCCGGGTCGATGACCAGCGACACCACGGGGAGAGTGAAGTAGGTGTTGATGATGTAGGAAGCGGTCACCGTATCGGATGGCTGCAGCCCCTCCCTGAAGGATCTGGCGCGAAGCACGACGGTATTCTGGAACGCCAGGGGGACGGAATAGACGGAGCTGTTTTCAAGCGTGGGGATGGAGCCGTCCAGGGTGTAGCGCACGGTGGTGCCTTCGGGCACGTCGATGGAGACGATGACGGCGCCTTCGTACAGCCCGCCCTTGGCGGACAGCGCCGGCGTGGCGCTGTAGCCCGCGAAGCCTACGCCGTTCTTCTGGCCCGGCGTGGGCGCGTCATAATAAAAAAAACCGTTCGTTTCAAGGGAACGGCCGTAGGAAACGTCTGTACGCATCTGGGAGATATACAGCTTATCCAGCACGCGCCCCTGTGGGTCGCTCAGGGTGATGACCTCGCCGCCCGCCTTGGCGATGCCAAACGAAGTGTGCGGGCTCTGCCCGGAGCCTGAGGTGGGGGATTTGTCGCAGCGGACGACCTTGTATTCCCCGGGGTAGATGGTGGTCCCCATGGGAAACTGCCATTTGCGCGGCCAGCTGATATTGTCGCTCAGGCCGCACAGGGAAAGGTCGAAGGGCGACGTGCCGGCGTTGTACAGCTCCACCCAGTCGCAGGGCGCTTCCCCGTTGGCGGGGGCCACGGCGTCCGCGGAAGCCAGGACCTCTGTGATATAGACCTGGCTTTCGTTCATCTGGCGCATATAGCGGTCTGCGTCGGACACGCCCTGGGAATTGTTCGGGCGTCCCGGGGTAGCCACCTGGAATACGGACCAGATCTGGGTGCCGGGCGTCTTGGCGTAGGACACGTCCTTGCCGATATTCGGGACCGTGATGCGGTCCACCAGTTCGCCGGCCTTGGTGGTGAGCACCAGCGTTTCGCCTTCGCCGGACAGCCGGAAGTTGGTGTGCGGGATGCCGTTCTGCTGCATCTTGTTTTTGCCGGAGCAGAACACGATGTAGTACTGGCCGGGCTCGATGACCGCGCCTTCGGGGAAGAACCATTTGAGGGGCTTCTGCTCGTTGTCGCTCAGGGCCAGGTCGCTCAGGCGGATGGTGGCGTCGCCGGCGTTGTACAGCTCCACCCAGTCGGACAGGTCGCCGTCCTCATCCCGCAGCCCCGTCTTGGGGACCGGCATGATCTCGTTGATCATCAGCACGTCGGCTTCCACCGAGAAGCTGGCGAGGTAGGCGATGTGGCCGTCGCTGGTCTTTTCGAAGCCGGGGGCGTATTCGTCCGTTTTCCGCCACTCATGTGCGGAAACGCGCTGGTAGCTTTCGTCGGCGTTCAGGGTAGGCACCACGACCTGGTCGAGGGCCACGCCGTTCTGGTCGAAGAGGAAAACGCTGCAGCCCAGGCTGGACAGCTTGCACTTGGCGTGCAGGGTGCCGGCGGGATCGTCGCGGTTCACCTTGTCGCAGAACACGATCACGCGGCCGTCCGGCTGGAGCGTCATTTCCGGGAAGAGGAACTGGATCTTGTCGGAACGGTTGGACAGGCCGATGTTCTTCATGTTGATCGGATGGTCGCTGCTGTTCCAGACTTCCAGCCAGTCGCTGAAGGCGCCTTTTTCATCCGGGAGGGCGCTGGCGTTGTCTGTCATGATCTCGCTGAGGCACAGGCCTCCGGCCCCGGAGCTGTGATCGCTCACCGAGTTGACGGCCTTCACGATCGGCTTCTTGGGCATGAGCAGGATGAGCGCGGCGAGGATGACGCCCAGCACCGCGAGCAGCAGGAGCTTGCTTTCTTTTTTATTGTTATATCGGCTGTTGGTTCGGCTCATTGAATGAACTCCCGTTTCTTTCGGCTGATGGCGGTGGACGATCGGGTCCGCCGCTGCATGTCGGGCGAGGGCAGTCCGCCCGCCGCACGACGAAAAGCATTATAGCATACTTTTTCAGCGCCGACAATAGTACGGATGGAATTTTACATCATATTTTATCCGTTGTTTTTCCGGACAGCCGCCTTTTTTCTGCCTGCGCCCTGGAAAAGACGCAGCCGCAGTAGTCCTGCCGGTAAAGATCGTACTCGGCGCTCAGGCGAATCGAGCGCAGATAGCCGTCGTGCTTCTTGAAATCGGAAAAGAGATAGGGTACGCCGTAAGCCTCGGCCAGCGTTGCGCCGATGGTGTTCAGCTTGTCCGCGTTCTTATAGGGGCTTACCGACAGCGTGGTGGTAAAGTAATCGTACCCGCCGTCCCGGGCTTTCCTGGCGGTCTCTTCCAATCGCAGGCGGTAGCAGCGGGTGCAGCGCTCTCCGCCCTCGGGCACGTCCTCGAGCCCGCGGGCGATTCCGGCGAACCGCTCATGGTCGTATTCGCCCCTGACGACCTCCGGCGATCCCGGCAAGGGCATTTCGCGCGTCAGGCGCTCAAGCTCGGCAAAACGGCGCTCAAATTCCGGTTCCGGCTCGATATTGGGATTGTAGTAGAAGCAGGTTACCTGAAACGCGGCGGTCAGCTGCTCCAGGCAGGCGGTGGAGCAGGGCGCGCAGCAGACGTGCAGCAGAAGCCGCGGTCTGAGCCCCAGCCTGCGCAGCCTTCCGATCTCTTCTTCCATCAGCATATCGTAGCGAATCTTGCCCATAAGCACTCCAAATGTAACAAAAGCATTAAAGTTTCCGAAAATATTGTTAAATCGGGATAAAAACGCGGGGATGAAGCGTTATAATAGTGTCCAGCTCATTTGGACGGGAGGTAACACGATGAGAAAACTGTCCCTGCTGCTGATCCTGACGCTGATCGCGGTCATGGCCGTATCCGGCGCTGCCGCGGACGAGGAGCTTCAGATCGGCGACTATTACTGGGGCGGATATACGGGGAACGAACCGTCCGTGTCCCCGGGAGCGCCGCAGCTCATATCGCTGACGCATAACTGTCCCAACACAGGCAAAATGCTGCCGGAGTATTTCAACCCTTCGGTGACCACTTATCTGCTGACGGTGGCCAGCTGGGTCAGCCGTGTGCAGTTCACGCCCATGGCCGGCGACCCGTACGCGACGATCTACGTCAACGGCACCATCGTGCGCAGCGGCGCAACATCCAGCTATATCAAGATGACGGACAATCCGCAGCAGGTGACCATCGAAGTGGTCGGCAGCTCCGGACAGCGTACCGCCTATACCGTATTCCTGCAGCGACGTCCCAGCGACCGCCGGACCCGCGTGTCCGCCGGCTATATCGAAAACATTTACCAGAAGAGCGGCAAGTGGTATATCGACGCCGATCTGGGCACTGTGACCTACGGCGACGGCAACCTGTCCAGCTTCGTCAACAAAACGGTGGACCATTACCGTTATGCCTGCACGGACAGCTGCGTCTTCTACTACGGTTCCATGGCGTCGCCCCAGCGGGCATACAACATCCACGATTTCATGAACAACACCACCATCGGCGGGCTGTACCGCTTCGTATATATCGAGGATGAGATCGTGGCCGTGATGCCATACTCGCCGGACTACTGATGTATTCCGCGGCTTCTCCGCCGTCCCGCAGGCCGACCTGCGCAGGGACGGCGGTTTTGTTTTGCCGGCGGATTGTTTTTATTCCCGATATCATATATAATACAGGAACGCTGAAATATGTACGGCGGCGTGTATGAAAACCGGGAGGATGCAGATGCGCAGGACAGGGGAGACCGGCAATTTCGCCACAGGCAAAGTCTGGCAGCGGATACTCGCCCAGGCGATCCCGCTGACGCTGGCTGAGATCGTCCAGGTCACCTATACGATCGTCGACAGGATCTATCTGGGCCACCTGTCCGAGCAGGACAGCATGGCCCTGATCGGCATCGGCGTCGCTTTCCCCATCATCGCGCTCATCGGTGCTTTTACCAGCCTGTTCGGCCAGGGCGGCGCGCCGCTGTTCGCTATCGCCCGGGGCCAGGGCAATGACGACCGGGCCGGCCTGCTGCAGGGCTGCACCTTTTCGATGCTGCTGGGCTCGGGTTTTGTGCTCATGGCGGTTTTCCTGGGGCTTCGGCGGCCGATGCTGATGCTGTTCGGCGCGAGCGAGATCTCCTATCCCTACGCGGATGAGTACATGCGGATCTACCTGCTCGGCACGCCCTTTACCATGATCGCTACCGGCATGAACGGATTCATCAACGCCCAGGGCTATCCGCGGGTGGGCATGGGCACCATCATCCTCGGCGCGGTGATCAACCTGATCCTGGA
>JBGUIY010000162.1:0-5038 GCA_045113475.1 Christensenellales bacterium | reverse complement strand
GCCCTGGCGGGCTTCCTGGCCGCGGAAGGCGAGGAAACCTGGATGCCGGTGTACAGCGTCTTCGACAACGAGGAGGTCGGCTCCACCTCCAAGCAGGGGGCGGATTCCACCTTCCTGTACGACGTGCTGGCCCGGGCGGGGGAGGCCCTGGGCATGACCGGTGCGGAAACGCGCGCGGCGATGGCCTCGGGCTTCATGGCCTCGGCGGACAACGCCCACGCCCTGCACCCGAACCATCCGGAGCTGTACGACGCCCAGAACCGCGTTTACATGAACGGCGGCGTGGTCATCAAGCACAGCGCCAACCAGAAATACACCACTGACGGCGTGTCTTCCGCCCTGTTCACGGAGGTCTGCCGCCAGGCGGGCGTGCCCTGCCAGCACTTCGCGAACCGCTCGGACGTCCTGGGCGGCGGCACCCTGGGCAACATCTCCAACAGCCACGTTTCCATGAACACCGTGGATATCGGCCTGGCCCAGCTGGCCATGCACTCCGCCTACGAGACCGCGGGCACCCGCGACATCGCCTTCATGGCAGATGCGCTGAAGGCCTTCTACGAAATGAAAATCCGGATGGCGGGGGATGGCAGGTTCATCCTGGACTGACCCTAAGGGACAGAGCGAAACGGGGTCAATCATTCATACAGGCTCCTGACCCCGAGAATCTCCTGCATTTCCGCTTCTCGGTATTCACGCTGTTTATACTGCTGGGCCGGCACGGTCTTTCCGGGACGGTCGCGCGGGCGGATATGGGACGCCTTGTATCGGTCGTCCGCGTCCTGGGCTTCACGGACGGTATGAAATCCCCGGCGGAGATAATCGTCCAGAATGGTTTCGGTATAGGCCCAGCCCTTCGCGCCGTTGGCGACGGTGCGGTCAATGGCATAGTTCACCAGTTCATCGCCCAGCTTTTCCCGGTAGCTCCGGAGAGCGGCTTCGTGCGTATCCGTCAGTCCGGAGAAGGCGCAGTGTGCCTTTCTGAGCAGAGCGTCCCCGTTTTCTGCCGAAGGTTCCGCCGTATCCGGATGATGATCATCATCACAGGATTCGGCTTTCTCTTTATCTTTCTCTTTAACTTTATCTTCATGGACGATCGTGGACGGTCGTCCTTTTTTGACGGCATTTGACGCGGCGGGTGCTTTTTCCTCATTTCCCAGGCGGTTGCGGCGGTTGGTCTCACACTTCAGCCGGTACTGCTCCTCGATTCGGTCCACGTCCGCCCGGATGAAATCACAGGCCAGCGCCACGGCGCCGTCCAGCTCCGGTTCTTCGCCGCTCATGTGATACAGCGCCACTGCCCGCACCAGCCGCCCCAGTTCTTCGTCCGTCAGCTTCCTCAGCTTTGCCAGATACTCGTCCTGGAATACAAATCCCGTCATCCGTGCCATGAACAAATCCTCCTGCAGGACAGAATGAAAAAAACGCCCGGTCCGGCGGACAGAGCGTTTTTTCTGATACTCCTATTATAGCACGGCAATGCGCGGTGTAAAGGATCAGAACCGTATCATTTTCATATCAAAACCGTATCAGATTTGCTGCCGAGAATCCACTTGACATCCAGGCAGGCGCCGTATATTATTGTTTTGAAAGGCATTGCGGATAACCTTTGATCAGGTATCCTGACCGATCGCATGTCTGGTCGGTTTAACAAATACGAAGTTTTTATTTCAGAAAGGAATTGTTATGAATTACAGGCGTCTCGGAAAAACAGGCTTAATGGTCAGCGAGATCGGTTTCGGCGGCGAATGGCTGGAGCGGCATCCGGAGGACGAATCCGTCGCTTTGATGCGCTACGCGCACGAGCGGGGAATCAATATCATCGACTGCTGGATGCCGGATCCCAAGTCCCGGGATATCATCGGACGGGGCATGGAGGGTTGCCGGGAGCAGTGGTACGTGCAGGGGCACATCGGCTCCACCTGGCAGAACGGCCAGTACACCCGCACCAGGGACGTGGAGCAGTGCAGAATCGCCTTCGAGGACCTGCTCCGGCGTCTGAAGACGGATTATATCGATCTGGGCATGATCCACTACGTGGACCTGGAGAGCGACTGGGCGGAAAAGGTGCCCGGCGCTTACCTCGACTACGTGATGGAACTCAAAGCCCAGGGGAAGATCCGGCACATCGGCCTGTCCACCCATAATCCGGCCATCGCGAAAAAGGCCGCGGAGAGCGGCTTTGTGGAAATGATCCTGTTCAGCGTCAATCCGGCCTTCGACCTGATGCCCCCGACGGAGGACATCGAGGATTATTTCGAGAACCGCTATGCGGAGGATCTTGCGGGCGTCGATCCCGTCCGGGTGGAGATGTACAAGCTCTGCGAACAGCAGGACGTGGGCTTGACCTGCATGAAGCCCTTTGCGGGCGGCAGGCTGTTCGACGCCCAGCGCTCCCCCTTCGGCGTGGCGTTCACCCCGGCGCAGTGCATCCACTACTGCCTGACCAAGCCGGCGGTGGCCTCCGTGCTTTGCGGCTACGATACGCCGGACCAGATAGACGCTGCGCTGGCCTACGAGACCGCTTCCGAGGACGAGAAAAACTATGCCCGTGTGCTGCTGAACGCGCCCAAGCACACTTTCTCGGGCGGCGAGTGCACCTATTGCGGCCACTGCAAGCCCTGTCCCGTGAACATCGATATCGCCATGGTCAACAAGCTCTACGACCTGGGTACCATGCAGCCCGAGCTGCCCGCCTCCCTGAGGGAGCATTACCGTTCCCTGGAGCATCACGCCGGCGAGTGCATCGCCTGCCGCGGCTGCGAGACCCGCTGTCCCTTCGGCGTGAAGGTGGCGGACAGAATGAAAAAGACAGTGGAGCTGTTTGGAGAATAAGGCCGCGCTGCAGCGGAACGGCGGATGATCCGCTCCGCTGTCTCAGGATGGCGCGGCTTATCAGACATTATCCGGCAGCGTATACATCAGGAGCTTACACCATCAAAAATGCCGCCTTAAGAAACGACATTTCCCGTCCGTTCTTAAAGCGGCATTTTCTTTTTCCTGTCTATTTCCTGCTTTGCTTACTACTTTTCCTCGTTCCCTGCATACTTCCCGAACCACTCCGTGATCTCCGTCAGCCGCCTGACCCGGTGCTGCGGCTTGCCGGAGCGGGAAAGCTCATGGTTCTCGCCGTGGAACAGGCACAGCCGGGCCTCGGTGCCGTTGGCGCGCAGGGCGGTGAACATCTGCAGGCCCTCACTCAAGGGGCAGCGGTAGTCCTGGTCGGAGTGGATGAACAGGGTGGGGGTGGTCGCTTTGTCGGCATAGGCCAGGGGAGACTGCCGCCACAGGTCGTTCAGGCCGGTATACAGGTCAGCTTTGCACTGGTCCGGCACGAAGAAATAGCCGATGTCGCTGGTGCCCCAAAAGCCGGTCCAGTTGGCGATGGAGCGCTGGGAGGCCGCGCAGCAGAAGCGGCCGGTATGGCCGATGATCCAGTTGGTCATAAAGCCGCCGTAGCTGCCGCCGGTGACGCACACGCGCTTCGGGTCGATCTGGGGGATCTCTGCCAGCACCTTGTCAGTGAAGTCCATCAGGTTCCGGTAGTCCGTTTCGCCGTAATGCCCGAATATATCCATGAATTCGTTGTCCCGGCCGTCGCTGCCTTTGGGATTGCAGAAGAAAACGAAATAGCCCAGACTGGCCCATACCTGCATCTCGTGATAGAAGATGGGCCCGTAAGCCGTTTTCGGTCCGCCGTGAATGTCCAGCACGGCGGGGTATTTTTTGGCGGGATCGTAATCCTTCGGATACAGTACCCAGCCGCCGATGTTCAGCCCGGCGCTTTCGACGGAAATGGGGCAGGGCTGCGCGACGTACTTATCCGACAGAATGCCGTCGTTGAAATGGGAGACCTGCGTCAGCGTTCCGGTGTCAGGCGCGTACTCATACAGTTCCTGCAGGCGCATATCGTAGAGCCCGATCAGCAGGATGCGGCCGGTGGCGGGGTCGATGTCGAAGCAGTCCGCACTGCCGTCCCGCATCAGGACGGGTTCGCTGGAGCCGTCCCGGTTCAGGCGGAAAATGCCGCAGTTGCCTTCCCGGGTGGCGGTGTGCCAGAGCGCGTCCTGACAGACCGCGCGCTCCTGCCCGCCGCCCAGCCGGCAGTCGCTGCCGGTGGAGTTGTACATGTCGTACTCCTCCTGCCGCAGCACCCTGCGCGTGCCGTCGGCGGGATCCACCAGGTATACCCATTCGTTTTCGTTGAGTCCGTGGCGTTCGCCGGACGTGGCGGTCATCAGCAGCCCGCTGCCGAAGGCCTGCAGGTCGCTGACGTACAGGTCGGTTTCCGCGCTGACGGTCCGCAGCGCGCCGCCGGCCCAGCCGTATGCCTTCAGCGTGTGATCCTTGAGCGGCATTTTGCCTGTCCAGGTCTGGGAGGTGAAGAATACCTCGCCGCCGAGAACCGTCCAGGCGCCGACATTCTCTGCGGGTTCGGTGATCCGCGTGACGGAGAACGGGGACAGGGTGACGTCGAAAAGCGCGGTCCGTCTGCCGCTGGTGATGCCCTGGCCGTTCATCCAGAAGGGGATCTCGGTCAGGACCTCGTAGTCTTCATCTTTTTTGTGCTGTTCGGCCAGTTCTTTGCGTTTTTCATCCGTCTCACTGTAATCGTCCGGATGCGCGCAGTCGATGCTGCCGAGGACAGCCAGGCGGTTTCCGTCCAGCACCCTGAGGTCGCTGACGGCGAACGGCAGCGTGAGCCAGGGCAGGGCTTCGCCGCCGAGGACGTCCAGGCAGTAGAGGTTCGTCCGCGCCACGCCTGTTTCGGCCTGCTTCTTTTCCGCTTCGGTGCGGGCGGCGGGGAAGATCAGGCGATGGCTGTCCAGCCACCAGAAGGTTTTTTCCCTGCCGAGGGACGTCAGCTGGCGAAGCGAGCCGTTTTCGTACAGCCAGAGGCAGGAATCATAGCTGTTGCTCTCCTCGTTGGCGACGCTGACGGCGAAAGCGGCCCTGCCGCCTTCCGGGGCATAGCGGAGGCCGGAAAGAAAACGGTAATTCAGGAAATCCTTCAATTCGATCGGTTTCATAAGCGCTCCTT
>JBGUIY010000161.1:0-4719 GCA_045113475.1 Christensenellales bacterium | reverse complement strand
AGGTGGAACGTGTATATGATGATGTTGGCGCGATTACTTATGCTTTAGGGCTTCCGGGCGAGAACACAATAGACAAAACTACAGCGTTTATGATTGCGTGCAAAGTTCTTGAAGAGCAGGAATCTGTGGATACGTCTTTATTAATTCGTTATTATCCTGAGTATTTCTTCATGACTTCTTATAAGAAACCAGCATGGAAAGTCACTTTATTTGATTGCTCTGATGATATTAACCCAACAGGCCCAAATTATACGATCCTTATTTATGAGGATGGAGATGTTGGCGGTTATTATTTTGGCTCGTTTTTAGGGTAATAAACAAAGCTACTGCTGTTGTCAATCAGCAGTAGCTTTGCTGCAGTAATAGATAGTTAGTCTAAATTTACGTAGGCTGATGACACCCAGCCAGTTCCAGCAGGCAGTGTCACACGATACCAACCGGAAACGGTGGTTGTATCAAGAACGTGTATTCTGGTTCCTGAATTCATTTGTCTTATTATTGTGGAGGATGTTGATGGACCTACTCTGAGCCTGACGGAATTACATGTAATTGTACCATTGTATGTTGAGACGGTTTGCTTATTGTCCAAAATCAGATCTGCTCCACATATCGACATTGATCTGGATATGACGGAGCTGGATGTGACCGCTGCAGAGACCAAGGCAACGTATGAAGAAATAAAGGCATACGTGCTGGAGCATACTGGCTTGAAGGTCTCCTGCCTGTACATTGCCCAGGTGAAGGCAAAGCATGGGATCATCGAAAGGGACTGCTATAACAAGTCGAAGACTGAGAGCAATCGTGTGCCGAAATGTCCGCCGGAAAAGGAAAACGCCATTGAGGAGGCGCTGAGGCATTTTCAAATGATCCCATGATGAATGTAAACTACTCAGGTGGAAATCTGCTGCAACGCCTTCCCTCTTCGCTTTCGGGAAGGCGTTTTTACTTGCTTTACAACACCGTTACAACTTTTTTCTTCATTCAGTGATATACTTGAAAAGGTGATGAATATGGCAGCGATTTTGTTTGTGGATGATGAACCGGCGATCCGGGAGATGCTGGGCACGGTGCTGAAACTGGCAGGACACCTGCCGCTGGATGCCGCGGACGCTGAGGAAGCGCGGAGCGTCCTGCGGAGCCACGGCGCAGACTTGGCCCTGGTGGATATCATGATGCCCGGGGAGGACGGCTTCTCTCTGGCGCAGGATCTGCTGAACGCGGGGATCCCGGTGCTCTTCCTCACGGCCCGGACAGCGGTGGCGGATCGGGTGAAGGGGCTTCGCATGGGCGCGGAGGACTACATCCTCAAGCCCTTCGAGCCGGAGGAGCTTTTGGCGCGCATCGACGTGATCCTGCGCAGAACCCAGCCCCAGGTCTTCACGGACGGCGGACTGACCGTGGATTACAGCGCCCGGTCCGTAACCCTGGACGGGGAGAGCGTGCCGCTGACGGCGACGGAGTTCGACCTGTTGGCACTGCTGACCCGGAACGCCGGGGCGGCCCTGAGCCGGGACAAGATTCTCTCCGCTGTCTGGGGTTGGGACTTTGTCGGGGAAACCCGCACCGTGGATGTCCATGTACAGCGGCTTCGGGCAAAGCTCGGCCCGGAGCGCATTGAGACTGTCTATAAATATGGCTACCGCTGGCAGGGAGGTGCGGCATGCGGAAAAGACTGATCGCACTGATCCTGCTGGTCACCGTTCCCCTGCTCTTCGGCATCGCCTGGTTCATGAGCGAGCGCAGCTTCACCCTCTCCCTGGAGCGCGAGAAGAAGCGCATTCAGGCCACTCAGGGCGTTGTCTTCCGGGACGTGCAGCAGACCATGCAGAGCCTGACCTATCTGGAGGCAGTGGCCTATGCAAGGCAGTACACGCAGTACTACCGCGCGCAGGGCATCGACCTGATCTTCTGCTGGCGGAGCAATCCCATTGCAGATGCGCTGCTGCCCAACAGGTATTACGACAGCCTGATCTGCGGCCAGCGGGCGGCCATGCTGGACACCGGCAGCCGGCCTCAGCGTTATGCGGTGGCAGAGCCGGTGAACAACAATCTGACCGTGATTCTCATGGGGGATGTCGGCGACATTTACGACCTGAAAGACAGCTTCCGCCGGATGGCCTTTGCCGTGGCGGGTGGAGCATCTGCCCTGCTGATTCTGCTTGCGCTGATTCTGGCCGGTGTCCTGACCCGCCCGCTCCGGAAACTCACGGAAGCCGCCCGGGCCATGACGACGCAAAGCAATACCACGGTTCCATTGCCAACCGGCCAGAAGGACGAGATCGGCACCCTGGCCCGGGCGTTCTCCGAGATGCAGGGAGCCGTAGAAGCCCGGGAGACACGGCTGCGGGAGGAGAGCGAGGCCCGGCAGGCTCTGCTGGAAGCCCTGGCCCACGAGATGCGCACCCCTCTGACCTCCCTGCTGGGGAATGCGAGACTGCTGGAACGGGAGCTGTCGCAGGAGGAAAGGAAAAGGATTGCGGACAGCATGGCGAAGGAAATCCATCGCCTCACGGATATGGATCAGCAGCTGATGAAGCTGACAGCCATGGGACATGAACCGCCGGAAGCTGAGCGTGTTTCCGTGACGGAACTGCTCCGGGAAACGGCGGAGCGGCTGCAGCCCCAGGCCGATGGAATTACGATCGCCGTGGAAGGCGCGGACAGCGCCATTACGGGAGACCGGGAACTGCTCTCCCTGCTGGCGGACAACCTGGCCGCCAATGCCATCCACGCCTCCTCCACCGGGATGACGGTGATCCTGCGGGCGGAGCCGAATGGATTTACGGTGCAGGACCAGGGCATCGGCATGAGCGAAGAGACCCTCCGCCATGCCTGCGAGCCCTTCTGGAAGGCAGACAAGGCGCGCACCCGCCGCCAGGGCGGAGCCGGTCTGGGGCTGGCGCTGTGTCGGCAGATTGCGGAGCTGCACGGCGGCAGTCTGACCTTCTCATCCTTGCCCGGCCAAGGCACCGCCGTTACCTTTACAACTCCGTTACATCCCGATGATGACTCCGTTACATACCCTGTGGCATGATACAGTTGCCAGCCGGAAAGCGCCGTCCGGAAGACGCGGAAGCAGCTGACAGACAGGAGGAGATTGAATGATCAGAAACATTTGTACTCTGGCACTGTGCGCGGTCATGGTCCTGCCGCCTCTGGCAATGGCAGAAAACACAGTGGAAATCCTGCCCACCACACCGCCGATGCCACGGCCCGTGGTGGAGGCGAACCCCTACGGAGCGGATGACCTGACCGCCTACTATGAGGACTACGGCGACGAATACGCCCTGCCCGCCCTGACGGTATCCGAGCGGGAACGCCTGCCGGAGATCCAGCGGCGCTGGGAGAGCGGAGAGCGCCCGGAGAGCAGCATCCTGAACCTGACAGAGCGGGTTCACGTCAGTGTCATCCAGCTGCCGCCGGAGCAGTACGAGGGCGAGCCCTGCTTCCTTCTGCTGCCCAACCGTGATCTCACGGACGAGGAGCTGCTGCAAGTGGTGGATGCTTACGGGCAGCTGGGGATCACCCTGGATCCAGACGCGCTGTCCTGGCACAACTGCATGCGGGGCGGCGGCATTGAGGTGGGCATCCGCTCCTTCCGGGACGATGAGCGGGAGCGCCGCAGCGAGCTGACTGGCCTGTACACCCGTGCCGAACTGCGTCCGGAGACGCCATTCACTGCGCTGGTGATGGATGATGGTGTGGGCCGGGTCACGCTGGACGAAGAGGATTTCAACGGCCTGGACGAGTTCCGATTCCGCCCGGCCCGTCGGCTCACAGACGAGGAGCTGCTGCAGCTGATCGCCCTGGATCAAGGAGACATAGGCGCTACTCCCGAAGAACTGTCCGGCTATGAGACCCAACTGCGGCAGGAACTGCATCTGCTGCTGGGCATGCCCCTCTCCGCCCGGCGCGGCGCCAACGAGTCCACCGGCAGCAGCACTGAGTACGGAGACATTCGCGCAAACTATGACACCACCTTTACAGAGGTGGGTGGAACGGGGCGTATGTGGCGCGGCGTCCTCGACATGGCAACCGGCAGGCTGATCGAGGGCAGTGTGACGCTGATCAGCCCAAGCAACGCCATCCCCTCGGATATCCGGATGGATCCATGGGATGAGAAATGGGCATCCATCGCTGTGGAAGCGGTGACAGCTCACAGCACTTTTGAAGAAAGCGGTATCACGGAAATCCGGAATTGGAGCGAGACCAAACTGAATGAGCTTCAAGGTGTAGAAGTAAGGGTCGTGATGGCGGACGGCGGCGTGTATCGCGTGGAAATCTCATACACGCTGGAAAAGGTGATGGCTCTGCGGTACAACGACGCCGTCTCCATCGCTGCGGAGGATGAATACTATGCCAATATGATGACCATGGAGGAGGTGCCTGTCAATGAGTAAGCGGCGTGTTCTGCTGATTCTGTGCGCCGTACTGCTGACGCTTAATCTGAGCAGTTCTCTGGCGGATGAAGTGCCGCGCACCGTTGTCTGGCGGGTCACTGCGCCCGCCCTGGACGGAAATGTTCTGCAGAACCTGACTTTCCGCGGAGAAGGACAAGGCGCTTCATCCGGGAAGGCTCCCTATATTTCTCCCTTTGGTCGAGAAGATCGACATGGCGTGATGTATTGGCGTCAGGAAGCAGATCAAACCATTTTCTGCGCCTACGATTATGCAAAAGCTCCCAAGGGCATGGAGAATGCACAAATCCACTTTGAGATT